>JABFWF010000232.1 GCA_013362405.1 Lysobacter sp. | reverse complement strand
GGATAGTGCTGCAGCACGTAGTCGCGCACCGTGCGCGAGACGCAGATGACGCGCTCGCCGGATGCCATCACGGCGCTGTAGCGCGAGGGCGAGTTGAGCCCGTGCACGGTGGTGACGAAATGCGGCGGCGCGCGCAGGCCGCGCAGCGCGAAGCGCGCGAGCCACGCCGGCAGGCGCGAGCGCGCATGCACGATGTCGACGCCTTCGCGCGCGAACAGCCGCCGCAATGCGGGAACGTGGCGCAGCACGAGCGGCGACTTGCGGCCGATGGGAAGCGTGATGTGTTCGGCGCCGGTGGCCAGCAGTTCCGGGAGCAGGCGACCACCCGCGGACACGACGAGCGCACGATGGCCGTCGTGCACCAGCGCATCCGCGATCTCGATGGTGGAACGTTCGACACCACCCGCTTCCAGCGCGGGCAGCACCTGCACCACGGTCAGCCGGCGGCCCATGCGCCGGGCGCGCTCAGTCGACCAGGACGAAATGCGCGCCGCAGTACGGGCATTGCGCCTCGCCGCCTTCCTGCGCGATCGGCAGGTAGACGCGCGGATGCGAGTTCCACAGGGCCATCGCCGGGGTCGGGCAGCTCAGCGGCAGGTCGGCGCGCCGCACCTCGTAGCGCTGCTGGGTGTTGGCGGGGACTTCCTGCGACACGGGCTGGGTCATGGCGGTGGAGAAATGGCTTCCGGAAAACCGGCGACGCGAGGCACGCAGTCTAGCAGCCACCGGCATGCGGCCGGGTGGCGGCAGCCGTGTCCCGGAGGCGCGGTGCGCCCGGAAATCGACGGGCGACGTTGCCCGCGTGGCTACGCCGGCAGGTCGAACAGCAGCACGTCCGCGAGGCCGCTGCCGGTGCCCTGCACGCGCAGCGCGCCGCCTTGCTCGAGGAAGCCCAGGGCGTCGCCCGCCCCGAGCGGTCGATCGCCGACGACGACCTCGCCCTGCACGACGTGCAGCCAGTAGCGGCGCGCGACGTCCAGCGGCCATTCCACGCTGTCGCCCACGCCGAGCAACGTGCCGCGCAGCCACGCCTGCTGGCGGATCGCGAGGCTGTCGTCGGCGCCATCGGGCGAGGCGAGCGCGCCCCAGCGCGCGCGCCGCTGCGCCGGATCGAACGCGCGCTGCGCGTACGCCGGCAACGCGTTGACGCGATCGGGCTGGATCCAGATCTGCAGGAAGTGCACCGGCGCGTCCTGCGCGGCGTTGAACTCGCTGTGCTCGATGCCGTGCCCCGCGCTCATCCACTGCAGCTCGCCGGGCCGCAGCACGCCACCGCTGCCGCGTCCGTCATGGGATGTGCTGTCGCGATGCGAGAGCGCACCGGACAACACGTAGCTGAGGATTTCCATGTTGGCGTGGTGGTGCGGCGGGAAGCCCGCGCCGGCGGCGACGCGGTCCTCGTTGATCACCCGCAGCGGCCCGAAGCCCATCCACGCCGGGTCGTAGTAACGCCCGAACGAGAACGTGTGGCGGCTGTCCAGCCAGCCGGCCTGCACGTGGCCGCGCGCAGCGGCGGGGCGAGCGACGATCATCGCGTCACTTCGCGGGCGCGCCGTCGTCTTTCGGCACGTGCGTTTCGGTGGTGATCGACAGGGTGATGTCGTCGCTCACGTTGGGCACGTACTTGTCGATGCCGAACGCGCTGCGCTTGATCGTGGCGGTGGCGTCGAAGCCGGCGGCCGGGCGCCCGCCCGCGGGCCCCATCGGGTACGGCCCGACCTGGTTGATGGTGACGTCGAGCACCACCGGCTTCGTCACGCCGTGCAGCGTCAGGTCGCCGGTCACCTTCAGCGCCTTCGGCCCGGCGGTTTCGACGTGCGTGCTCTTGAACGTCGCGGTCGGATACTTCGCCGCGTCGAGGAAGTCGGAGCTGCGCAGGTGCTCGTCGAGCGCCGGCACGCCGGTGTCGATCGAAGCGACCGGGATGGTGACGGCCACCGAGGACTTCGTCGGATCCGCCGGATCGAAACGGAACTGCGCGTCGACCTTGTCGAAGCGGCCCGCCTGGTGGCTGAAACCGAAGTGCGTCCAGCCGAAGCGCACCTGCGTGTGGTTGGGGTCGAGGTCGTAGCGCGTCGGCGAGGCGGTGGCGATGCCGGCGGTGGCGAGCAGGGCGGCGAGCAGCAGGGTGCGGCGCATGGGAAGAATCCTGTGGTGTGCATCGGAATGGAACATCAGGCGATGCGGCAGGCCTCGTCGAACGACAGCCGCGGCGAGCGCGGGAAGATGCTCGCGGGGTCTCCGTGGCCGAGGTTGACGAGGAAGTTGGAACGCCAGCGCGTGCCGGCGAAGAAGGCGGCGTCGACCCTGGCGTTGTCGAAGCCCGACATCGGCCCGCAATCGAGGCCGAGCGCGCGCGCGGCGAGCAGCAGGTAGGCGCCCTGCAGGCTGCCGTTGCGCAGGGCGATGGTGGTGAGGTCGGCGTCCGGCTTGGTGTCGAACCAGCCGCGTGCGTCGGTGTGCGGGAACAGCACCGGCAACTTGTCGTAGAAGGCCATGTCGTAGGCGACGATCACCGTGCACGGCGCGGCCATCGTCTTCGCGTAGTTGCCCTCGTCGAGCGCGGGGCCGAGCTTGGCCTTCGCGTCCTGCGACTTCACGAAGACGAAGCGCGCGGGGCAGGTGTTGGCGGTGGTCGGCCCCCACTTGAGGAGGTCGTACAGCCGGTGCAGCGTGTCGTCGCTGACCTCGCCGCTGAATGCGTTGTAGGTGCGCGCCTGGCGGAACAGCACGTCCAGGGCGTGCGGTTCGAGCGGCTGCAAGGCGGTCTCGGTCATGGCGGTCCTGGGTGCGACGGAGGACGCGCAGTGTAGAGTGTCGCGCGTCGAGCAACAGCCAAGCTTGCCGGAACGGATTGGTCCCTCCGATGGAACGAATCGCGCGTCCCGCTGCCCGCGTGTGGTCGCTCGCCGACGACCGGGCCGGCAATCGCCGCCAGGCCGATGCCCTCGCGCGCGCGCTCGCCATCGGCACGGCCGAGTCGAAGACACTGGCGCCACGCGCGCCGTGGCGCTGGCTTGCGCCGCGGCGTCTGCCGGGCAGCACGCAGGCCTTCGGTGCCGGCTTCGCGGACGCACTCGCGCATCCTCCGACCCTCGCCATCGGCTGCGGTCGCCAGGCCGCGCTGGCGACGCGGCTGCTGCGCGCGCACGGCGCGCGCAGCGTGCAGGTGCTCGATCCGCGCCTCGCACCCGACCTGTGGGACCTCGTCGTCGTGCCCGAGCACGATCGCGTGCGCGGCCCCAACGTGCTCACCGCATTGGGCAGCCTCAACCCGGTGGACGAACCATGGCTGGCGGAAGCGCGCACGGCGTTTCCGGCATTCGCGCTCCTGCCGCGCCCGCGCATCGCGCTGCTGCTCGGCGGCAGCAGCCGGCACTTCGACTTCGACCTCACCCGCTTCGACGCGCTCGCCGATGCACTCGAACACCTGCTCGTCCACACCGGGGGCAGCCTGCTCGCGACGGTGTCGCGGCGCACGCCGCCCGCGATCGTCGCGCACCTGCCGCCACGTTTCGGCCACGTGCCCGGCGTGGCGTGGACCGGCGGCGACGCACCCAACCCGTACGCCGGCCTGCTCGCCTGGGCGGACCGCATCGTCTGCACGCCGGACTCGGTCAACATGCTGTCCGAGGCTTGCGCCACGCGCGCACCGGTGCAGGTGTTCGCGCCGCATGCCGTGGGCGGGCGCGTGCGTTACTTCCTAGAGCGCCTGCAGGCGCTCGACCGCGTGCGCCCGCTCGGCACGCTCTGGCACGAGGGCGAGGCCGAGCCGCTGCGCGAAACCGCGCGCATCGCGGCGGAGGTGCGCGCGCGGTTGCGGCTGGACGCAGTGATGGACGCGGCGCGCTAGGGCGTCGCGTTCGCCTCCATGACGACGTCCAGTCCCTGCGCGCGGTACGCCCCACGGATCGCCGCGCGCGCCGAGGCAATCGCCGGCGTTTCCGGCAGCAGCCGCGGGCGCCGGTCGAGCGTGCAGCGCAAGCCGGCGTCGAGCAGCACCGCGTGCGCCGCATGCAG
>JABFWF010000268.1 GCA_013362405.1 Lysobacter sp. | reverse complement strand
GCTTCGGCGAGCGCGTGCGCGCGGGTGCGCAGGCTCTGCGCGCGCAGGCCGCGTCGCGCCTGCACGTCGCCGAGCCACAGCTGCGCGAAGACGTGCGTGGATGCCTGCGCGGGCACCGCGCGGAAGCTGGCATCGGCGGATTCGAGGTCGCCGGCGGCGGCCTGCGCAGCGCCCAGCTGCAGATGCAGCGCGCCGGACCGCGGATGCGCGGCGAGTCCGGTACGCGCGTGCCGTTGCGCTTCGTCCAGCGCGCCGTGCTGTCGCGCCCGCGCCGATAGCCAGGCGAGCGTCGCTTCATGGGCGGGTTCACTGGCGAGCACGGCATCGGCACAGCGCAATGCATCGGCGTCGTCGCCGCGACCGATCGCCGCGCGCAGCTGCGCCAGCAGTTCCGGAGCCAGCGGTCCAGACGCGTTCGCGGCCATCGGCCATCCTGCGCGGGGCGTGCCGGCGATCATGGCACGGCGACGCCTCAGGACGGCCGGCTTGGCGCGGGCGGGAGGCGAGCCCGGCGCCGGATCAGGTCGAGGTAGCCGCCATGACATCCGCCTCGGCCTGCAGCTCCAGCTCGTCCAGCCGGTCCAGCAGGCGGAACAGCAGCGCGCGCTCGGCTCCGTCCATGCCGGCGAGCAGGCGCCGTTCGAAGGCCAGCGCGAGCGGCGCGACCTGGCGGTAGATCGCGTGCCCCGCCGCGGACAGTCGCAGCACCGAGCGGCGGCGGTCGTCGCCGTGCGGCTCGCGCTCGATCCGCCCGGCCTCGAGCAGGCTGGCCACCGCGCGGCTGACCGCGACCTTGTCCATCGCCGTGCGCTGGGCGACCTCGCTGGCCGACAGGTCGGGATAGCGGCCCAGCACGGCCATCACCCGCCACTCGGTGATGCCAAGGGCGAAGCGCTCGGAATAGACCCGGGCGATCGCCCCGCTGACGCGGTTGCTGAGCACCGAGAGCCGGTAGGGCAGGAATCCCTCGAGTTCGAGGGTGGCGGGTCGGGCAGCGTTCACGGCACGGTCTTGCATATGGTTTCACCTGAAACTATAACGGTGGACAGCCAACCGCCGCCAAACGGGTCGCCCCGGGCCCTCGGAGCCAATCATGAACGTCGCCGCCGTCCAACCCGCCGCCGCGCAACCCAACCTCGGCATGCAGGTCAACACTTTCCATAACCCGATGGGCATCAACGGGTTCGAATTCGTTGAATTCGCGGCCCCGGCCGGGCAGGGCGCGGCGATGCGCGATTACCTCGAGCGCCTCGGCTTCACCGCCGTCGCGCGCCACCGGGACCGCGCCATCACCCTGTTCCGCCAAGGCGGGATCAACTTCCTGCTCAACGAAACCGAAGGCTCCTTCGCGGCCACCTTCGCCGCGGCGCACGGTCCTTCGGCCTGCGGCTTCGCCATCCGCTTCCGCAAGCCGGTCACCGAGGTGCTGGCGCACGTCGTCGCCAGCGGCGGTGAGGAAGTCGAGGCCGCGGGCGCGGTCGACACGCGCAAGATCAAGGGCATCGGCGACTGCATGCTCTATCTCGTCGACGACGGCCGCGTCGATCTCTATGCCGACTACGTGCCGCTGCCGGGCGTCGACCAGCATCCGAAGGGCTTCGGCCTGACCTTCATCGACCACCTCACCCACAACCTGTTCCTCGGGAACATGCAGAAGTGGTCGGACTACTACGAGAAGCTGTTCAACTTCCGCGAGATCCGCTACTTCGACATCAAGGGCGCCAAGACCGGCCTGCTGTCGAAGGCGATGACCGCGCCCGACGGCGTGGTCCGCATCCCGCTGAACGAGTCGAGCGACGAGAAGAGCCAGATCAACGAATACCTGCGCACGTACAACGGCGAGGGCATCCAGCACATCGCGCTGTTCACCGACGACATCTATGCGACGGTGGAGGCGATGCGCGCGCTGGACGTCGAATTCCTCGATACGCCGGACACGTACTTCGACGTGATCGACCAGCGCGTGCCCGACCATGGCGAGGACGTCGCCCGGCTGGCGCGCAACAAGATCCTCATCGATGCCGACATGGAAACCAAGTCGCGCAAGCTGTTGCAGATATTCACCCAGAACGCGTTCGGCCCGATCTTCTTCGAGATCATCCAGCGCAAGGGCAACGAGGGTTTCGGCGAAGGCAATTTCCAGGCACTGTTCGAAAGCATCGAGCGCGACCAGATGAAGCGCGGGGTGCTCTGACCGACCCATTGCAAAGCCCCTCGCCCGAGGGGCTTTTTGCTGACCGACCCGCGAGGCACGCATGACCATCGAAAGCACCGGCTACCAGTCCGGCTTCGGCAACGAGTTCGCGAGCGAGGCGATCGCCGGCACGCTGCCGGTCGGGCGCAACTCGCCGCAGACGGTCGCGCACGGCCTGTACGCCGAGCAGCTTTCCGGCACGGCCTTCACCGCGCCGCGCCACGCCAACCGGCGCAGCTGGCTCTACCGCATCCGCCCGGCGGCGATGCACGGGCCGTTTTCCTCCTTTGCGCTGCCACGCTTCCACAACGACTTCGGTAGCGGGCCGGTCACGCCCGACCAGCTGCGCTGGAGCCCGCTGCCGTTGCCGCAGGCGCCGACCGATTTCGTCGAAGGCCTGTTCACCATGGCCGGCAACGGCGGCCCGGCCGAGCATGCCGGCGTCGGCATCCACCTGTACGTGGCGAACCGCGACATGCAGGACCGGTTCTTCTACAGCGCCGACGGCGAGCTGCTGATCGTGCCGCAGCTCGGGCGGCTGCATATCGAAACCGAACTTGGCGTGCTCGACGTCGAGCCGCAGGAAATCGCGGTGATCCCGCGCGGCGTGCGCTTCCGCGTCGCGCTGCCGGATGTTGAAAAGAATGGGGGCCAGGCGCGCGGCTACGTGTGCGAGAACTTCGGCGCCTTCCTGCGCCTGCCGGACCTCGGCCCGATCGGCAGCAACGGCCTCGCCAATCCGCGCGATTTCCTGGCGCCGAACGCCGCGTTCGAGGACCGCGACGGCAGCTTCGAGCTCGTCGCCAAGTTCCAGGGCCACCTGTGGCGCGCCGACATCGACCACTCGCCGCTCGACGTGGTCGGCTGGCACGGCAACTATGCGCCGTACAAGTACGACCTGCGCCGCTTCAACGCGATCGGCTCGATTTCCTTCGACCATCCGGATCCGTCGATCTTCCTCGTGCTGACCTCGCCGAGCGACACGCCTGGCGTGGGCAACATGGACTTCGTGATCTTCCCGCCGCGCTGGCTGGTCGCGCAGGACACCTTCCGCCCGCCGTGGTTCCACCGCAACGTGGCGAGCGAGTTCATGGGCCTGATCCACGGCGCGTACGACGCCAAGGCCGAAGGTTTCGCGCCCGGTGGCGCGTCGCTGCACAACTGCATGACCGGGCACGGACCGGACGCGGCGACCTTCGAGAAGGCGTCGAACGCGGATCTCTCGAAGCCGGACGTCATCCGCGACACTATGGCCTTCATGTTCGAGGCACGCAGCGTGATCCGCCCGACCGCGCAGGCGCTGGACGCCGCGCACCGGCAGTGGGATTACCAGGCGTGCTGGGCCGGGCTGCAGCGGCGCTTCGATCCGGCCTGACTTCGAGGTACCGGCGGCGCGCCGATAAAAGGAGCACGCGATCACTCCGTGCCGCGACAGCGCGGCCGTGGTCCTTCCAGGGAAGGATGACGACATCGGTCTTCGTGCGCGCCGGGAGTCGCCGCGGGCTCGGGATGGTGGGCCCGCCACCGGATCCACGCGCCCGCCGGCCCCATGGTGCTTAGAATCGCCCGGACCTTCGCTGGAGACGCGACATGGCGGCTGCGCTCGGCTTCTTCATCCTCGGGTTGTTCCTGCTCGCCCTCGGTGGCGATTCGATCGTCAAGGGCGCTTCCGGCCTCGGCCAGCGGTTCGGCCTGTCGCCGCTCGCCACCGGCGTGGTGCTGGTGGCCTTCGGCACCTCGCTGCCCGAACTCGCGGTCAACGCGCGCGCGGCCTGGGTGGGCAGCCAGGCGCTCGCGCTGGGCAACGCGGTCGGCAGCAACGTGGTGAACTTCGGCCTGACCCTCGGCGCGGCGGCGCTGGCGATGCCGCTGCTGGTGCGCTGGCGTGCGCTGGTGCCGCTGCTGCTGTGCTTCATGCTCGCCTGCGTGCTGGTGATCCTGCTCGGCTACGACGGCGCGCTGAGCCGCTTCGACGGCGTCGTGCTGCTGGCGGTGTTCGTCGTGGTGCTGGCGTGGACGCTCATGCGCAGCCATCGCGAGACGGCGGAGGTGCAGGCGGAGATCGAGGAGTTCGCGGCCACCCGCACCACGCTTTGGCTCAACGTGTTCCGCTTCGTGCTGGCGGCGGTGCTGCTGTACTTCGGCGCGCGGCTGGTGGTCGAACACGCGCCGGTGATCGGCACGGCGCTCGGGCTCGCGCCGCTGCTCACGGGCCTGGTGGTGGTTGCCATCGGCACTGCCCTGCCGGAGATGGCCGGCGCGATCGCCGCGGCGCGGCGCGGCCACGGCGACATGGTGGTCGGGCATGTGATCGGCTCCAGCCTGTTCAACCTGCTGGTGGTGGTCGGCGGCATGGCGCTGTTCCGCGACGTGCCGCTGCCGAAGTCGTTCGTGCGCTTCGAGGTGCCGGCCGCGCTGGCGTTCGCGATCGTGCTCTATCCGATGCTGCGCGGCGACCTGCGCATCAGCCGGCGCGAAGGCGGCGTGCTGCTGGCGGCGTTCCTCGCCTGGCTGCTGTTCGAGCTGATGCTGGTGCAGCACTAGCGCGGGGTGCCGCGCGAAGCGGCTGCTAGACTCGCCCGCATGACGACGCCTTCCTCCACGGCGCCGCACCTGCCCGGGCGCGCGCTGCGCGCCCTCGCGGAGTTCTTCCGGCTGGAAGCCGCCGGCGGCATCGTGCTCATCCTCGCTGCGGCGCTTGCGCTGGCGTGCGCGAATTCGCCCTTCGCCGCGGCGTACGAAGCTTTCCGCGCGTTGCCGCTCGCGATCGGCGTCGGCGCGTGGTCGCTCGCCAAGCCCGCGCTGCTGTGGATCAACGACGGGCTGATGGCGGTGTTCTTCCTGCTGGTGGCGCTGGAGATCAAGCGCGAGACGCTGACCGGCCAGCTCGCCGGCCGCGACCGGCTGGTGCTGCCGCTGGCGTGCGCGGGAGCGGGCGTGGCGGTTCCGGCGCTGATCTTCGCCGCGCTCAACCGCGGCGATGCCGGTGCGATGCGCGGCTGGGCGGTGCCGACCGCGACCGACATCGCCTTCGCGCTCGGCGTCCTTTCATTGCTCGGCGCGCGCGTGCCGACCGGCATGAAGCTGCTGCTGGCGACGATCGCGGTGGTCGACGACCTCATCGCGATCCTGATCATCGCGCTGTTCTACTCGCATGGTCTGTCGCTGCCGGCGCTCGCCTGCGCGGCGCTCGCGCTCGCGGGCATGGGGTGGCTCAACCGTCGTGGCGTCAGCGCGCTCGCGCCCTACCTGCTGCTCGGCGTGGTGCTGTGGGCGTGCGTGCTGCAGTCGGGCGTGCATGCGACGCTCGCCGGCGTCGCCACCGGGCTGATGATCCCGCACGCGGATACGCGCAACGCCACGGCCGACCCTGCGCGGTCGCCGCTCGAGCGCCTCGAGCACGCGCTGCATCCCTGGGTCGCCTACCTGATCCTGCCGTTGTTCGCCTTCGCCAACGCGGGCCTGGCGCTCGGCGGACTGCGCGCGCAGGACTTCGCCGCCGCGCTGCCGCTCGGCATCGCCGTCGGCCTCGTCGCGGGCAAGCCGGTCGGGATCGTCGGCGCCGCGCTCGCGCTGCGCGGCCTCGGCTGGGCGCGCTTTCCCGACGGCATGGGCCTGCGCGCGATGCTCGGCCTCGGCGCGCTGTGCGGGATCGGTTTCACCATGAGCCTGTTCATCGCGTCGCTGGCCTACGCCGGGCTGCGCTACGAGGAAGCGGTGCTGGGCGTGCTCGCCGGTTCGGTGGTGTCGGCGCTGCTCGGTTACGCCTGGCTGCGCGTGGTGTTGCCGGCGCGGGTACAAGGCTGATGCGCGACGCGCTGGTGTTCGGTGGCAGCGGGCAGATCGGTCGGCCGCTGCTCGCACGCCTCGTGCATGCCGGCTGGCGGGTGACCGCCGTGTCGCGCACGGTGCAGGCCGACACCGGCGACGTGCGCTGGCTGCGTGGCGACCTGGGGCAGGTCGACGGGCTGCCATCGGCGGTCGACGTGGTGTTCAGTTGCGGGCCGCTGGACCTTTTCGCGCGTTGGTATGCGACCAGCGGAATCGATTCGCCGCAGGTGGTCGCGTTCGGCTCGACCAGCGTGCGCGTCAAGCACGATTCGCCCGACGTCGCGGAGCGCGACGTGGCGGCGCGCCTGCGTGAGGGAGAGGCCGTGGTGCGGGCCACGGCCACCGCGCGTGGTGCATGCGCGACGCTGCTGCGGCCGACGCTGGTGTACGGCGGTGGCAGCGATCGCACGCTCAGCAGGATCGCCGCGATCGCGCGGCGCTGGGGCCGCCTCGTCCTGCCGGCCGATGCGCGCGGATTGCGCCAGCCGGTGCACGTCGATGACCTTGCCGACGCGGCACTCGCCGCGACGCAGGCCCGCGCCGCAGGTGCCTTCGACCTGCCCGGTGGTGAAACGCTGCCCTATCGCGAGATGGTCGCGCGCGTGCTCGCCGCGCTCGATCCGCCCCCGCACCTGCACGCGGTGCCGGCACCGCTGTTCGCGGCGGCGCTCGCGCTGGCGCGTGCCGCTGGGCGGCTCGGCGACTTCGGCGACGCGGCGCTCGCGCGCATGCGCGAGGACCTGGTGTTCGATGCGGCGTCGGCCAGCGCCGCGTTCGGCTATCGGCCGCGTGCGTTCCGGCCGACGGCGGCGATGTTCACCCCGGATTGAGCCGGCATCGGCAAGCTGCGCGGATGCGCCATCTCTTCCTCCGCAGCTGGCTGCTCCTCGCGTGCCTGGGCGCGTTCGCCGCGTTCGCCGGCAGCACGGCCGTCGATGGCGAGATCGATGCGCTGATCGCGCGCGTCGGCCAGGCGCAGGGCGTGGTGTTCATCCGCAACGGCAGCGCGCACAGCGCGACCGAGGCAGCGGCCCACCTGCAGCGCAAACGCGTCGCCGCAGGTGGCCGGTTCGCCAGCGCCGAGCAGTTCATCGACGTGGTCGGCACGCGCTCGTCGGTGACCGGGCGCCCGTATCGCGTGCGCGCGAACGACGGCACCGAAATCGACAGCGCGGTGTGGCTGCGCCGCCTGCTGCGCGAGGTGCGTGCCGCGCGCAGCGGAACGCCTCCGCCTGGACCTGCGCACCGCACAACCATAGCCAGCCGGCTATCGCGCATCCGCGACAGCCGTACACGGATGAACGATGGGAGAGCGGGTCGTGTCGCGGTGGTTTTTCAGTGGCCCTTTCGCGCGAACGCCTACCAGCGCCAGCCCATCCGGCGGTAGAGCTTGGCCACGACCCACGCGGGCCCGATCAGCAGGTAGGTGAGGTCGGTGAGGAAGCTGGGCTTGCGGCCTTCGAGCGTGTGGCCGACGAACTGCGCGACCCACGCGACGACGAAGACCGCGAGCGACAGCTCGAACAGGCGCGGGATGCCGAGTACGTCGTGCAGCCAGCGGTTGAGCCACGCGAACGCGACGAACAGCGCCAGCATGCCGAAGCCGAGCCGGCGCGAGGCGCGGAAATAGAACATCCACGCCGCGTACATCGCGAGCACCGCCCAGGTGCCGGCGCGGAACCAGGTGCCCGGCACCGGCACGCACCACAGCAGGCCGGTCACGCTCCAGAGGATCAGCGGTACGGCGACCACGTGGATGCGCTGGTTGACGATGTCGCGGTGGTCGTCCGAATAGTGGGCGAACCAGCGGTCGATCGGGCGCTCGATGGCAACGGACGTGGCGTCGGGAGTGTGCATGGCGGCAAGGGCGGGGCGACCGCGCTAGCTTGCGCCGGTGGGCCAGCGCCGACAACCGGCGGGGCGGCTGTGTCTTGCGGGAGCGGCCTATAGCCGCGCGCTTCCCGGCCCTTTCGCACGTGGCCTTGAGGATCGACTGTAGGAGCGACGTCAGTCGCGACCGGCAAATGTCGCGACTGACGTCGCTCCTACAGAGCGTGGGCGCGCAAACGCTCGCGGCTGCAAGCCGGTCCTACGGAGGTAACGGCGCCGCGCGCTTCAGTCGACCGAGAGCCCGGCCAGCCGCTGCAGCGCCTCGGCGTACTTGGCGCGGGTACGTTCGATCACTTCGGGCGGCAGGTCCGGGCCTGGCGGCGTCTTGTCCCAGTCGAGCGCCTCGAGATGGTCGCGCACGAACTGCTTGTCGTAACTCGGCGGGCTCATGCCGACCTCGTACTGGTCCGCAGGCCAGTAGCGCGACGAATCCGGCGTGAGCATCTCGTCCATCACGTACAGGCGGCCGTCGGCGTCGGTGCCGAACTCGAACTTGGTGTCGGCCAGGATGATCCCGCGCTGCGCGGCGTAGTCGCGCGCGTATTCGTACAGGCGCAGGGTCGCGTCGCGCACCTGCTCGGCGAGCTCGGCGCCGATCGTGCGCACGACGGTGTCGAAGTCGATGTTCTCGTCGTGGTCGCCGACCGCGGCCTTGGTCGACGGAGTGAAGATCGGCTGCGGCAGCTGCTCGGCCTGGCGCAGGCCGTCGGGCAGGGCGAGCCCGCTGACGCGGCCGGTGCGCCGGTAATCCTTCCAGCCGCTGCCGATGAGATAGCCGCGCGCGATCGCCTCGACCGGCACCGGCTTGAGCTTCTTGGTCACCACCGCGCGCTTCGCGTACAGCGCCGGGTCCACGCCCGCCGGCAGCACGCCCGCCACGTCGATGCCGGTCAGGTGGTTCGGCACGATGTGCGCGGTCTTCTCGAACCAGAAGTTGCTGATCTGGCAGAGCATCTCGCCCTTGCCGGGAATCGGGTCCGGCAGCACCACGTCGAACGCGCTGAGGCGGTCGGTGGCCACGATCAGCAGGCAGTCGCCGTGGGCCTGCATGCCGGCCGGCAGGCGCGCCGCGGGCAGGTCGAACACGTCGCGCACCTTGCCGCGGTGGCGCAGGGTCAGGCCGGGCAGGTCGGCGGCGAGCAGGGTGGTGGCCATGCGTTCGGGGCGAAAGCGGGCCGGCTAGTGTAGCGGCGTCGCGGAAGGGGTGGCCTGTACACTGGCGCGATGACGCCGTGGGTCGGAAAACTGCTCGGCCTGCTGGCGGGCGTCCTGCTGCTGCGGCCGCCGCTGTTCGGGGCGCTGGTCGGCGTGTTGATCGGACATGCGCTGGACATGGGCTGGTTCCGCCGCCGCGCGGACGATCCCTACCGCGTGCTCGGCCTCACCGAGGACGCCAGCGACGTCGAGGTCGAGCGCGCCTGGCGCCGGCTGGCCTCGCGCTACCACCCCGATCGCGCCGGCGCCGGCGACGAACTGCGCCACGCCGAGGACCGGATGCGCGAGATCAACCGCGCGTACGACCGCATCCAGGCGCTGCGCAGGCGGCGCTGATGCCGGCCTGATGCACGAAGCGAGCCACGGCCGGCGCCCCATTCCCAACCTTTCTCCCCAAGCGGGGGAAGGCGCAAACAACGGAGTCCCGATGCAGCCCGCGATCATCGCCCCTTCCATCCTCTCCGCCGACTTCGCCCGCCTCGGCGAGGAAGTCGACAAGGTGCTCGCCGCCGGCGCGGAATGGGTGCACTTCGACGTGATGGACAACCACTACGTGCCCAACCTCACCATCGGCCCGATGGTGTGCGAGGCGCTGCGCAGGCATGGCGTCACCGCGCCGATCGACGTGCACCTGATGGTCGAGCCGGTCGACCGGCTGGTGCCCGACTTCGCGAAGGCCGGGGCCAGCCTGATGAGCTTCCATCCCGAAGCCAGCCGGCACGTGCACCGCACGATCCAGCTGATCAAGGGCGCGGGCTGCCAGGCCGGGCTGGTGCTCAATCCGGCGACGCCGGTGGACGTGCTCGACTGGGTGCTCGAGGACCTGGACCTGGTGCTGGTGATGTCGGTGAACCCGGGTTTCGGCGGGCAGTCCTTCATCCCCTCGGCGCTGGACAAGCTGCGCGCCGTGCGCGGCATGATCGACCGCTGCGGCAAGCCGATCCGGCTGGAGATCGACGGCGGGGTGAAACCCGACAACATCGGCGACATTGCGGCCGCGGGCGCCGACACCTTCGTCGCCGGCAGCGCGATCTTCGGCCATGCCGACTACGCCCAGGTCATCCGCGAGATGCATGCCGCGGTCGCCGCGGCGCGCCGCTGAGGCAAAAAAAAGCGGCCGACGCCAAGGGGAAGAGGCATCGACCGCCGGAGAGAGGGTGGAGGCAGTCCGGCCTCCGTCTTTCTTCCTTGCAATGGCCTGTCATCTTCCGGATGCATGATGATGATGGCGTGACGCCGATATGGCGGTCCGGCTACAGTGCCCGGCATGTCCTGTCCGGCCCATCCGCGTGCCCTGACCGACCGGCGCTGGCGATGGCGGCCCTCGGCTGTCGTCGCTCCCGCCCCTTCGTCGTTGCAGGAAACCGCGTCCGATGTCGCCCGTCCCCCCCACTCTCGAGCAGTTCCAGCAGTACGCTGCTGACGGCTACACCCTGATTCCCGTCGTGCGCGAGGTCCTGTCCGACCTCGACACGCCGCTGTCGGTCTACCTCAAGCTCGCCGACGGCCCGCACACCTACCTGTTCGAATCGGTGGAGGGCGGCGAGCGCTTCGGCCGCTACTCGATCATCGGCCTGCCCGCGCGGCGCGTGCACGCCTTCGCCGGCAACACGCTGTACACCAGCGAGGATGGCGAGCTGGTCGATGCACGCGACGTCGCCGATCCCTTCGCCGAGGTCGAGCGGCTGCGCAACGCGCAGCGCGTGCCCAAGCTCGCCGGCCTGCCGGGCTTCACCGGCGGGCTGGTCGGCTGGTTCGGCTTCGAATGCGTGCAGTACCTCGAGCCGCGCCTGCGCGGCGGCGAAGCCAAGCCCGACGAGCTCGGCACGCCCGACATCCTGCTGATGCAGAGCGAGGAAGTCGCCGTCTTCGACAACCTCAAGGGCCGGCTGTACCTGATCGTGCACGCCGACCCGCGCCAGCCGCAGGCCTATGCG
This sequence comes from Lysobacter sp., assembly GCA_013362405.1. GTDB lineage: Bacteria > Pseudomonadota > Gammaproteobacteria > Xanthomonadales > Xanthomonadaceae > JABFWF01. Next base: position 3,363 of record JABFWF010000268.1, on the reverse strand, counting down.
CGCGCCAACCGCCGCCTCGACGCGCTCGCGCACCGCCTGCGCCACGGCGGCGCGGGCTATCCGGAAACGCTGGTGCCGGCGGCGCTGGACGAAAGCCACTTCGTCTCCGGCTTCACCCGCGAGGGCTTCATCGCCGCGGTGGAGAAGTCGAAGGAGTACATCCGCGCCGGCGACATCTTCCAGGTGGTGCTGTCGCAGCGGCTCTCCGTGCCGTTCCAGGCGCGCCCGGTCGACGTGTACCGCGCGCTGCGCGCGTTGAATCCGTCGCCCTACATGTACTTCCTGGATGTCGGCGGCACGCAGGTGGTCGGCTCGTCGCCGGAGATCCTCGTGCGCCTGCAGGGCGACAGCGTGACCGTGCGCCCGATCGCCGGCACCCGGCCGCGCGGCGCGACGCCGGAAGAGGACGCGGCGCTGGAAGCAGAGCTGCTCGCCGACCCCAAGGAGCGCGCCGAGCACCTGATGCTGATCGACCTCGGCCGCAACGATGTCGGTCGCGTCAGCAAGCCGGGCACGGTCGAGGTCGGCGAACAGTTCGTCGTCGAACGCTACAGCCACGTCATGCACATCGTCAGCGAAGTGACCGGCCGCCTGCGCGACGGGCTCACCTATGCCGACGTGCTGCGCGCGACCTTCCCCGCCGGCACCGTCAGCGGCGCCCCGAAGATCCGCGCGCTGGAAGTCATCCGCGAGCTGGAGCCGATCCGCCGCAACGTCTACTCCGGCGCGGTCGGCTACATCGGCTGGCACGGCGATGCGGACACCGCGATCGCGATCCGCACCGCGGTCATCCAGGACGGGCGCCTGCACGTGCAGGCCGGTGCCGGCATCGTGTACGACTCCGATCCGCGGAAGGAGTGGGAAGAGACGATGAACAAGGGCCGCGCGCTGTTCCGTGCCGTGGCCGAGGCGGCCCGCGGGCTGTAGGGAATCCAGCCGCGGGCGTGACGCACGGCTAAATTTTTTTTAATTCCCCCGCAACGCCCCCGGGAAGCGCGCGACGGCAATGTAGGCAACGCAGGCGATCGGCCTGCCTCATCTTCTTCCTTCTCGAGAGGCATCCATGAAGACGACCCAGCTCCTCCTCGCGCTCGGCCTCGCCCTGGGCACCACCGCCGCCTTCGCCCAGACCACCCCGCCGCCGGCCCCGGCCCCCGCTCCTGCGCCGGCCGCCGCCCCGATGGCCCCGATGGCCTCGGAGACCCCGGCCGCGAAGCCGATGCACAAGCACCATCGTCATCATCGCCACCACCACCACAAGGCCGCGGCGAAGAAGATGAACGACCACGACAAGGACGACATGAACAAGACCAGCACCGACGCCAACAAGAGCAGCTGAGTCCGGTTCTTCTCGGCCCACTGGGCTGGGCATCCCCGCCGGCGCATGCCGGCGGGGTATGCTGTTCGCCGGTTCCGGAGGCGTGATGCGCATCCTGCTGGTCGAAGACGACGCCCACACCATCGGGTTCATCACCAAGGGGCTGCGCGAGGACGGCCATACCGTCGACAGCGCCGACAACGGCCGCGACGGCCTGTTCCTCGCCACCACCGAACCTTATGACGCGGTCGTGCTCGACCGCATGCTGCCGGCGCTCGACGGCCTCACCGTCCTGCAGACCCTGCGGGGCGCCGGCAACCACACCCCCGTCCTCCTGCTCACCGCGCTCGGTGACGTCGACCACCGCGTCGAAGGCCTGCGCGCCGGAGCCGACGACTACCTCGTCAAACCCTTCGCCTACGCCGAGCTCGCCGCGCGCCTGGACAGCATCGCCCGCCGTGGCCAGGCCGGCGGCGGCCAGCCGACCCGGCTGCGCGTGGCCGACCTCGAGCTCGACCTGCTCTCGCGCGAGGCGTATCGCGGCAGCAAGCGCATCGAACTGTTGCCCCGCGAGTTCCGCCTGCTCGAATACCTGATGCGCCAGGCCGAGCGCGTGGTGACGCGCACCATGCTGCTCGAGGCGGTCTGGGACTACCACTTCGACCCGCAGACCAACGTCATCGACGTGCACATCAGCCGGCTGCGGCAGAAGATCGACGCCGGGTTCCCCAAACCGCTGCTGCACACCGTGCGCGGCGCCGGCTACCGGCTCGGCGCCTGATGCGCCTGCCGCGCGCCACCAGCACGCGCCTGGCGCTGGCGGTCGCGGGCACTTTCCTGCTCGCCTGCGTGCTGCTCGGCGCGGCGGTGCAGTACACCGTCTCGCGCCTGCTGCTCGCCGACAGCCGTGCGGTGATCCGCGCCGACGCGTCCGGCCTGGTCGAGATCTACCGCGGCGACGGCGCCGCCGCGCTGCTCGACGAGATCCGCGACCGGGTCGAGGCGCCAGACGACCCCGACGCGGTGTACGCGCTGTTCGCCCATGACGGCACGCTGCGCGCGGGCAGCATCTCCCACCTGCCGCCGCACGGGCCTGCGACGCATTGGGTGGACTTCGCCGAGCGCGGCACCGGCAACCAGCCGCAGCGCGTGGTCGCCAACCTGCAGCGCCTGCGTGACGGCGATCTCCTCGTCACCGGACTGCGCACGCGCTCCCAGGACCGTTTCCTCGCGCTGATGCTGCGCACCGCGCTGGCCGCGCTGGTGGCGGCGGCGACGCTCGGTGGCCTGGTCGGCTGGGCGACCTCCCGTTGGGTGTCGCAGCGCCTGCGCGCGCTCGACGCCACCGCCGCGCGCGTGGGCAACGGCGAGCTCGGGCTGCGCGCGCCGCTGGACGGCAGCGACGACGCCTTCGACCGCCTCGCGCGCCGCTTCAACGGCATGCTCGACCGCATCGGCGAACTGCTCGACGGCATCCGCCATGCCACCGACCACATCGCCCACGACCTGCGCACGCCGCTCACCCGCCTGCGCAACCGGCTCGAGGAACTGCGCGAGGAAGGCGGCGCGCCGCCGGCCACGCTGGAGGCCGCGATCGGCGAGACCGACCAGCTGCTGCAGTCCTTCGGCGCGCTGCTGCGGCTGGCGCGCATCGAGGCGCAGGCGCCGGTCGCGGACGAGCCGTTGCTGGGCCTGGACGCGCTGGCGCGCGACGCGATCGAGCTGTACCTGCCGATCGCCGCCGAGCGTGGCATCGTCCTGCGCAGCGAGCTGGCGCCGGCCCTGGTGCGCGGCGATGGCGACCAGTTGTTCCAGCTGCTGGTGAACCTGCTCGACAACGCGGTGAAGTTCGGCGCGGGCGGCGAAATGCTCGTGAGCGTGGACAGCCAGGGCGCCGACGCCGTGCTGGAAATCGCCGACCACGGGCCGGGCATCCCGGCCAGCGAGCGCGAGCGGGTGTTCGACCGCTTCCAGCGCCTGGAAACGCACCGTGGTTCCCCCGGTACCGGGCTCGGCCTGAGCCTGGTGCGCGCGATCGCGCTGCG
>JABFWF010000132.1 GCA_013362405.1 Lysobacter sp. | reverse complement strand
ACGCCGTCGATGAAGGGCACGAAGCCGTCCGGATACATCGCGGCGGAATTGCGCGACGGGATGTCTTCCGAACCGATGCCTTCGCGCGCGAACGCGGCCGAAGACGCATCGCGCGACTGCATGCCGGCGGTGAAGTAGACCTCGGCGGCCTCGCCCAGCGGCGAATCGCCGTTGAGGTACACGGTGCGGTTGGTCACTTCCGAGTCGCCGATGATGCGCGGGCTGCCCTTGGGCACGGAGCGGTCGGAGCGGCCGCGGTCCTGCCATTCGCCGGTGACGGCGAACATGCCGCCGGTGGCCAGTTCCGCGCCGCAGTAGGCGGTGGCGAGCCAGTTCTCGCCGTCGCCGCGGGTGTATTCGCCGTAGCCGGCCACGGCCTCGCAACCCTTGCTGCGCTTGAGCGAGATGTTCATGACGCCGGCGATCGCGTCGGAGCCGTACTGCGCCGCGGCGCCGTCGCGGAGCACTTCGACCGCGTCGATCGCCATCAGCGGGAGCGAATTGAGGTCGGTGCCGGTGTTGCCGCGGTTGCGCGCGCCGTAGATGTTCACCAGCGACACGGTGTGGCGACGCTTGCCGTTCACCAGCACCAGCGTCTGGTCGGAGCCCAGGCCGCGGAGCGCGGCGCCGTCGATCAGGTCCGCGCCGTCGGCCCCGGTCTGGCGGGTCGAGGTGAACGAGGGCGAGGCGTACTGCAGCGTCTGCGCGAGGTCGAACTGCGCGCCTTCCTCGACCGCCTGGTCCATCGGCAGCACGTCGACCGGCGACATCGAGGCCGTGTCGGAGGAGCGCTGGATGCGGCGCGAACCCAGCACGGAAACCGTGTCGAGCGTCTTGGCGCGGGCGTCCTCGGCGCGCTCCTCGGCCGGGGTCTGGGGCTCGCCGGTGACCGGCGGCGCCTGCTGCGCGGCGGCCGCGGCGCTGACCAGCAGCCCGCCTCCAAGCCAGAGGGCGGTCGTGACTGCGGTGAACAGACGGCTGCGGTGCTGGCTCATGGGCACTCCCTGCGGTGGCGGATGGCCCCAGCCTAAAACGGGTTGTTAAGAATTTGCTAGGGGTTTCGCCTGACTCGGCAAATACCGTGCCGCCCGTCCGGTTTCGCCGGCCGCCCCGCGAGGCCCACCGTGCCGGCCACTGCGGCGACAATGCGCACCCGTCCCGCCGCGCATCGCCCCGCATGACCCCGACCCGCAAGGCCCACCTGCAAATCCATTTCTGCGTGCTGCTGTGGGGGTTCACGGCGATCCTGGGCAAGCTGATCACCCTGTCCGCGCTGCCGCTGGTGTGGTGGCGCATGTTGCTGGTGGTCGCGGCGCTCGCGCTGGTACCGCGCGTGTGGCGCGGGCTGCGCGCGATGTCGGGCCGCACGATGCTCGCCTACGCCGGCATCGGTGCATTGGTCGCGCTCCATTGGCTCACCTTCTACGGCGCGATCAAGCTCTCGAACGCCTCCGTCGGCGCGACCTGCATGGCGCTCGGCACGGTGTTCGTGGCGATGATCGAACCGTGGCTGACGCGCACGCGGTTTTCCAAGCGCGAACTCGCGCTGGGCCTGATGGTGCTGCCAGGCGTGGCGATGGTCGTCGGCGGCGTGCCCGCGGGCATGCGCGCGGGCATCGCGGTGGGCGCGGTCTCGGCGCTGCTGGTGGCGATCTTCGGCTCGCTCAACAAGCGCATGGTCGAACACGGCGATCCGCTGACCGTCACCGCGCTCGAACTCGGCGCCGGCGTGCTCACGCTGAGCCTGCTCGCGCCGCTGATGCCGCTGGTGTTTCCGGCGTTCGCCGGCCCGCTGCTGGTGACGCCGTCGACGCACGACGCCTGGCTGCTGCTGGGCCTGGCGCTGGCCTGCACGCTGCTCCCGTTCAGTCTGTCGCTGGTGGCGCTGCGCCACATGAGCGCCTTCGCGCAGCAGCTCGCGGTGAACCTGGAACCGGTCTACGCGATCGTCCTGGCCGCGCTGCTGCTCGGCGAACAGCGCGAACTGACCACGCTGTTCTACGTCGGCGTGGTCATCATCCTCGCCGCCGTGTTCATCCATCCGCTGCTGGGACGGCCGCATCGCGTCGATCCGGAGCTGCTGGGTACGGCGGAAGCCAAAAGCTGACGCGGGGTTGCGGCCGGCGGCGACCGCGGCGGGCCGTTTCTCGCTTACCCTGACGCCAACGCCGCCAGACCGTCGCCCATGTACCTGGAGCACTACGGCCTGATCGAGCCCCCGTTCTCGATCACGCCGGACCCGCGCTTCGTCTTCCTCAGCGAACGCCATCGCGATGCGCTGGCGCACCTGCTGTTCGGGATCACGCAGGGCGGCGGCGGCGGCTTCGTGCAGCTGACGGGCGAAGTGGGCACGGGCAAGACGACGCTCTGCCGCCTCCTGCTGGAACAGGTGCCCGAAAACACGCGCGTCGCGCTGGTGCTCAACCCGCGCGTCACGCCCGTCGAACTGCTCGAATCGATCTGCGAAGAACTTCACATCGACCTGGAAGGCCGGCGCGGCAGCACGAAGGCGCTGGTCGACGCGCTCAATGTCTACCTGCTGGACGCCTACGCGCAGGGCCTGCGCGTGGTGCTGGTGATCGACGAGGCGCAGAACCTGTCGGTCGAGGCGTTGGAACAGGTGCGCCTGCTCACCAACCTGGAAACACCGACGCAGAAGCTGCTGCAGATCGTGCTGCTGGCGCAGCCGGAACTGCGCGCGATGCTCGCGCGCGAGGACATGCGCCAGCTCGCGCAGCGCATCACCGCGCGCTTCCACCTGACGCCGCTGGACGCGTCGGAAACCGGCGAATACCTGCGCCATCGCTACCGCGTCGCCGGCGGCACGCGCTTTCCGTTCGATGCGTCGGCCGTGAAGCGCATCCACGTGCATTCCGGCGGCGTGCCGCGGCTGATCAACGTGATCGCCGAACGCAGCCTGCTCGCCGGTTTCGCGCACGACGTGCCGTTGCTGGATGCACGCTGGGTCGATCGCGCCGCCGCCGAAGTGCTGCCCACCCGGCCGCGCCGCACGCGACGGTGGCTCTTCGCGGTACCCGTGGCCGCGCTGTTGCTGGCCGCGATGGGCATGGCCGCGTGGTGGTGGCCGCGCGCACCGGTGCAGGCGAAGCCCGCGACGACGCCGGTTGCGCCGACCAAGCCGTTGGTCGTGACGAAGCCGTTGGTCGTGACGAAGCCGGAAGTCGTGTCGCCCGTTGCGAAGCCCGATGTCGCGCAACTCGACGCGGACGCCTTCGCCGCCGCGTTGCGCGACGCGCCGCTGAAGCCGGGCGCGAGCGGCGCGGTGGTCGAATGGATTTCGCAGCGCCTGCATCCCGCCTACCTGACAGCGTCCGGCGCGCCGGCGGTATTCGATGCGGCGATGCAGGATGCCGTCCGACGTTTCCAGCGCGATGCGGGCCTCGCCGCCGATGGCGTGGTCGGCCCCGCCACGCTGATGGCGCTGGCCGCGTACGAGGCGCCGGTTCGAACCGCCGCGCTTGAATCCGACACGGGAGCGCAGTGACGCGATGTCGTTGATCCTCGACGCCCTGCGCAAGTCCGAAGCACAACGCCGACGTGGCGAGATGCCCGACCTTCGTGCCGAACTTCCGCCCGCCGCGCGCAATGTCGCGCCGCGTCGCCGCTGGCCGTTCTGGTTCGCAGGCATCGCCGTACTGATTGCGATCGTCGCGCTCGGCTGGGGGCTCTGGAACCGCACGTCGGACGCGCCACCGACAGTGGAGGTTGTCGCGATTCCGGCCGATGCGCCGCCTCCGTCGGATGCGGCGGAGCTTCCCGTCGAACCGGCCGTGGTCGCCGCGCCGCCCGCCGCCTCGCCGCTTCCCAAGTCGAAACCGTTGCCCGGCGCAGAGCCGGAACCGACCCAGCCGGTGGAAGACGACGTCTACGCCGCGGCATCGGCCGCCTACCCGCCGCCGAGCGCGCAGACGCCGACCGCGCCGACACCGACGGACGCAGCGCAGCCGGAGCCGCCTGCGACGCAGGCGCCTGCACCGGCGCGCCCGAACGACCGGTATCATCAGGCCATCGCGAAT
>JABFWF010000198.1 GCA_013362405.1 Lysobacter sp. | reverse complement strand
GGACCTCGGGCACTACGAGCGCTACCTGCGCACCCGCCTGTCCGGCACGAACTCGATCACCACCGGCAAGATCTACGAATCGGTGATCCGCAAGGAGCGGCGCGGCGACTACCTCGGCGGCACCGTGCAGGTGATCCCGCACATCACCGACGAGATCAAGCGCCGCATCGACGAGGCCACGGCCGGCTTCGACGTCGCGCTGGTCGAGATCGGCGGCACGGTCGGCGACATCGAATCGCTGCCCTTCCTCGAGGCGATCCGCCAGATCCGCACCGAACGCGGCCCCGACCAGGCGCTGTTCATGCACCTGACCCTGGTGCCGTACATCGCGGCGGCGGGCGAGCTGAAGACCAAGCCGACGCAGCATTCGGTCAAGGAACTGCGCTCGATCGGCATCCAGCCGGACATCCTGCTGTGCCGCGGCGAGCAGGAACTGCCGGATGGCGAGCGCCGCAAGATCGCGCTGTTCACCAACGTGCCGGAAAAGGCCGTCATTTCGGCGGTCGACCTCGACAACATCTACAAGATCCCGATGCGCTTCCACGCGCAGGGCCTCGACCAGATCGTGGTCGAGCGCCTGCGCCTGGAGAACAAGGCGCACGCGGCCGACCTCTCCGAATGGGAAGCGGTGCTCGACGCCGCCGAGCATCCGGTCGACGAAGTCACGATCGCGGTCGTCGGCAAGTACGTCGACCACCAGGACGCGTACAAGTCGGTGGGCGAGGCACTCAAGCACGGCGGCCTGCGCCAGCGCACGCGCGTGAAGCTCAAGTGGCTCGAATCGCAGGATGTCGAGCGTGAAGGCGAGAAGGCACTCGAGGGCGTGGACGGCATCCTCGTGCCGGGTGGCTTCGGCGACCGGGGCTTCGAAGGCAAGGTGCTGACCGCGCGGCACGCGCGCGAGCGGGGCGTGCCGTATTTCGGCATCTGCTACGGCATGCAGGCCGCAGTGGTCGACTACGCCCGCCACGTGCTCGGCCTCGCGGACGCCAACAGCACCGAGAACGACAAGCAGTCGGCGCATCCGGTGATCGGCCTGATCACCGAGTGGCGCACGTCCAGCGGGGAGATCGAGCGCCGCAGCGAGGAATCCGATCTCGGCGGCACCATGCGTCTCGGCCTGCAGGAGCAACGCGTCAAGCCGGGCACGCTCGCGCACAGGATGTACGGCAAGGATGTCGTCGGCGAGCGTCATCGCCATCGTTACGAATTCAACAACCGCTACCGCACCCAGCTCGAGGACGCGGGCCTGGTCGTTTCGGCCAAGTCGATGGACGACCTGCTGGTGGAGATGGTCGAGCTGCCGCAGGCGCAACACCCGTGGTTCCTGGCCTGCCAGGCGCATCCGGAATTCCTGTCGACGCCGCGCGATGGCCATCCGCTCTTCATCGGCTTCATCCGCGCCGCGCGCGAATACAAGGTTGGAGCGGGCAAGGCCCAGGCGAGCGGGCGCCTGCTGAAGGAAGCGCGCGCATGAACCTGTGCGGCTTCGAGGTCGGCCTCGACCAACCGTTCTTCCTGATCGCCGGGCCGTGCGTGATCGAGTCGATGCAATTGCAGCTCGACACCGCGGCCCAGCTGAAGGAGATCACGGGCGCCCTCGGCATTCCTTTCATCTTCAAGTCGAGCTTCGACAAGGCCAACCGCACGTCCGGTTCGAGCTTCCGCGGACCGGGGCTCGGGGAGGGCCTGAAGGTGCTGTCGGAAGTGAAGCGCCAGCTCGGCATTCCGGTGCTCACCGACGTGCACGAATACACCCCGCTCGACGAGGTCGCGTCCGTCGTCGATGTGCTGCAGACGCCGGCCTTCCTGTGCCGGCAGACCGACTTCATCCAGAACGTGGCCCGGGCCGGCAAGCCGGTCAACATCAAGAAGGGCCAGTTCCTCTCGCCGTGGGAGATGAAGCACGTCACCGACAAGGCGAAGGCGACCGGCAACACGCAGATCATGGCCTGCGAGCGCGGCGCCAGCTTCGGCTACAACAACCTCGTCAGCGACATGCGCTCGCTCAGCGTGATGCGCGACACCGGTTGCCCGGTGGTGTTCGACGCGACGCACAGCGTGCAGCTGCCCGGGGGCGCCGGCGGCAAGTCCGGCGGCCAGCGCGAGTTCGTGCCGGTGCTGGCGCGCGCGGCGGTCGCGGCCGGGATTTCCGGCCTCTTCATGGAAACGCACCCGGATCCCGACAAGGCGCTGAGCGACGGGCCGAACGCCTGGCCGCTGCCGAAGATGCGCGCGCTGCTGGAGACACTGCTCGAGCTCGACCGCGTGACCAAGAAGAACGGCTTCCTCGAAACCACGACCTGAACCTGTTCGTATGAACCCGCCGAAGCGCGAGCGGAATCCAGCCGCCCGCCCTTCGATGCGCCCAGGACGAACGGCCGACATCCTCACCACTGCCACCCACCCATGACGACCATCGCCAAGATCCACGCCCGCGAAATCCTCGACAGCCGCGGCAACCCCACCCTCGAAGCGGAAGTCACGCTGAGCGACGGCAGCTTCGGTCGCGCGGCCGTGCCGTCCGGCGCATCGACCGGCACCAAGGAAGCGGTCGAGCTGCGTGACGGCGACAGGACGCGCTACCTCGGCAAGGGCGTGCGCAAGGCGGTGGAGAACGTCAATACGACGATCGCGTCCGCGCTGCACGGCTTCGATGGCGACCAGGACGCGCTCGATCGTCGCCTGGTCGATCTCGACGGCACCGAGAACAAGGGTCGCCTCGGCGCGAACGCGCTGCTCGGCGTCTCGATGGCCAACGCGCACGCGGTCGCCGCCTCGCATCGCATGCCGCTGTGGCAGTGGCTGGCGCAGGGCCGTACGCCGGTGCTGCCCGTGCCGATGATGAACATCATCAACGGCGGCGCGCACGCCGACAACAACGTCGACCTGCAGGAGTTCATGGTGTTGCCGGTCGGCTTCGATTCGTTCGCCGAAGCGCTGCGCGCGGGCACCGAGATCTTCCACGCGTTGAAGTCGGTGCTGAAGGGCCGTGGCCTGTCGACGGCGGTGGGCGACGAGGGCGGCTTCGCGCCCGACCTGCGCAGCAACGCCGAGGCGCTCGACACCATCCTCGAAGCCATCGGCAAGGCCGGCTACCGGGCCGGCGAGGACGTGCTGCTCGGGCTCGACGTCGCTTCCAGCGAGTTCCACGACAACGGCAAGTACAACCTCACGGGCGAGGGCAAGCGCCTCACCAGCGAGCAGTTCGTCGACTTCCTCGCCAACTGGTGCGCGCAATATCCGATCATCACCGTCGAGGACGGCATGGCCGAGCACGACTGGGCCGGCTGGAAGCTGCTCACCCAGCGCCTCGGCCAGAAGGTCCAGCTGGTCGGCGACGACGTGTTCGTGACCAACCCGCGGATCTTCAAGCAGGGCATCGAGGAAGGCATCGCCAACGCCATCCTGATCAAGGTCAACCAGATCGGCACGCTGACCGAGACGCTGGAAGCCATTGCGATGGCGGATGCGGCGAAGTACGCCGCGATCGTTTCGCACCGTTCGGGCGAGACCGAGGACACCACGATCGCCGACATCGCGGTCGCGACGACCGCCACGCAGATCAAGACCGGTTCGCTGTGCCGCAGCGACCGCGTCGCCAAGTACAACCAGCTGCTGCGCATCGAGGAGCAGCTCGGCGCGGGCGCGCGCTACGCCGGTCGCGACGCCTTCGTCTCGCTCAAGCGCTGACCCGGAGCATCGACCACGCCCATGCGCGGCCTGCGGATCATCGTGCTGTTGCTGGCCGCGCTGCTGGCGTGGCTGCAGTACCGCCTATGGGCCGGTGCGGGCAGCGAGCACGAGGTGGCCGCGCTGCGCGCGCAGGTGGAGCGGCAGGCGCACGACAACCAGGGCCTGCGCCAGCGCAACGATGCGCTCGCCGCGGAAGTGGAAGACCTCAAGTCCGGCGAGGCGGCGGTCGAGGAGCGCGCGCGCAGCGAGCTCGGCATGATCAAACCGGGCGAAACCTTCTACCGCGTGGTCGAATCGCCGCAGGCCGCATCGGCGCAGGCGCCGCAGCAGGAAGAGGCCAATGGCGGCGACAACGGCGGGCGCGCGCCATGACCTGGGCGATCGTGCCCGCTGCCGGTCGCGGCACCCGTTTCGGTGGCGAACTGCCGAAGCAGTACATCGGCATCGCCGGCCAGCCGTTGATCGCCTACAGCCTGCTCGCATTGCTCGCCCATCCCGCCGTCGAAGGCGCCGTCGTCGCGCTCGCGGACGGTGATCCGCACTGGCCCGGCTGGACCGAACTTTCCGGCAAGCCGGTGCTGACCTGCACCGGCGGCGACCAGCGCGCATGGTCGGTGCAGGCCGGGCTCTCCGCGCTGCCCGACAGCGTGCGCGCGGACGACTTCGTCCTGGTGCACGACGCCGCACGGCCGAACCTGCGCCTGGAAGACCTCGACCGCCTGCTCGAGCGCGGCCGCGCCGATCCGGTCGGCGCCGTGCTCGCCACGCCGGTGCGCGACACGCTCAAGCGCGCCGGCGAGGACGGCGGCATCGACGGCACCGAGCCGCGCGAACGCCTGTGGCGCGCGCTGACCCCGCAGCTGTTCCGTCGCCTCCAGCTCAGCCGCGCGCTCGACGCAGCCAGCCGCGATGGCGTGGTAGTCACCGACGAATCGATGGCGATGGAGCGCCTCGGCCACCGCCCGTTGCTGGTCGAGGGCGCCGAGGACAACTTCAAGATCACCACCGCGGCCGACCTCGCGCGGTTCGAATTCACCCTGTTGCGGTAACGCGATGGACATCCGCATCGGCCACGGCTTCGACGTGCATGCCTTCGGCGAGGGCGACCACCTCATGCTCGGCGGCGTGCGCGTGCCGCATGCGCGCGGCGTGCAGGCGCATTCCGACGGCGACGTCGTGATCCATGCGTTGTGCGATGCGATGCTCGGCGCGCTCGCGCTGGGCGATATCGGCGGCCATTTCCCGCCGTCCGATCCGCGCTGGAAGGGCGCGGACAGCCGCGTGTTCCTGCGCCATTGCGCGGCGCTCGCGGGCGAGCGCGGCTGGACGCTCGGCAATGCGGACGTCACCGTCGTCTGCGAGCGGCCGAAGGTCGGCCCGCACGCCGAGGCGATGCGCGACGTGCTCGCGCGGGAACTCGGCGTCGGCATCGACGCGGTCAGCATCAAGGCCACCACCACCGAGACGCTCGGTTTCGCCGGCCGCGGCGAGGGCATCGCCGCGCACGCGGTGTGCCTCCTCGTGCGCGCATGAGCGACGCACTGGCGCGGGCGCATGGGCCGGCGGTGCTGTCGGCCGCGATCCGCGCCACGCCGGAGGATTTCCGCGTCGATGAACTCGATGCCTTCGTCGCCAGCGGTAGCGGCGAACACCTGCTGCTGACGGTCGAGAAGCGCGGCATGAACACCGCGTTCGCCGCGCAGCGGATCGCGCGCTGGGCCGGCTTGGCCGAGGCGGCGATCGGCTACGCGGGGCTCAAGGACCGTCATGCGGTGACGCGGCAGCGCTTCTCCGTGCACCTGCCGAAGAAGCAGGCGCCCGACTTCGCCGGGCTCGAATCGCCCGAGCTGCGCGTCCTCGCCGCCGACTGGCATGCGCGCAAGCTGCCGCGCGGCGCGCTCGCCGGCAACCGCTTCGAACTGGTGCTGCGCGAGATCGAAGGCGACCGCGCGGCGATCGAAGCGCGCCTGTGCGCGATCGCATCCCGTGGCGTGCCGAACTACTTCGGCGAACAGCGTTTCGGTCGTGAGGCCGGCAACGTCGCGGCGGCGCTGGCGATGTTCGGCGGCCGGCGCGTGCGCCGCGAAGAGCGCGGCCTGCTGCTGTCGGCCGCGCGTTCGGAACTGTTCAACCGCGTGTTGTCGGCGCGGGTCGCGGGCGACTGCTGGGACCGTCCGCTCGGCGGCGAGGTGTGGATGCTGGACGGCAGCCGCAGCGTGTTCGGCCCGGAACCGTCGAGCGAGGTGCTCGCATCGCGGCTTGCGGCGTTCGACATCCACCCGACCGGGCCGCTGTGGGGCGCCGGTCCGCTGCGCAGCGAAGGCGCGGCGCTGGCGATGGAACTGGAAGCGCTGGCCGCCGATCCCGCGCCGGCATTGCGCGCCGGCCTCGAGGCGGCCAGCCTGCGGCAGGAGCGTCGTGCCACCCGCCTGCGTCCGGATGCGCTGGCGTGGGAATGGGACGCAGGGGATGCGCTGCGCCTGCGTTTTACGCTGCCTCCGGGGGCTTACGCGACGACGGTGCTGGCCGAGCTTGGCCCTGTCGCCGACCGCTCATCGGAAAGGCAAACCGTGCACGATCGGTCGGAATCCGGCGGCGTATAACACGCTCGACGGCCCGGATCGTCCGGCCGCCTCATCAGGAGAGATGACATGAAAGCCACGCATCTTGCCAGCGTCCTCGCGGTCTCCGTCGTGGTGCTCGCCGGTTGCGCCAGCCAGAACAAGATGGCGCGGGCCACCGTTCCGCACGACATCGACGACCAGGCCTACATCGCGCAGGTCGAGCAGACCGCCCGCACGCGCGGCGTGGAGGTCCGTTGGATCAACCCGCCGCAGAAGCGGGTGCCGGACGCCAGCGCCAAGGGCCTGTAAGCCCGCGCCGTCCGTGTCGTCCGCGTCACGCTGCTAGCGGCGCTGCCGCAGCAGTACCAGTACCGCGCCGCGCCCGCCCTGCGCGGGCGGCGCGGAATGAAAGGCCAGCACGTCCGCTCGCTGGCGCAACAGCCGGTCGACGAGGTTTTTCAGCACCGGTACCCCCGTCTCCGAATGCAGGCCCTTGCCGTGCACGATGCGCACGCAGCCGAAGCCCGCCTGCACCGCATCCTTCAGGAAGTCCCGCAGCATCGCCTCCGCGCGCGTCGCGGCGGCATGATGCAGGTCGAGTTCGTCCTGCGCCGCGTACTGGCCGCGGCGCAGCCGTTGCAGCACGCGCGGGGGAACCTCGTCGCGCCGCCAGGATAGTCCGTCGCCGCTTTCCAGCTGGTCGGAGCCGCCGTTGCGACGGAACTGCGCGCGCGCCTCCTCCTCGTCGCGTTCGGCCATGCGCGGGCGCGGATGCGGCTTCGGCGAGGCGGGCGGCAACGGCGCCGACGGCAGTTCGCGCACCGGCCCGACCGCCTCGCGGAACAGCGCCGCATCGTCGTGCTCTTCGGACGGATCCTGCGGCGGCGTGCGCTTGACCATCGCCGCAGCCTAGCGTGAATGCGATCGTCGTCGTAGTGCGTCGCGCGGGCGGCACGCGCCCATCCGCTATCATGGGCCATCGCCTTCCAGGAACACGCCAGGCCGCATGCGCGTACTCGTTAGCAACGACGACGGCGTCGACGCCCCCGGCATCCGGATCCTCGCCGACGGACTGCGCGCCGCCGGCCATGACGTGCTCGTCGTCGCCCCGGACCGCGACCGCTCCGGCGCCAGCAATTCGCTCACCCTCGACGGGCCGGTGCGCGTGGTGCAGGCCGATGCGACGACCTGGCGCGTGTTCGGCACGCCGACCGACTGCGTGCACGTCGCCATCACCGGCATGCTCGAGCAGGAGCCCGACATGGTGGTGTCGGGCATCAACAACAGCGCCAACCTCGGCGACGACGTGATCTATTCCGGCACCGTCGCCGCGGCGATGGAGGGGCGCTTTCTCGGCCTGCCGTCGATCGCGGTGTCGTTGGTGACCGCCGACCACGTCGGCCGGCACTACGAAACCGCCGCGCGCGCCGCCGGCGAGATCATCGCGCGCCTGCAGACCGATCCGCTGCCGGCCGACACCATCCTCAACGTCAACGTGCCGGACCTGCCGTGGGCGGCGATCCGCGGTTTCGAGGTCGTGCGCCTCGGCCATCGCCACCGCGCCGAGCCGTGCGTCCCGCAGCAGGATCCGCGCGGCCGTACCTGGTGGTGGGTGGGGGCCGCCGGTCCGGCCGACGATGCAGGGCCCGGCACCGACTTCCACGCGATCTCGACCGGCCATATCGCGATCACGCCGCTGCACGTCGACCTGACGCGCTACCACGCGCTGGAGCAGGTCGCGAGCTGGGTGGGTGGCCTCGCGGCTTCGCTGGACGCCACCGCATGACCGCGCGCATGCGCCTGCAGCCCGAGGCGATCGGCCTCGGCATGACCTCGCAGCGCGTGCGCGATCGCCTGATCGAGCGCCTGCGCACCGGCACGCCCAGCAATGCGCGCATCGCCGACGAACGCGTGCTCAATGCGATCCGCACGGTGCCGCGGCACCTGTTCGTCGACGAGGCGTTGGCCACGCGCGCCTACGAGGACACCGCCTTGCCGATCGGCCACGGCCAGACCATTTCGCAGCCGTGGGTGGTGGCGAAGATGACCGAGGCGCTGTTCGCCGACGGCGCGCAGCCGAAGAAGGTGCTCGAAGTCGGCACCGGGTCCGGCTACCAGGGAGCGATCCTCGCCGCGCTCGGGCTCGAGGTGTTCACCGTCGAGCGCATCGGCGAACTGCTGCGCACCGCGCGCAAGCGCTTCCGCCAGCTCGGCCTCGACGTGCGCAGCAAGCACGACGACGGCCGCATCGGCTGGCCGGAGCACGCGCCCTTCGACGGCATCGTGGTCACCGCCGCGGCGCCCGCGCTGGTGGATGCGCTGACGGTGCAACTGGCGCCCGGCGGTACCCTGGTCGCGCCGGTCGGCGCGGCCGGCGCGCAGTCGCTGCGCTGCCTGCGCAAGGATGCCGGTGGCGCGATCGCCGAGCACCTCCTCGGCGACGTCGTGTTCGTGCCGCTGCTGTCCGGGCTGGTCGACTGATGGCCGCGTCGGCCAGCGCATCGCAGGGAAGGGCGCGATGAAGGTGTTCGCACCGTTGTATGCACGCGCGATCGCGTGGGCGCGCCATCCGCGCGCGCCGCTGCTGCTGGTGCTGCTCAGCTTCGCCGAGGCGGTGATCTTCCCGGTGATGCCGGAAGTGATGCTCGCGCCGATGTGCCTGTCGCAGCCGCGGCGCAGCTTCCGCTTCGCCACGCTGAGCCTCGCCGGTTCGCTGGTCGGCGCGGTGTTCGGCTACCTGCTCGGGCACTACGCGTTCGAACTGGTGAAGCCGGCGCTGGCCTCGCTCGGCTGGATGCAACACATCGACGCGCAGGTCGCGTCGCTGCGCGCGCTCGCGCAGCAGTCGCCGTGGAAGCTGTTCGGCCTGCTGGTGCTGGCTGGCTTCACGCCGATCCCGCTGAAATTCTTTACCTGGGCGGCGGGCATCGTCGGCGTGCCGCTGCTGCCGTTCCTCGCGAGCATGGCGATCGGGCGCGGCAAGCGCGTGTATCTCGTCGCGCTCGCCATCCGCCTCGGCGGAGAGCGCGCGGAAGCCGCGCTGCGTCGCTACATCGAGCCGATCGGTTGGAGCGCGCTCATCCTGCTGGTGGCCGCGGCGGTCTATCTCGTGGCGAAGGCGCACGCGGCATGAGCCGGTCCCGCCTTGCGCTGGGGGCGTGCATCGCGCTGCTGCTGGCGGCCTGCGGCAGTAGCCACGTGATCCGCACCGCGCCGGCACCCGCGCGCGTGTCCGTGCCGAAGTACGGGGAATCGGCGGTCGTGCGCGCGGGCGACACGCTGTACCACATCGCGACCACGCACGGGATCAGCGTGCTCGACCTCGCCGTGTGGAACGACATCGCGCCACCGTACACCATCCACCCGGGCGAGCGCCTGCGGCTGTACCCGCGCGAGCGCAACGTGGCGGAGCGGGCACCGGTGCCGCGTCCCACCGCACCCGCGCAACGGCCGCGCAGCACCGGCGCGCCGATGGCCAAACCAGCCGTTGCCGCCGCCACGACGCCATCCGTGTCCGCCACCCCAGCCACTCCCGCAGCGCCTGTCGCGCCTCCGGCCAGCAACCTGGCGTGGCGCTGGCCTGCGGAAGGCGCGCTCGTCGGCCGCTATGCGGATGGCGACCCGACGAGCCAGGGCATCGACATCGGCGGCAGGTCGGGCCAGCCGGTACTGGCGGCGGCCGACGGCGTGGTGGTGTATTCCGGCTCCGGCCTGGTCGGCTACGGTGAGCTGGTCATCATCAAGCACAACGACAGCTGGCTGTCCGCCTACGGACACAACCGCGCGCGCCTGGTCAACGAAGGCCAGCTGGTGAAGGCGGGCCAGCAGATCGCCGAAATGGGCCATACCGGCGCCGCGCGCGACATGCTGCATTTCGAGATCCGCTACAACGGCAAGCCGGTGGATCCGTTGCAGTACCTGCCGCAGCGTTGATGCATCGCGCTGCTGCTGCGCGGGCGGCGTGCACCGGCGCTGCAGCACGTGCCTTGCAGCGGCGCCGGGGTTACAGTAGCCGCATGTCGGCCTGGTCGATCCTGCTGCGATTGGTCCTGAGCCTGGGCCTCGTCCTGAATGGGACGGCCTGGGCGATGGCGCCGTCGCACCTGCAGTCCTTCGATGTCGCGCAACACCGCGGACAGGCGATGCAAACGGTTGCCGGCACGCCCTGCCATGGCCATCACGCGATGTCCGGCCGCGCCGTCGCGGACTCCGCGGCATCCGCCGACCATGTCCCCACCCAACCGCTGCCCTGCTGCAAGTCCAGCGCCTGCGGTTGTGCGTGCGCGCAGGCCCAGGTGGTTGTCGTCCCGGCATCGTTGCCGCTGATGCCGCTGGCGAAGGAATTCGCCGCGCATCCATCGGCGCCACGCCATGCCGCGCCCGTACTGCCGCACCTGATCCGACCTCCGATCGGCTAAGCGTCCCCGAGCGCCGTCCGGCGCCCTTCCGCCTGCGCCACGCGACTGTGTCGTGCGCGCCGGCCCGCGACGTTTCGTCGCCGACGCCAGTTCCGTGGAGTTCCCCATGTCGTATCCGCCATCCGGTCGTGACGACGACCGATCCCCGCAGCCGTCGCGGCGCCGCTTCCTGCAGGGGCTGGTCGCCGGTGGCGCCGTCGCGGGCCTGGGCTGCTGGCCGAGGCCCGGCTGGGCGCTCAAGTCCCCGGGCATGCCCACCGTGCTCGCGGGCACCGAGTTCGACCTCAGCATCAGTGAGACGCCGGTCGACATCACCGGCCGCGTGCGTCCGGCGGTCACCGTCAACGGTTCGCTGCCGGCGCCGCTGCTGCGCTGGCGCGAAGGCACCACCGTCAACCTGCGCGTGACCAACGCACTGCCGCCTGGCTCCATCCATGGTCATGAAACCTCCATCCACTGGCACGGCATCCTGCTGCCCGCGAACATGGACGGCGTTCCGGGCCTGAGCTTCGCCGGCATCCACCGCGGCGAGACCTACCACTACCGCTTCACCGTCAGGCAGGCCGGCACCTACTGGTACCACAGCCATTCGGCGTTCCAGGAGCAGGCGGGGCTGTACGGCCCGCTCGTCATCGATCCGATCGCACCGGAGCCGTTTTCCTACGATCGCGACTACGTCGTGATGCTCACCGACTGGACCGACCTCGATCCGACGGTGCTGTTCGCACGGCTGAAGAAGATGTCGGACTACGACAACACCTACAAGCGCACCGTCGGCGATTTCGTCCGCGATGCCAGGCGCTACGGGCTCGCGGCGACCATCGAGGATCGCAAGATGTGGGGCGAGATGCGGATGACGCCGACGGACCTGTCCGACGTCAACGCCAACACCTACACCTACCTGATGAACGGCACCACCGCGCTGTTTCGGTCGGGCGAGAAGGTGCGGCTGCGTTTCATCAACGGTTCGTCGATGACGCATTTCGACGTGCGCATCCCGGGCCTGAAGATGACCGTCGTGGCGGCCGACGGCCAGTACGTGCATCCGGTCACCATCGACGAATTCCGCATCGCGACCGCCGAAGTGATCGATGTGATCGTCGCGCCGGGCGGCCAGGACGCCTTCACCATCTTCGCGCAGGACATGGGGCGCACGGGTTACGTCAGCGGCACGCTGGCGGTGCGAGAAGGACTGCGTGCGCCGGTGCCTGCCGTCGATCCACGGCCGATCCTCACCATGACCGACATGGCGATGGGCGCGATGGGCCACGGCGCCCATGCAATGGGCGCCATGTCGCCGCAGGCGACCGGCGCGATGGCCGGGATGCATGCTGGCCACGACGCCGGCATGCAGGGCATGCAGGGCATGCAGGGCATGCAGGGCATGCAGGGCATGCAGGGCATGCAGGGCATGCAGGCGCATCCCGCCAGCGAAAGCGGGAATCCCCTGGTCGACATGCAGGCGATGGAGCCACGGCCGCGCCTCGACAAGCCAGGCATCGGACTGCGCGGCAACGGCCGCAAGGTGCTGACCTACGGCATGTTGCGCAGCGCATTCGAGGATCCCGACGGCCGCGATCCCGATCGCGAGATCGAACTGCACCTGACCGGGCACATGGAGAAGTTCGCCTGGGGCTTCGACGGCCGGAAGTTCTCCGACGTCGAGCCGCTGCGGTTCAACTACGGCGAACGCCTGCGCATCGTGCTCGTCAACGACACGATGATGAGCCACCCGATCCACCTGCACGGCATGTGGAGCGACCTCGAGGACGAGCAGGGCAACTTCCACGTCCGCAAGCACACGATCGACATGCCGCCCGGAACGCGGCGCAGCTATCGCGTGCGCGCCGATGCCCTGGGCAGCTGGGCCTACCACTGCCATCTGCTCTACCACATGGAGGCGGGCATGATGCGGCAGGTCCGGGTGGAGGAGCGCACGTCATGACCACGACCCGCGCCAGCCTTCCGACGGCGATTGCTGTCGTCCTCGGCCTCCTGCTGCCGGCGGCAGCCTTCGCGCAGGACATGGGACACGCCGGCATGCAGATGCCGATGTCCATGCCGATGCCGGAAAAAAAACCTGCGAAGAAAAAGCGCGCCAACGACGGGCATGCGACCCACGAGCATTCCGCGGCGACGGAACCGCAGTCTCCGGCGCCTCAGGCGCAGGACATGCGGGGGATGCAGATGCCCGCGGACGCACATGCGATGCACGGCATGGAAGCACATGGCCTGGCCGAACCGCGCACGCCCATCCCCGTGCCGACCGATGCCGATCGCGCCGCTGCGCTCCCGCCGCCGGGCGATCATCCGGTGCACGACAACACGATCCAGCACTACACGCTGTTCGACCGCCTGGAGGGTAGCCGCGCCGACGGGGCGACCGCGTTCGAGTGGGAAGGTCGGGGCTGGATCGGCACCGACCTCAACCGGCTCTGGCTTCGCACCGAGGGTGAGCGACGCGACGGCCGCACGCAGGACGCCGACCTGGAAGTGCTGTATGGCCACAGTGTCACCACCTGGTGGGACGTCGTCGCCGGCGTGCGCCACGATTTCAAGCCGGGCGTTGCGCAGGACTTCGCCGCCATCGGCGTGATGGGCATGGCGCCGTACAAGTTCGAGGTCGCCGCCACGGCGTACCTCGGGCAGGATGGGCAGACGGCCGCGCGACTGGAGGCCGAGTACGAAACGCTGCTCACCAATCGGCTGATCCTGCAGCCGCTGGTCGAAGTGAACCTGTACGGCCAGGACGATGCACGCCGCGGCATCGGCTCCGGGCTGTCGACCGTGGAGGCGGGCCTGCGGTTGCGCTACGAAATCACGCGTCGCTTCGCGCCCTACATCGGCGTGGTCAGCGAACACGCGTTCGGCCGCACCGCGGACTTCCGCCGTGCGGAAGGGGAAGACACCCACGACACCCGCCTGGTCGCGGGCGTCCGTATCTGGTTCTGACAAAGGGGAAAACCACCATGCCGTTGATCTCCCGCAAATCGCTGGTTTCGCTGTTGTTGCTGTTTGTCGTCACATCCCTCCTGCTACTTGGGTTCATCTGGTCAGGCCTCTACAACATGGGTGCCGACGACCACCACACGCGCCCGATGCTCGCCTTGGTGGAAACCCTTCGGGACCGCTCGATTCACGTGCGCTCGAAAGACGTCACCGTGCCGAACCTGGAAGACCCGCAGCTCATCCTGAAAGGCGCGGGGCAATATGCCGCGATGTGCACCGGCTGCCATCTGGCGCCGGGCATGGAAGAGACGGAGATCCGGCCTGGCCTCTACCCGCAGCCGCCGGATCTTTCGAAGGTGCGCGTTGATCCCCAAGACGCCTTCTGGGTCATCAAGCATGGCGTGAAGATGAGCGCGATGCCTGCCTGGGGCAGCAGCCACGATGATCCGACCATCTGGAGCATGGTGGCCTTCCTGCAGAAGCTGCCGGGCATGACGCCTGCCCAGTACAAGGACATCGTCGCGAAAGCGCCTGCGGACGAGGACATGGAAGGCGGGCATCACCACCATCATGGCGAGGGTGATGAGGATGCAGCCGATGGCCACGAACACGGCGAGGCCGACCATCACCACGACGAGCCTGTTGCGGAAGCGAACCCGACAGCGGCAATGGAAGGGTATGCCGCGAAAGCCGTGCCGCAGGCCGAAGCCGCGGCGGAAGCCTTCCATGCCGCCCTGCAGAAAGGCGACCGCGCGCGGGTGCTCGATCTGCTGGCGCCCGATGCCAGGATCAGCGAAGGCGGTGAGACGCAGGATCGCGCCACCTATGCGGCAGGCCACCTGGGCGAGGACATCGCTTTCCTGAAGGCGGCGACCGTCCATCCGCAGTTCATCGGCTCGAT
>JABFWF010000271.1 GCA_013362405.1 Lysobacter sp. | reverse complement strand
GTCGTCGGCCAGCCTCGCGACGTGATGGTCCAGCGCGAACGACGCCGCGGCGGCGAGCATGCCGGCCTGTCGCATGCCGCCGCCGACGACCTTGCGCCAGCGCTTCGCGGTTTCGATGAGTTCGCGCGTGCCGAGCAGCACCGAGCCGACCGGCGCGCCGAGCCCTTTCGAGAGGCATACCGACACGCTGTCGAAATATTTGGTGACCTCGCGCGGCGGCACGCCCAGGGCGACGATCGCGTTGAACATGCGCGCGCCGTCCAGGTGCAGCGCGAGGCCGCGGCGGTCGCACAGCGCGCGCGCATCGGCGAGGTAGTGCAGCGGCAGGACGCGGCCGTGCCAGGTGTTTTCCAGGCACAGCAGGCGCGTGCGCGCGAAGTGCGGATCGACCGGCTTGATCGCGCGTTCCACCGCATCCAAGGGCAGCGTGCCGTCGGGCGCGTGCACGATCGGCTGCGGCTGGATCGAGCCCAGCACCGCCGCGCCGCCGCCTTCGTACTTGTAGGTGTGCGCGTCCATGCCGACGATGTACTCGTCGCCGCGTGCGCAATGCGCCATCAGGCCGATCAGGTTCGACTGCGTGCCGCTGGGCACGAACAGCCCCGCCTCGAAGCCGAGTTCATCGGCCAGCCGCGCCTGCAGCGCGTTGACGGACGGATCCTCGCCGTAGACGTCGTCGCCGACGGGCGCGCGCATCATCGCCTCGCGCATGGCATCGGTGGGCTGGGTGACGGTGTCGCTGCGAAGATCGATCCACTGCATGGCGGCGGCTTGCTGGGAATGAACGCCGAGTATGCCGCGCGGCGCCGGCGTCCGGCATTGCGCAAGCGGTGCGGTCGCAGCCTGCGAAGGGCGCATCGGCTCGCTACACTGCGCCCCATGAAAATCGCCAGCTGGAACGTCAACTCGCTCAACGTGCGCCTGCCGCACCTGGAACAGTGGCTCGCCACGTCCTCGCCGGACATCGTCGCGCTGCAGGAAACCAAGCTGGAGGACGAGAAGTTCCCCGACGATCCGCTGATCGCGATGGGCTATCGCAGCGTGTTCGCCGGGCAGAAGACCTACAACGGCGTGGCGGTGCTCTCGCGCGAGCGCGCCACCGACGTGCAGATCGGCGTGCCGGGCTTCGAGGACGAACAGAAGCGCGTGCTCGCCGCGACCGTCGGCGACCTGCGCATCGTCAACCTGTACGTGGTGAACGGGCAGTCGGTCGGCAGCGACAAGTACGCCTACAAACTGCGCTGGCTGGAGGCCGTGCACGACTGGCTGGCGCAGCAGCTGGTGACGCACCCGCGCATGATCGTGCTGGGCGACTTCAACATCGCGCCGGACGACCGCGACGTGCACGATCCGGTCGTGTGGAACGAGGGGCACATCCTCACTTCGCGCGCCGAACGCGATGCGCTGCAGCGGCTGTATTCGCTGGGCCTGCACGATGCGTATCGCGCGCTCAATCCCGAGGAGTCGCAGTTCAGCTGGTGGGATTACCGGCAGGGCGGCTTCCGCCGGAACCTTGGACTGCGCATCGACCTCACGCTGGTGTCGGAGGCCCTGCGCCCGCACACGGCGGCGTCGGGCATCGATCGCGAACCGCGCACGTGGGATCGACCGAGCGACCATGCGCCGGCGTGGGTGGAGTTGAAGTAGGGTCTATCCGCTGCAAGGCCGCTTCGCCGTCATCGTCGTCCCGGCGAAGGCCGGGACCCAGGCCTTCACGGACGATCGAAGCGACGCCTTTGCGTTCGGGGACTCCAAGGACGCCACGAGGTTGGGCCAACTCCGGCTACGGATGACGTGTCAGCCTGGTTCCCGGCTACCGCCGGGATGACGTAGGCCTGGTGCTCCGGCGTACTGCCGGGTGCATCAACCCGCCGCCACACCCTCATGCCCGTGCAGCAGCGCCTCCAGCGCATGCCGCGGCAGCTTGCCCGTCTCGTTGCGTGGGAGCGTGTCGACGCGGCGCAGCGGACGCGGAAGGAAGACCGGATCGAGCTGCTGGCGCAACGCGTGCAGGATGTCGTGCTCGTCCACCGTAGGCGCGACGACCAGCGCGGCGATGCGACGCACGCCGATGGCGTCTTCGGCATCGAGTTGGAACATCACGCCGTCCTCGACGCCCGGCACCGCAAGCAGCTTGCGCGTGAGATCGCCGAGTGAGGCGCGCTTGCCCGCGATATCCAGCAAATCAGCGTTGCGGCCGCGCAGTTCGAAGCGGCCGTCGCCATGCACTTCCATCAGGTCCGCCAGCACGATGGGTTCGGCCAGGTGCGGCGCGTGCACGGCGGTGCCGTCGGGCTGCGGGGCGAGGCGCACGCCGGGCAGCGGCGTCCAGGCGTCGTCGCGCGCGGTGCGGCGGCGGGCGAAGACGCAGGTTTCGGTCGAACCGAACACCTCGCGCACTTCGCAACCGAAGCGCGCTTCGGCCGACGCGGCGAGCTCCGGCGGCATCGGCGCCGTCGCCGAGACGATACCCGCCAGCGGCGGCAGCGAAAGCCCGGACGCCACCAGCGCACGCAGGTGCACCGGCGTGGTGACCAGCAGCGGCGGCGTGGGCGAATCGTGCAGCGCACGCGCGACGTCGGCCGGGAACAGCGGCCGCGCCGCGTGCACCGCGACCGGCCCGAGCAGCGGCATCAGCACCGACATCTCCATGCCGTACATGTGCTGCGGCGGCACGGTGGCGATGACGTGCGTCAGGTCGTCGCGAAGCAGGCCGTCGAGCGCGGCGAGGTTCTGCGCGGTGCTCGTGCGGAAGCTGGTCCACGTCTTGCCGTAGGCGCGCGGCTGGCCGGTGCTGCCGGAGGTGAAGCCGATGGCGACGCGTGCGTTCGCATCGACGATCAGTTCATCGCCTTCGAGTTCGTCCAGACGATCCGGGATGCGCATGCAATGCGGCGGCGCCGGTGCGAGGTCGATGTCGGCCAGGCAGTAGCCGTCGGGATGCTGCGCGAGCACCTGCTCCACCACGCCCGGCGCGCGCGAGGGCGGCATCAGCGTGGTCTGCCCTCGCACCGCGGCGGCGCAGAAGGCGACGAGGTAGCGGTAGCGGTCCTCGCACAGGTTCAGAGCGAAGCGTGCGGCCGGCAGCGTGGCCGCCAACGCCCGCACGTGGCGGGCGAAGGTCGCACGGTCGATCGCATGCCCGCCTTCGTCGAAGGCGATGGCGAGCGCGCCGGTGCCGTGGATGAGCGGCACGGGCGAGGTCGGAACGGGACTGGGTACTTCGACGACCGCGGACATGGATGGCACGTGATTCCTGCGGCGAACGCCGCTTCCCCTGCCCGTACTTTACGCTGGCGGCCGTCGTCGATCCCAATCGTGGTTCATGTCCCTGTCCGCTCCCCCAACCGCCGAGCCGGCCCCGCGCTGGAGCTGGCAGCCGCATGCGCCCCGGCAGCCCGCCGAGCCGCTGGCGCGCCGGTGGCTGGCCGCGGAGCTGGGGACCGACGTCGATGCCCTGCCGCTGTCCCGCGATCCGCGCGGCCGGCCCCGCCTGGAAGGCGCCTTCGCCGACTGGGACTGCAACTGGAGCCACAGCGGCGACGGCTTGCTGGTCGCACTGGGCCGCGACGTGCACATCGGCATCGACCTGGAACGCGTGCGCCCGCGCGGCCGGGCCCTCGACCTCGCCCGGCGCTTCTTCACCGCGCCCGAGTTGGCGTGGCTGCACGCCGCCCCGTCGGCGGCGGTGCGCGACCACGGTTTCCTGCGCCTGTGGTGCGCGAAGGAAGCCGTACTGAAGGCCCACGGCCACGGCATTTCGTTCGGCCTGCACCGGCTTCGCTTCGCCGACAGCCCGGACGGCCTGCGCCTGGTCGAATGCGACGCGGAACTCGGCCACCCCAGCGACTGGTCGTTGATGGAGCTGCGGCCCGCGCCGGAGTATCTGGGCGCACTGGCATGGCGTTCGACCTGACCGCGCCTCCGGAATCGAACACCCACATCGGCGATACTGCGCGCCGCATGAACACCCCCGCCCCCTTCGACGCCGCGCTTCGCCGCACGCTGGACGATGGCCTGCTCGCGCTCGGCCTGGACCCGGCCACCGTCTCCAAGCCGCTGCTGGACTACCTCGCCCTGCTGGTGCGGTGGAACAA
>JABFWF010000219.1 GCA_013362405.1 Lysobacter sp. | reverse complement strand
AGCGACTTCCCGCCAACACGAGCGGACGCGACTTCGTCACCGGCGACATTCACGGGTGCTTCGACCGGCTGCGCGCGCTGATGGACGGCGCTGGCTTCCATCCCGAGCGCGATCGCCTGCTGACCCCCGGCGACCTAGTCGACCGCGGTCCGGATTCGCTGGCGGCACTGGAATGGCTGGACAAGCCGTGGTTCTTCGCGACCCGCGGCAATCACGACCAGATGGCGGTCAACTTCGCCAAGGGGCACAACCACCCGTTCCACTACGAGCGCAACGGCGGGCGCTGGTTCATCGATCTCGCCGACGAGGACCAGCAGCGCGTTGCCGCGCGCCTCGCCGCGCTGCCGCGCGCGATCGAGTTCCGGTGCCATGGCACCCGCTACGGGATGGTGCACGCGGAGGTGCCGCGCGACGACTGGGAGGCCATCGAGGATCCGCGCCCCAAGGCCGACCACGCAGCCCTCTGGGAGCGCCAGCGCATCGACCACGCCGACCACGCCCACGTGGCCAACATCGACGTCGTGCTCGTCGGGCACACGCCGGTGCAGGCGCCCTTCCAGCGTCTGGGGAACGTCGTCTACCTCGACACCGGCGCGGTCTTTGGCCGGCCCATGTCGCTGGTGTGCCTGTCGACCGGGCAGTTCTGGCAGGACCAGGTGTGATCGCCGATGTCCTCTCCAAGCCAGAGCGCAGCTGCGCGCGCGACCAAGCCAGGGACATCCGGGACCTCGTTCGCGAGGACGGCGGCTGCTGCTACTGCACGCGCCGCCTCGGGATCTTCGAATCGGTCGGGCGCCGCGCGTTATGCGGGCTTACGCCACCCAAGCAGTTCCCCGCCTGCGTCGGCACCGACGCGGGCTTCGACTTCGACGAGCCGGCCTTTCGCGAAGGCGCCGGCCGCAACCTGAGATAGGAGACCTGTCGTGCAGATCCAGATGATCCCGCTTTCCCAGCTCAAGCCTTCCCCGCGCAACGTCCGCCGCCACGACGGAGGCGTCGACGATCTCGCCGCTTCGATCAAGGCGCACGGCCTGCGGCAGAACCTCAACGTCGAAACCCCGATGGGGAAGAGCGACGTCTACGAGGTGGTCGCCGGCAGCAGGCGCCTGCGCGCCCTGCAGCTGCTGCGCGAGCGCGGCGAGCTGCCGCAGGAGCTCGACAAGGTGCCGTGCATGGTGCTCGAGCAGGGCGACCCTGACAGCGGCGAGGTCAGCCTGGCCGAGAACGTGCTGCGCGTCGCCATGCACCCGGCCGACGAGTTCGTTGCGTACAACGAATTGGCCACGCGCCGCGACGATCCGCTGACGCCGGACCAGATCGCCGCGCGCTTCGGCGTGCCGGTGCTGCATGTCCGCCAGCGCATGAAGCTGGCCCGGATCTCCCCGAAGCTCGTCGCGCTCTACCGTGAAGGCAACGCCACGCTCGAGCAGCTCGAGGCGCTCGCGCTGACGGATGACCAGGCCCTGCAGGAGAAGGTCTGGAACGGCGCGCGCGACTGGCAGCGGCAGCCGTGGTGCCTGCGGAAGGCCCTCACCGAGAAGGAGATCTCCGCCGATGACCCCATGGCGCGCTTCGTGGGCGTCGAGGCCTACAAGGCGGCCGGCGGCCAGGTTCGCGAGGACCTCTTCACGGGGGAGGAGGGCGACGGGCTGTATTTCACCGACTCGAAGCTGCTGCGCCAGCTGGCCGAGCAGAAGCTCAACAAGCGCGCCGACCAGCTGCTGCGCGACGGGTGGAGCTGGGCCGAGGCGCGCGTCGACGGCTTCAGCTGGGAGGCGCGGCGCAAGTTCACCGAGCTCGAGCAGAAGCGCGGGGGCGACGGCAAGAAGGCGCCGTGGGCAACCGAGCAGAAGGCGGTCTCCGGCTGCATCGTCGTGATCGGCGCCAGCGGCGGATCCACCGAGACGATCTACGGCCTGCAGCGGCCCGAGGACAAGAAGAAGGCGGCGGCGGTGGATCGCGCGGCGAAAAAGGGCGACTCGGCCGCCGCCGCCGCGGCGCTCGCCGAGCCGGCCAAGGCGAAGCCGAAGAAGGCGAACGACGAGCTGCCGATGGCATCCGTGATGCGCCTGCAGGGCTTCCGCACCGCGGTGATGCGCGAGCACCTCGCGGATAACCCCCGTGTCGCGGTCGCAGCGCTGGCCGCGGCGCTCTGGACCGAGGGCGCCGCCAACACGCCGGACGGGGCCGTGGGGATCACCGCGTCCAACGACTACTCCCACCGTCCGGATCGCGCCGTTATCGATGCCCTGGAAGATCGAGAGGAAAAGTTCGAGGAAAAGCACGCGGCCCTGACGAAGCGGCTCAAGCACGGCGATGGCCCGCTGTTCGCCTGGCTGCTGAAGCAGCCGATCGAGCTCTCGCTCGAGATCCTCGCGGTGTGCTCCGCCGAGCAGCTGATGCTCGCCCAGCGCTCGGACCAGAAGAATCGCGCGGATGAAGGACGCGCCTTCGCCCAGCTGGTCGGTGTCGACCTGTCGAAGCACTGGCAGGTCACCGCGGAATGGCTGGCCGAGCAGCCGACCGGCTACATCCTGAAGGTGGTCACCGGGGTGTGCGGGAAGCGCGCGGCCGCCGAACTGGCCAAGGTCAAGGGCAAGGCGAACGTCGCCGCGAAGGCCTGCCAGCAGATCCTCGACGCCGATCCCACCTGGCTCCCGGATCCACTGCTGCCGCCGAAGCCGAAGGCGGCGAAGAAGGCGAAGGTCTGACGCCGTGACCGCGGCCGCCCACCGCAAGGCGATCGTGAAGCTGCTGCAGGCCTCGGCCTACCGGCACCAGCTATGGACCGTGTTCGGCGACTTCGTCGAACTCGCGGCGCTCGCGATCGCCAACGCGGTGGACAAGCGGCAGTTCGCCGTGCGCGAGGCCCGCTACCTGCAGATCATCCAACGGTACGACCCGGAGGAAGCGAGGCGTTTTCCAGCGATGTTGGCCGAGCTGGTGAGCGCGCTCGAGCTGGACCCGGCGGACCAGCTCGGAGCGATCTTCGGCGAGCTCGAGCTGGGGAATGCCGCGCGCGGCCAGTTCTTCACCCCGCCGGAGCTGTGCCGCCTCATGGCCAGGCTGTCGATCGACCCGGAGGACATGCGCGAGAAGATCGCTCGCCGCGGCTACATCACCGTCCAGGAGCCGGCAGCTGGCGCCGGCGCCATGATCATCGCGATGGCCACCGAACTGCAGGCGGCGGGCTTCAGCTATCAGCAGCACATGCACGTGACCGCGATCGACGTCGACTCGCGCGCGGTGCACATGGCCTACGTGCAGCTGAGCCTGCTCCACGTTCCGGCCGTCGTGATCCTCGGCAACACGCTCGCCGTGGAGGAGCGGGAGCACTGGTACACCCCGGCGCACATCCTCGGCGCCTGGGAATACCGCCTCCGCGATCGAACCCCGGTGCCTACGCCTGAGCCCGAAGTACTCACGCCCGAGGCCGGTTTGCTCGCGCCGGCGGCGCTTCCGCTCGCGCAGCTGGATCTCTTCGCTGCGGAGGCTGCATGAAAGCGGCGGAGGTCAAGGCAGCCTTTCCGGACGAAGCGGCGCTCTGCGACTGCTTCCTCGAGTCGCTCAAGCGAATCGGTGGCTGGACCGCCTATCCGGAGACCGCCGGGTTCGACATCCTCGCGGTGTACGACAAGACCGGCCACCAGCTCGGTGTCGAGGCGAAGCTGCAGCTCAACGCGAAGGTCGCTGATCAGATCCTGCCCTCGCACTACATGGGGTATGGCGCGGATGGCAGAGAGGGGCCGGACTTCCGCGCGGTGATCGTGCCCTGCATCACCGAGGCCAACGAGGGCATCGCGAAAATGCTCGGCATCCTCGGTGTCCAGGTGTGGGCGCCGGGGAGGAACCAACGCTGGGACGGCGGGCGGAACCTGATCGAGTCATTCGACTTCCTCCGCGCCTTCGGGCGGAACACGTACTCCGACGTCCACGGGGAGGTGGTCAACGTCGATCACCGCGCTTACGACACCGGCGACGGGCCCCTAATGGAATGGGACATGGCCTGGCACGACTGGAACCCGCCGCGCCGCTGCGACCTGCCCGAGATCGTGCCGCAGGTGCGCGCGGGCGTCCCGGCACCGCTGCAGCTCACCCCGTGGAAGATCGGCGCCCTCAAGGTGCTGGCCGACCTCGAGCTCGACGGCTTCGTGACCGCGAAGTCGGTCCGCGATCGCGGCGTGGATGCGCGCCGCTTCTGCGCCTCCGATGACTGGCTCGAATCGCTGGGTGGTGGGAAGTGGGGCCGGGGGCGCATCCCAGCCTTCGACACGCAGCACCCGGAAGCCTATGCCGAGATCCTCGAGAAGGCGCGCACTGCGCGCGAGACGGCAAAGCCATGAACGAGGACGCCTCCATCGATAGAATCCAGACGCCGCGCCGCATGGTGTTCGACTGGTTCGGCACCGCCGGCCGCGAGCCCGTCGCCGGCGAATACATGCGCGCGATGCCGTCACGGCGCACGTACCTGGTCCTGAGCGTGCGGGCGCTGCGCGTGCGCGTCACTCGCGGCGAGACCCTGCGTCAGTCGCTCGAGATCGTGCCGTGGCCAGAGGAACCGCCACAGGGCGTGCGGGTGCACCGCTTCCATTGGAACCAACGGACGCGCCGCCCGGCGCGCCGCCTGCAGAGGGAGACCTGATGGCCCAGCGCCGCGCGCGGAAGAGCCCGTGGACCGACGATCGCGACGCGCTCGAGCTGATCGCGCGGCTGCTCGTTTCGAGCAGCTACCGCGTGCCGGTGGAAGGCACGGGCACGAAGTCCGGCCTGCAGGCGGCCGACGTCGCCGGCGCCGTGGGGTACATGCGCGATCGCCTGGCGCAGACGACAGCCTTGGCCGTGGCCACGCGCGCGCAAGAGCGGGATGTCGCGCGCCTGTCGGCGATGGCCTTCCGGCGCGTGGTGCGCGTGGTGCGCCTGATCCGCCCGCGGCCGCTGGACCTGCACCAGCCGGCTGACCGCTGGCGCCTGCGCATCGCCGTCTACGACGCGGCGTACGAGCTCGTCTGGCCTGAGCACCGCCGGCCGTACGCGGATCTCGCGCGCGACGCGAAGATGCGCAAGGCGTCGTACATCGCCGTGCACAAGGCGGCCAGCGCGACCCTGCAGGAGGCGCTCAACAACGGGCGCCGCGAGCTCGCGATGCGCCTGTTCGCCGAGCGCGCGACGTGACCGAAGCGGCGAAGCGCAAGTACTACAAGACGAAGCGGGAATGGGCGGAGGCCAGGCTCGCGTCGCTGCAGGCCCAACACGACGAGCTGCGCGGCAAGCACCTGCCTTCCGCGGACTGGCGCGGGATCCGGCAGAAGGAAGAAAGCCTGGGGCACCTGCGACGGGAGATCAGCAAGTTCCGCGTGCTGGTGGACCGCTATCGCCAGTCCGGCGAGTAGGAGAATTCCGACGCAGCGAAGCGGCATCGGCTGACAGACGCTGCTCGCGCGATGCACGAGGATGGTTTCGCCACCGGCAACGCACCGCGCGCCCGGCTCTCACCACCGGCTCCACCCTGAGTCCAGCCGGCGAGAGAAGGGTGCCATCCAAGCAGTGCGGGCTCGGCAGGGATGTCGGGCTGCCGGCGGCGTGCATCCGCATGCGGAATTTCGCTCCCGCATCTACGCAGATGCGGTGCCGCATGCGGACAGTTGATCACCGCAGTTGCACGGGAACCAGAAGACGCCGATAACGGTCATCGTGCGGACCTGTCGGTGACGGCAGCGACAGCACCAAGAAGGCCCCGGGCTCACACCCCGGGGCTTTCGCTTTCTATGGGTCGGTGGTCACAGCCCCGCCGTAGCGCGCTGCTTACCGAGGGCAGGCCGATCGAGAGATCCGCCGCGCGCCGCCAGATTCGAGCCAGTCGCTGAACAGTCCGGTCTTCCTTCCCATGGGAATCCGAGGGCAAGCAGGGCTGTGCCGACCCACCTTTTCAACAGGGGACCCGCCACCGTGCAAGAACAGGCAACCGACACGGCTACGACGGTGGCCGGCATGGCCCACAAGATCGCGATGTCCGGCGGCGGCATCGCGCTCCTGGGCGGCCTGAGCGCCAGCGACCTCGCCGCGATCGGCGGCGCGGTGATCGCTGGGGTCGGTGTGGCGATCCAGTGGTACTACAAGCGCAAGGCGGACCGGCGCGATGCCGAGCTGCACGTCGCGCGCCTGGCGGAGATCCGCGAGCATGTCGCCGCCGAGTAAACGTCTCGTCGGCTCGGTCGCCGGCGTCGCGCTGACCCTCGCCGCGGCGATCGCCACCCGCTGGGAGGGCGTGCGCTACACGCCATACCGCGATCCGGTCGGCGTGCTCACCGTCTGCTATGGCCACACCGGGCCGGACGTGGTGCCCGGTCGCACCTACAGCCGGGCCGAGTGCGAAGCGCTGTTGCAGCACGATCTCGCCATCGCGCGCGCAGCCGTGCACCGCTGTATCCCGGTCCCCCTGCTGCCACAGATCGACGGTGCGCTAACCGACGCCGCCTTCAACCTTGGGCCGCGTGTGGTATGCGGCTCGACGCTGCAGAAGAAGGCGTTGGCCAATGACTGGCCGGGCGCCTGCGCGCAGTTGGACCTCTGGAACAAGGCCGGCGGGCGCGTCTACGACGGGCTGGTCTACCGCCGCGACGACGAGCGCGCGCTGTGCGAGGGCCGCGCGCTCTGGCCCAAGGCGGCTGGAAGTTTCTGCCGTTCCCGCTGGGCTGCATCGTCGGCCTCGGGATCGGCATCCAGGGCATGAGCACGCAGGGGCAGGCCCTGCAGCAATGCCAGCAGCAGCTCAGCACGCCACCCCCAGCCACCAACCGCACGCCGCGGAGGTTCCGCTTATGAAGGACCTGCTCGCCTGGCTCCGTGAGGAGCCCCGTCGTCTCTGGCGCGGTGTCCTCGCGCTGCGCATGGTGTTCGGCAACCACTTCACCCTCGGCCTGCTGCTGACCTTCGGCCTGCTGCTGTGGGCGATCCAGCGTCACCACGGCGGCATCACCTTTGCCATGTGCCTGGTATGCGTGCTGTTGGCGATCCGCGCGCACGACCTCGGCGACCTCGAGGAGGAGCCGAGCGAGTTCAACACCTACTGGCGCCAGCACCAGCAGGAGCGCGCCGAGCTGCAGCGGATCCGCGAGCAGGCGGTGGCGCACGAAGCCAGCCAGGGCGCCGCGCACGACTTCAACAGCCTCGAGACCGATCGCGCCGAGGTGCTCGGTCGCCGCGCCGGTCGCGACGTCTAAGGCGCGGGCATGAAGCTGACCATGCCCATCGTGCCGATCGGCTGGCGCGTCGCCGGCGTGCTCGCGATTCTCTTCGGGCTGTCGGCCTGGTGGAACGTGCACCAGTGGAAGCAGGCGATCACCGCGCCGCTGCGCCTGACGATCGATTCCCAGAAGCAGGCGATCGACGACGCGGCTTCGATCAATGCCAGCGAGCGCGCCCGCATCGGCAAGCTGCAGGGCGCCATCGACGGCGCCACCTCTCGCCTACGCAACGCCGGCCACGACTACGACGCCGCTGCCACGGCGCAGCCGCTCGCCCCCGACTGCGCGCCCGGCCAATTCCGGCAGGACGCGATCAACCGCGCGCTCGGCGCGCAACTTGGAGCAACGAAGTGAACGCCAACCGCACCACCAGCTATTCCGGCGATGTCGGCACCGACACGCCCCCCGAGAGCATCTGTGCCGCGGCCTACGACGAGATGCGCCGCGCGCTGGACTACAGCGCCGAGCTGATCGAACAGCTCGAGAACAAGCTCAGCCCAGTGCTGTGCGAGAAGCTCACGTCGATCGGCCAGAAGGGCGACTCGAAGGCCGAGCCCGTGCATTCCCAGGTGCATGGCTGGCTCGCCTACGGCACCAACAGCGCGGCCAGCTTGAACGTCCGCCTCACTGACCTGCTCGGCCGCATGACGGTCTGAGCCCCCACTCCCGCGCGCGCCCCTAGGTGGATATGCCGGGTAAGCGCTGAGGCGGGCGTCCGGCCGCGCGGGATCCACACGAGGAAGCACACATGCACTACCGCAACGGCCGCGAGGCCAAGAACGGCGACAAGGTCATATCCCTTGCCGGCTACGGCAGCGGCCCGGTGAACATCAACGCGATCGGCATCCTGTTCGACGCCAAGCCCGGCAACGACTACTGCAACGGCTCGATCGCGCCGATCACCGGCGGCCAGGTCGTCAGTGCCTGCCTGTGCGACTGCCTGCACCTCGACGACCTGGCTGCGCTGCTGGCCGAGAACGGCCTCGACAAGCGGCCGATCGGCAAGTAGGCGATGGCCCGCTCGCTCGTCTTCATGCTGCTGGCCGTGCTGGTCTGCGGCGGCGCCACGTGCGATCGCGTGCGCGGCGCGCCACCCGTGGACGCGGACGCGATGTGCTACCAGCCCTGCACGCCGGGCGGCAGCCTGGTCGACACCGGCGTGCGCTGGACCTGTGACGCCAACGACCCGAAGTGCTGGGACGAGCTCGGCCGCAGCGGCGGCGTGATCCCGCTGCTGTCCGGCAAGCTGCTGACGTGCGAGGCGCGCCGGCAGGCCTGCGCCGGGTTCATCGGCGACCTCAAGCAGCACAAGGTCATCAAGGCCCAGCCGTGAGTTGCGCGGCCTACAAGGACGGCGTCCTAGCCGCGGACACGCGCGCCTACGGCGGGAGCTGGCAGGCCTCGCCCGGGCAGAAGGCGAAGATCCACCTGCTCGAGGATGGCACCCGCGTAGCCATCACCAGCGCCACAGTCGGAGCTCCCGATCGCTTCCTCGCCTGGCTCAAGGCGGGCGCCGTGCCGGAGGAGTTCGGCGCCGGCGACCCCGCCTGTAGCGTGCTGCTGGTCAAGCCTGACGGCTCCGTGTTCCTCGCCCGCGACTCGCTGTACTTCTCGGGCCCGCTCGACTGCAAGCAGTACGCCATCGGCTCCGGGTGCGACTACGCCCTCGGTGCGATGGCCATGGGCGCATCCGCCGAGGATGCGGTCCGCATCGCCTGCCAGCTCGACCCGCATAGCGGCGAGCCCGTGCAGGTTCTCTGACGACGAGGTTCCGATGTCCCGCTATCCGACCAAGAAGCCTGGCGCCAAGAAGGCGGCCGGGAAGAAGAAGCTTGCGCGCAAGGCCAAGGCGAAGCAGGCGGCCAAGAAAATCCTCACGCCCGAGCAGCGCACCGCCCTGAGCGAGGCCGCCCAGGGCGACCACGACCTCCAAGGCGTGATGAGCGCGATCAAGCTGCAGCGCGCCACGGAGCTGGCCGAAAGCTGCCTCGGTGGGTTGGATGCACTAGGCCTGCTGACTCCGCGCCGCACGTTGCTGCAGCGCCTGGGCGACGTCATCGAGCGCGGCTTCGCCCGTCTCGTCGGCGCGAAGTCGGCCGAGTAGGGCAGATCGATGAGCCGTACGCCTGCCTCCTACGTCATGCCCGTCGTCCGTGGGTCGACGTGGGAGGACGAGTTCACGTACACGGACGCCAACGGCGCCGCGGTCGACCTGAGCGGCTACAAGGCCCGCATGCAGGTGCGCGACCTGGCACAGGAATACGGCACCACCGGGACGCCGCTGCTCGAGCTGACCACCGACAACAACCTGCTGGTGATCGACACGCCGCCGGGCGGCACGGTCCGCAACCGTACCCGCATCGTGGTCCCGCCGACCGCGCATGCCGTGCTCAACCCGACCAACGCGCGCAAGGCGAAGTACGCCTACGCGATCGAGCTGTACGTGCCCGCCGTCGGTGTCACCCCCGAGTACGTGATCCCGCTGGTTCGCGGCAAGGTCGTCGTGCAGGGCGAGGTGACGCGCTGATGCCCGTCATCGTCGGCGATACCGGCACCCGGAGCGTGGTCGTCGACGCCTCGCGCACAGCAGCGATCGTCTCCAACCGCCCGGTGAGCGCGCAGCTGGATGACCGCCGCACGATCGAGAGCCTCGCCCAGCAGCCGCGCACGGTCGGCTTGGCCTCGCCCGGGATCCAAGGACCAAAGGGCGAGCCAGGCGCATCGGCCGGTGAGCCGGTCACCAGCAGCTACACGTCTGGTGAAGCGGCGCCGCTGGTGCGCGGCACGCCGGTCAGCAAGGTCAACGGCGTCCTGCGCCGAGCCACGAGCGCGCCCGCCCAGGCTGGCGTGATCGGTCTGGTGTTCGATCCGTCGATCCCGCCCGGCGGTGCCGGCCGCGTGCAGATCGCCGGGTCGATGGTGCTCACCGTCGCCGAGTGGGAAGGCATCACCGGCGCGCCCGGCGGCATCGTCGCCGAGGCCACGCACTACGTGGATGCCGTGGGCCATCTCGTCGCGCAGGCGCCCAGCGCCGCCGGCGAAGTCGTCGCGCCCGTTGGCCTCGCGGTGTCCAACACCGAGTTCCTGATCGAAACCGGTCCCGCCCTTCGCCTGTAAGGACGCCTCCAGATGACCGACCGGCTTCCCATCTATTGGAATGGCAGCGCCTACACGCGCTTCCAGGTGGGCGACACACTGGGCTTGGCCAACGGCGGCACCGGCGCGACCACCGCGGCCGGCGCGCGCACCAACCTTGGCCTCGCGATCGGCGCCGACGTACAGGCGTACGACGCTGACCTCGACGCGATCGCTGCGCTCGCGGCAACCGGCCTGCTCGCGCGCATCGGCGCGAACACGTGGGCGCAGCGCCAGCTCGCCACCGCCTCGAACACGCGCATCACCGTCACCAACGGGGATGCGGTCGCCGGCAATCCGACCTTCGACCTTGCGCTGGTGACCGATAGCGGCGCCGGCACC
This sequence comes from Lysobacter sp., assembly GCA_013362405.1. Lineage (GTDB taxonomy): Bacteria > Pseudomonadota > Gammaproteobacteria > Xanthomonadales > Xanthomonadaceae > JABFWF01. Next base: position 3,942 of record JABFWF010000219.1, on the reverse strand, counting down.
TTCAAGAAGGTCACGGTCGACGGCTACGGCCGCGTCACCGGCACGCTGGCGGTCGCCGCTAGCGACCTGACCACGTTGCTCAATGGCACCTACGCGCCGGTCAACAGTCCGTCCTTCACCGGGACCGTAACGCTCGCAGCGGATCCGGTCAGCGCGCTGCAGGCTGCCACCAAGCAGTACGTCGACAGCGTGGTCTCGACCGGTACCGCCCCGTGGGCGGCCGTCGACTACGTCGCGACCGTCGACATCGCGCAGACCGGCGCGGCCACGGTCGACGGCATCGCCGTTCCGGCAGGCAAGCGCGTGCTGTGCGTCGGCCAGACCACGCAGACCCAGAACGGCCTCTTCGTGTCGGCGGCGGGCGCCTGGACGCGCGCGAGCGACGCCGACGTCGCCGCCGAGTTCGTGCCCGGCAAGCAGGTGTACGTCAACAGCGGCACCACCTACGCCGGTTCGGTGTGGGCCAACACGAACACCAGCGCGATCACGATCGGCACGACCGCGATCACGTTTACCCAGATCAACGGCGGCGCGCAGCTCGTCGGCGGAATGGGACTGACCCGGACGGGCAACCAGTTCGACGTCGGCACGGCGTCGAACGCGCGCATCGTCGTAAACGCCGACAACATCGACCTGGCGACGACCGGCATCGGCGCCGGCACGTACACCAAGCTCACGGTCGATGCCTACGGCCGCGCGACGGCGGGTGCCAGCGCGACGCCAGCGGACATCGGCGCACAGCCTGCGAACACCGGCCTGAGCAACATCGCCGCGCTCACCGGCGCGGGAATCCTCGCCTTCAGCGCGACCGCCACGCCGGTCATGCGCACCTTGGCCGGCACCGCCGGCCGCATCGGTGTGACCAATGGCGACGGCGCGGCGGGCAACCCGACGATCGACCTGCTCGCGGTCGCGGGGCTGACGCCGGGTACCTACAACAGCGTGACGGTGGACGCCTACGGCCGCGTCACCAGCGGTACCACGTCGGCCGTCAGCTACCTCACCGACAACTTCACCAACGGCGAAGCGGCCGCGATCGCGATCGGCCGTGCGGTCTACAGTTCGGCCGGCGACCAGGTGAAGCTCGCCACCGCGAACTCGAGCGCGACGACCACCGTCGTAGGCCTCGTCTCCGCGACCAGCATCAACGCCGCGGCCAGCGGCGCGGTTGCCGTCGAGGGCGTCCTCAGCGCGACTACCACGCAGTGGGACGCGGTCACCGGGCAGACCGGCGGCCTGACCCCGGGAGCGACGTACTACCTTTCCAACACCACCGCTGGCGCGATCACCAGCACGCCGCCGACCTCGGGGTTCATCGTCCCGATCGGCGTGGCCATGAGCACCACGCGTCTGCGCCTGAACATCGACCAGCCGCTGCAGCTATAAGCGATGGCGATTCGGATCCCGCTGGTCTACGACGGCAACGGCCGACAGCAGCGCCTGCAGACCGGCGACAGCATCGACATCCCCTACGCGTGGATCAGCAGCAAGCCCACCACGCTGAGCGGCTACGGGATCACCGACGGCGTCGACCTGGCCAACACGCAGACGATTGGCGGGCAGAAGACGTTCACGAATTACGTCGTGCTCAAGGCCGACCTCGCGACGCTGCTGTTCCAGACGGCAGACGGTAGTCGCGCGGTCAAGCAGTACTACAACGCCAGCACCGCGATCGAAGGAGGTATGCGGTGGGCGTGGTGGAACGGCACCTCATACGTCGACCAAGCCTTCATGACGAGCGGCGGGTCGCTGAATCTCAACGGCGAACTGCAGAGCACCTACGCCAACTCCTTGCGCATGGTGCAGGGCAACTACGGGATCTTCTGGCGAAACGACGGCACGACCCATTACATGATGATCACCGCGAGCGGCGATCAGTATGGGTTGTGGAATGCGCTGCGTCCGCTCTACGTGACGATCGCTACCGGCAAGATCGGATTCGGAAACGGAGCGGTGTTCGCTAATGGGTGCGACTTTGGTTCGCAGCTCGCCGCGAGCACGGGGGACCTGAGCAAGCACGTCGCGCTGTATTCGGCGAACTATGGGATCAACGTCACCAGCGGCACGATCAACCTGGTGTCGAACGGCAAGATCTTCTCGTTCGACGGCACCAACGGCGATCTCTGGTTGACGGCAGGCGGAAACCTGATCGGCAAAACGAGGGTCAACCTCACCAACGCGGCGGCGACCTTCGATGCCTACAGCCTGAACCAGGTTGTCGAGAAGTCGGACGCCAACGCGTGGACCTATACCCTGCCGGCGGCCTACGGCACTGCCGGCGATGCGATCACGGTCGTCAACAGCGGCACCGCCGGCGCGATCACCGTCACCCGGGCCGCGGGGGTCTCGCTAGTCAAGGATGGTGTCGACGGCGACATCACAGTGCAGCCGGGCTATGCGGTGACGCTGTATCGCACCGCCACTGCCAACAAGTGGCTGGTGCTGTGATCCGGCAGACCTTCCTGCACAGCCGCCGGCGCGCAGCGAAGACGGCGACGGCATCGCCCGCGTCGGTCTCCGGCAGCCGGAACACCGCCGGCACAGTCGTCACCAGCGCTAGCACCGCGTCTGGCAGCGGCGGCACGGTCAGCAGCTACGCCTGGGAATACGTGAGCGGCGACACGGGCTTCACGATCAGCACGCCGTCGAGCGCCTCTACCACCTTCAGCACCAACGTCAGCGCGGTTCGGCAGAACGTGTCGGCGGTCTTCCGCTGCAAGGTCACGTTCATCGACAGCACCATCGCCTACACCAACAACGTCGACGCCAACGGCTCGTACGTCATCTAACCCGAGGACACCGCACCATGCAGCATCCCAATCTCCCCGCGTGGCAGTTCGTCGTGCAGGCGCTCAACGACTTCGCCCAGACCCTGCCGCCGTCGGTGCGGAGCGCGTTCGAGGCGCACGCGAATCAGCACGTGCAGCACCTGAGTACGGTGGTCCTGGCGCCGCCGCCGGTACCGGCTGAGGCGCCAGCTGGGGCGGAAATGCCGCGCGCCGAAATGCAGCACTGACCGGCCTCCACGACGTAGAGGCCATGCCCGACCGCGCTAGGTCGGCACTAGGCGAATGAGCGATGAGCACCAAGGCACCGAAAGACCCGCTGCGCGGTGCGCCGGCGGAAGTGGTTGATGCGTATAAGCGACTGAACGACAAACAGAAAGCGTTTGCGCTCGCGCTACCTAGCGCGGACAGCCAAAAGCACGCCGCGCGCCTAGCGGGTTACTCGGAAAAGACAGCGCAGGCGCTGGCCTTCCGGATGGTCCAGAACCCCGACGTGCGCATCGTCGTCGACTACCTCACCACCGGACAGGCAGCGGCCGAGGTGGTGGTGGCCAAGGACAGCGTCGAGCGCACGATCGAGGAGGTCTGCCGCGTCGCCCTCGCGGATCCGCGCACGCTCTTCGACGACGACGGCAACCTCCTTCCCATCAAGGACTGGCCGGACGACATCGCCCGCGCGGTGAGCTCGATCGAGAGCTTCGAGGAGTACCAGGGGCGCGGCGAGGATCGGCAGGCCGTCGGCATGGTCCGCAAGGTCAAGTTCCACGGAAAGCTCGACGCGGTCGACAAGCTGGCCAAGATCAAGGGCTTCTACCGGCCGGAGCAACACGAGCACACCCACCGCGTTGCCGGCATGGCCGGCGTGCTGGCGGACATCGATGGCGCAGGCACGGGCCCGGGACCCTCGAGCTGAGCTCGAGGCGCGCGCCGCAGTGCGCGCGAAGCTGTCGAGCAGGCGCTGGCGGCTGAACAATCTCTACCGGATCGTCGACAAGGACCAGAACGAGGTCACGTTCCAGCTCAAGGACGTGCAGCAGGAGCTCGACGAGGGCCTGCACCACCGCAACGTCGTCCCCAAGTCCCGCCAGCACGGCATCACCACCTGGGCGTGCATCCGGGCCCTCGACACCGCGCTGTTCAAGAAGAACAGCCGCTG
>JABFWF010000080.1 GCA_013362405.1 Lysobacter sp. | reverse complement strand
GGAGATCCTGCAGGTCGCCGGCGCCGGGATTCGACGTGCGGCACAGCACCACCACGCCCCTGTCGGCACGGTCGAGGAACGGTTGCACCGAATCGCGGCCGAGGTAGGGATTCACCGTCACCGCGTCGGCGGCGTAGCGGTCGAAGGCTTCGCTGGCGTACTGCTGCGCGGTACTGCCGATGTCGCCGCGCTTGCTGTCGAGGATCACCGGGATGCCCGGGTGCGCGGCGTGCAGGTGGGCGATGAGCCGTTGCAGCGCGCCTTCCGCGCCGAGGGCGGCGAAATGCGCGATCTGCGGCTTGAAGGCGCAGGCGTACGCCGCGGTCGCGTCGGCGATGTCGCGGCAGAAGGCGAAGACCGCGTCGTCGTCGCCGGCGAAGCGCGCGGGGAATTTCTCCGGCTCCGGATCGAGGCCGACGCAGACGAGCGTGTCGGCGTCGTGCCAGCGCGCGCGCAGGGCCTGCAGGAAGGTGTTCGCCATCGTGGTCTCCTTCGCGGGAACGCCCGCTTGCGCGGGCGTTCCGGTCACTTCAGCGCCTTGAACCGCAGCCGGTGCGGCTTGGCGCCCTCGTCGCCGAGGCGACGCTTCTTGTCTTCCTCGTACTCGCGGTAGTTGCCCTGGAAGAACTCCACGTGCGAGTCACCCTCGAAGGCGAGGATGTGCGTGGCGATGCGATCCAGGAACCAGCGGTCGTGCGAGATCACGAAGGTGTTGCCGGGGAACTCGAGCAGAGCATCCTCGAGCGCGCGCAGCGTCTCGATGTCGAGGTCGTTGGACGGTTCGTCGAGCAGCAGCACGTTGCCGCCCTGCAGCAGCGTCTTGGCCATGTGCAGGCGTCCGCGCTCACCGCCCGACAGCGAGCCGACCAGCTTCTGCTGGTCCTGGCCCTTGAAGTTGAAGCGACCGATGTAGGCGCGCGACTGGATCTCGATGCCGTTGATGTTGAGGATGTCGAGGCCGCCCGACACTTCCTGGAACACGTTGTGGTTGCCGGCCAGTGCGTCGCGGCTCTGGTCGACGTAGGCCAGCTGGACGGTCTGTCCGGTCTCGATGCTGCCGGCGTCGGGCTTTTCCTGCCCGGTGATCATCTTGAACAGGGTCGACTTGCCGGCGCCGTTGGGGCCGATGATGCCGACGATCGCGCCCGGCGGCACGCTGAAGCTGAGGTCGTCGATCAGCAGGCGGTCGCCGAAGCGCTTGGTGACGTTCTTGAACTCGATGACCTTGTTGCCGAGGCGCTCGCCCGGCGGAATGAAGATCTCGTTGGTCTCGTTGCGGCGCTGGTAGTCGACCGACTGCAGCTCCTCGATGCGCGCCAGGCGCGCCTTGCCCTTGGAGCGGCCGCCCTTGGCGTTCTGCCGCGCCCACTCGAGTTCCTTCTGGATGGCCTTCTGGCGCGCCTTTTCCTGCGACTCTTCCTGCTTGAGGCGCGCGTCCTTCTGCACCAGCCACTCGGTGTAGTTGCCCTTCCACGGAATGCCGCGGCCACGGTCGAGCTCGAGGATCCATTCGGCCGCGTTGTCGAGGAAGTATCGATCGTGGGTCACGGCGACGACGGTGCCCGGGAAGCGCGCGAGGAACTGTTCCAGCCACTCGACCGACTCCGCGTCGAGATGGTTGGTCGGTTCGTCGAGCAGCAGCATGTCCGGCTTCTGCAGCAGCAGGCGGCACAGTGCGACGCGGCGCTTCTCGCCGCCGGAGAGCTTGCCGATCACCGCATCCCACGGCGGCAGCCGCAATGCGTCGGCGGCGACCTCGAGCTGGTTCTCGAGCGTGTGCGCGTCGCCGGCGGCGAGGATCGCCTCCAGGCGCTGCTGCTCGGCGGCGAGCTTGTCGAAGTCGGCGTCGGGCTCGGCGTAGGCGGCGTAGATCGCATCCAGCGCGGCCTGCGCGTTGAGCACTTCGCCGACGCCTTCCTCGACCGCCTGGCGCACGGTGTGCGTGGGATCGAGCTGTGGCTCCTGCGCGAGGTAGCCGACCTTGATGCCGGGCTGCGGGCGCGCTTCGCCGCTGAAGTCCTGGTCGACGCCGGCCATGATCTTCAGCACGGTCGACTTGCCCGCGCCGTTGAGGCAGAGCAGGCCGATCTTCGCGCCCGGGAAGAACGACAGCGATATGTCCTTGATGATCTGGCGCTTCGGCGGGACCGTCTTGGACACGCCGTTCATGGTGTAGATGTACTGCATCGGTTCTCCGCGGGCAGACGGCGGCGACCTGCGCGGGGCAGGGCCAGGAGCGAATCGGGAATGCGCGGATTATAGCGGCTGGCCGCCCGGTCCCCGCCTGTGCGCGCCTGTTGCCGGGCGTGCCGGTCAGGTTCGTGCGTCAGGTCTGCGCCAGCACGGCTTGGACCAGCAGGCTGCTGGCCGCGACCGCGACCCACACGCCGAGACCGAGCAGGAGCGGGCGCGCGCCGGTCGCGGCCATGCGCCTGAGGTCCGCCGACAAGCCAATCGCGGTGAGCGCCACCACCATCGCGAAGGCGGCAATCTCGTGCAGCCAGGGCAGCATGGCCGCCGGCACCAGGCCCGCGCCGCGTGCGCCGGCCGCGACCAGGAACCACAGCACGAACCACGGCACGATCCGGCGCAGGTCGACGTTGCCGGCGCCCGCGCGGCGCTGTCGCCACGCCAGCAGCGCCGCCAGTGCGATGCACACCGGCACGATCAGCGTCGCCCGGGTCAGCTTCACCACCGTGGCGATGTCGCCCGCATCGCGGCTGTACGCATAACCCGCCGCGACCACCGACGAGGTGTCGTTGATCGCGGTGCCGGCCCAGGTGCCGAAGCCCGCGTCGCTCAAGTGCAACGCATGCCCGAGCAACGGGAACAGCAGCACCGCGACGAGGTTGAACAGGAAGATGGCCGAGATCGCATAGGCGGTCTCGTATTCGTCCGGGCGCACGATCGGCGCCGCCGCGGCGATCGCCGAACCGCCGCAGATCGCGGTTCCGATGCCGACCAGCAGGCCGAGGCGCGCCGGGATGCGCAGCGCGCGTCCCAGCCACCACGCGGTCGCGAAGGACACCGCCAGCGTCACCAGCGTGACCGGCAGCGAGTGCAGGCCGGTGCGCGCGACCTGGCCGAGGTCGAGGCCGAAACCGAGCACCACCACCGAGGCCTGCAGCAGCCCGCGACTGGCGAAGGCGATCCCGGGCGCATGGTGTGGCGCAGGCGTCCACCGCGACCGCACGAGCACGCCGAGCAGGATCCCGCACACCGCGCCGCCGAGCAGCGGCAGCGCGCGCCCGGCCAGCCAGGCGCGCAGGGCGAGGCCGACGGCGACGGCCAGCCCGGGCAGGCGCGAGGCGGCGGCCGCGCCGCCATCGTCGCGTCCGGTGCTGCGGACCGCGGGTGCGGAAGGGGCAATGGCAGGCGACGGCATGCTTGGCAGTCTGCGCGCGGCATCCAATCAGGAAAACTTTCGATTATTGATTCATGCGATAAGATCATTTGATGTTGAACGTCAGCCCGCGGCAGCTCGAGGTGTTCGTGCAGGCCGCCGCGACCGGCAGCCTCAGCGCCGCCGCGACGCGCCTGCACCTGACCCAGCCCGCCGCCTCGATGGCGCTGGCGGAGATGGAACGCCTGCTCGGCGCGAAGGTCTTCGACCGCGCGCGCGGCCGGCTGCGGCTCAACCCGCGCGGCCGCGAGCTGCTGCCGCTGGCGCAGGAGCTGCTGGAGCGCCACGCCGAATTCGCTCGCGCCGCCAGCGACCGCGGAGGCGCGCTGTCGGGCGAGCTGCACATCGGCACCAGCAACACGGTCGGCAACTACCGCGTCGGCGAACTGCTCGGCGCTTTCGTCGGCGCGCAGCCGCAGGTGGCGATCCGCCTGCGCGTGGCCAACACCGAGGCGATCGCCAATGCGGTGCTCGAGCACGCGCTCGACGTCGGCTGCGTCGAAGGCCCGGTGCCGCATGCCGAGCTCGACGTGCGCCCGTGGCGCGACGACACGCTGGTGGTGTGCGCGCCGCCGTCGCATGCGCTGGCAAGGCGCCGCGGCCTCAAGCCGGAACACTTCGGCGAGGTCCGCTGGGTGCTGCGCGAGCCGGGTTCGGCCACGCGCGCGGCGAGCGAACAGGTGCTCGCCCAGTTGCCGCCGCCGCGCAGCCGGCTGGAGTTGAGCCAGACCGAGGCGATCAAGCAGGCCGTGGTGGCCGGGCTTGGCATCGCCGTGCTGCCGGAAGTCGCGGTGCGCGGCGCGGCGGAGGCGGGCCGGCTGGCGGTGCTGCGCACGCCGTTCCTGCAACCCTTCCTGCGGCGGAAGCTGTCGCTGCTGCTGCATCGGCGCAAGTATCACGGCGCGCTGCTGGAGGCCTTCCTGCGCTCGCTGTGAGCCGGGGCGGTCGGGCGATCCGGCGGGCTACAATCCGAAGACCCCACACAGCCCCACGGCCCACTCCATGTTCCCGCGCAACGCCCGCATCGAAGGCTACGACCCCGAACTCGCCCAGGCCATCGCCGACGAGGCCCGTCGCCAGGAAGACCACGTCGAGCTGATCGCCTCCGAGAACTACGCCAGCCCGCGGGTGATGGAAGCGCAGGGCAGCGTGTTGACCAACAAGTACGCGGAAGGCTATCCGGGCAAGCGCTACTACGGCGGCTGCGAGTATGTCGACGTCGCCGAGCGGCTGGCGATCGATCGCGTGAAGCAGCTCTTCGGCGCCGACTACGCCAACGTGCAGCCGCATTCGGGTTCGCAGGCCAACCAGGCGGTGTACCTCGCCCTGCTCAACCCGGGCGACACCATCCTCGGCATGTCGCTCGCGCACGGCGGGCACCTGACCCACGGCGCCAAGGTCAACATCAGCGGCAAGCTCTTCCACGCCGTGCAGTACGGCGTGAACGACCGGGGCCTGATCGACTACGACGAAGTCGAGCGGCTCGCGCTCGAGCACAAGCCGAAGATGATCGTCGCGGGCTTTTCCGCGTATTCGCAGGTCGTCGACTGGGCGCGCTTCCGGGCCATCGCCGACGAGGTCGGCGCGTACCTCTTCGTCGACATGGCGCACGTCGCCGGCCTGGTGGCCGCGGGCGTGTATCCGAATCCGGTGCCGCACGCGCACGTCGTCACCTCGACCACGCACAAGACCCTGCGCGGCCCGCGCGGCGGCATCATCGTCGCCAGCCGGTCCGCGATGGGCGAGGCCGCCGAGGAGATCGAGAAGAAACTGCAGTCGATCGTCTTCCCCGGCATCCAGGGCGGCCCGCTGATGCACGTGATCGCCGCGAAGGCGGTCGCGTTCAAGGAAGCGCTGGAGCCGGAGTTCAGGGCCTACCAGCAGCAGGTGGTGAAGAACGCGCAGGCGATGGCCGACACGATCATCAAGCGCGGGTACAAGATCGTCTCCGGCGGCACGCAGAACCACCTGATGCTGGTCGACATGATCGGCAAGGCGGCTTCTGGAAAACCTGTTACCGGCAAGGATGCGGAAGCCGCGCTCGGCAAGGCGCACATCACCGTCAACAAGAACGCGGTGCCGAACGACCCGCAGAAGCCCTTCGTCACCTCGGGCCTGCGCCTCGGCACGCCGGCGGTCACCACGCGCGGCTACAAGGAGCCGGAGTGCGTGGCGCTGGCCAACTGGATCTGCGACGTCCTCGACAATCCCGACGACGAGAAGGTGATCGCCAGCGTGCGCGAAAACGTCACGAAGCAGTGCGCAGCTTTCCCCGTCTACGGCTGAGAGCGGGAAGTGAGTGGAGAGGAGTGAGAAATGAGCAAGAGCGGCAAGTTCTCTCGCTTCTCGCTTCTTTCCACTATTCGCTAGCTAATCGAGGTGGGAAATGGGCAGCAGCACTTCCTCTCGTTTCTCACCCCTCTCCATTCACTCCTAGCCCATGCACTGTCCCTTCTGCCAGCACGTCGACACCCGCGTCATCGACTCGCGCGTCTCCGACGATGGCGCGACGATCCGCCGCCGGCGCGAATGCGCGGCCTGCGGCGAGCGCTTCTCGACGCTCGAGACCATCGAGCTGAAGCTGCCGGCGATCATCAAGGGCGACGGCCGTCGCGAGCAGTTCGACGCGCGCAAGCTGCGCCAAGGCTTCGACCGCGCGCTGCAGAAGCGCCCGGTGTCCGAAGAGCAGATCGAGGCGGCGGTGCGCGCGGTCGTGCACCAGCTGCGCATGACGACCGAGCGCGAAGTCGGATCGCGCCGCGTGGGCGAGTTCGTGATGGCCGAGCTGCGCAAGCTCGACCACGTCGGCTACGTGCGCTTCGCCTCGGTCTATCGCTCGTTCGAGGACGTGGCCGACTTCCGCGAGGAGCTCGACCGGCTCGAGCGTGACGCGCCGGGCGAGGGCCAGCTGCCGCTGCTCGAGGGCGAGCCGGCGGAGTCGGGCCGCAGGCGCTGAGCGGATCGCGCCGGCATCGGCCAACGGGAAGGAGGCAGCCGTGGATACGCCCGCATCGCAGACACCGACCGCCTTCAGCGCCATCGACCACGCGATGATGGCGCGTGCGCTGCGCCTGGCCGAGCGAGGCACCTACACCACCAAGCCCAATCCGATGGTCGGCTGCGTGATCGCGCAGGGCGGCGAGGCGGTCGGCGAAGGCTGGCACCAGCGGGCCGGCGGGCCGCATGCCGAAGTGTTCGCGCTGCAGGAAGCCGGCGAACGTGCGCGCGGCGCCACCGCCTACGTCACCCTGGAACCCTGCGCGCACGTCGGCCGCACCGGACCGTGCGCGGATGCGCTCATCGCCGCGGGCGTGGCGCGTGTGGTCGGTGCGATGCGCGATCCCAACCGCAAGGTCGACGGCGAAGGGTTCGCGCGCCTGCGCGCGGCCGGCATCGCGGTCGACATCGGCCTGATGGAAGGCCTGGCGAGGGAACTCAACCACGGGTTCCTCTCGCGCGTCGAGCGCGGGCGGCCGTGGCTGCGGGTCAAGCTCGCGACCAGCTTCGACGGCCGTACCGCGCTGGCGAGCGGCGAATCGAAGTGGATCAGCGGTGCGCCGGCGCGCGAGGACGTGCAGCGCTGGCGCGCGCGTTCCGGCGCCATCCTCACCGGCGCCGGCACCGTGCTGATGGACGACCCGCAGCTGACCGTGCGTTTCTCCGACGCTATGCCGGAACACGAGCGCGCGTTCGTGCCGCCGTTGCGGGTGGTGCTCGACCCGGGGCTGGCCACGATCGGACGCGGGCGCGTGCGCGAGGGCGACGCGCCGACGCTGTACATCCACGCGCCGGATGCGCGCGTGCCGCGCAACTTCGACGCGCAGCACGCATGGGTGCCGGTGCGCGAGGGCCGCTTCGACCTCGAGGCGGTGCTGCGCCTGCTCGCCGAACGCGGCGTCAACGAAGTGCAGGTGGAGGCGGGCGCGACGCTCGCCGGCGCCTTCGTCACCGCCGGCCTGGTCGACGAACTGCTGTTGTACGTCGCGCCGGTGATGCTCGGCGAAGCCGCGCGGCCGATGTTCGACGGCCTGCGCGTCGAAGCGATGACGGAGCGGATGACGATGCGGCTGGTGGAAACGCGCCGCATCGGCGAGGACATCCGCGTGCTGCTGCGGCCGGAAGCGGGTTGAACTGCGCAGCGCGTTGAATGCTTGGAGCAGCGTGAGCCGCGGGCCGATGCCGCGGTCGCCGCTCCTACAATGGGCGTGCATCAGCCTTCGCTCGGACCGCGCAAATGCCGACATCCGCGTTCAAGGATCACTTTTCCGCCGTCGCCGCCGACTACGCCAGCGCACGGCCGGAATACCCCGACGCGCTGTACGCCTGGATCGCGCGTGCCGCGCCCGCCGCACGATTCGCGTGGGAGGCCGGTTGCGGCAGCGGACAGGCCACGCGTGGGCTCGCCACGCACTTCGGCGAAATCTTCGCCACCGACCCGAGCGCGGCGCAGGTCGCGCAGGCACGCGGCGCCGCCAATGTGCGCTTCGCCGTGGAGCCGGGCGAGCGCTGCAGCCTGCCCGACGCCAGCGTGGATGCCGTGTGCGTCGCCCAGGCGCTGCACTGGTTCGACCGCGCGGCCTTCTTCGCCGAATGCGCGCGCGTGTTGCGGCCACGGGGCGTGCTCGCCGCGTGGGGTTACCAGGACCTCGAGGTGCCGCCGGAACTGGCCGACGCCAACGCCGCGTTCCAGGACGAGATCCGCGCGTACTGGCCGCCGGAGCGCGCGCTCGTCGACGAGGCGTACGCTTCCTTCGACTGGCCGCTCGAGGGGCTCGGCACGCCGGCCTTCGAGCTGCGCGCCGGCTGGACGCTCCCGCGCCTGCTCGGCTATTTCGCCAGCTACTCGGCCAGCAGGCGTTGCCGCGAGACGACCGGACGCGATCCGGTGGCCGCGCACGCGGCCGCCCTCGCCGCGGCCTGGGGAGACCCGGACGCAGCCAGGCCGATGCGCTGGCCGCTGTTCCTGCATGCGCGCCGCAAGCCCACCTGACGCAGCGTTCCAGCACTGCGGCGGCGGCCCGCCACCGGCCTGCTAAACTGCGCGCCGCCGGTTCGCCGGCATTCCAACCAACCAGCGTCTTCAGGGCGGGGTGCGATTCCCCACCGGCGGTAGGTGCGGCGACGCACGAGCCCGCGAGCGCTTCCACCGCACGGCTATCGGCTTCGCAGCGGCGGAAGGTCAGCAGATCCGGTCCAATGCCGGAGCCGACGGTTGGGCGAGGACGGCTTGCCACCATCGCCCTCAAAGTCCGGATGAAAGAAGACGGCGACGCGCGTCCGCGACGGGCGCGTGCATGCCTGTTCGTCCCGGGACGTTTTTTCGCTGCCACGAGCGGGAGAACGTTTGCATGTTCACAGGATTGATCGAGGGTGTCGGCCGCCTGGCCGCGCGCGAGGCGCGTGGCGGCGACGCGCGCCTCCTTATCGAAGTCGGCTCGCTGCCGTTCGACGCGGTCGCGCTCGGCGAAAGCATCGCGGTGAATGGCGTTTGCCTCACCGTGGTCGCCTTCGGCGCGACGTCATTCGAGGCCGATGCCTCCAACGAAACGCTCGCGCTGACCACGCTTGGTTCGCTTGCGCCCGGTCGGCCGCTCAACCTCGAGCGCGCGATGCGGCCCAGCGACCGCCTCGGCGGCCACCTCGTCAGCGGTCACGTCGACGGCATCGGCCGCGTGCTGTCCGTCGTCGACGACGCGCGCGCGCAGCGCTGGCGCTTCGCCGCGCCAGCGTCGCTGCTGCGCTACATCGCGCAGAAGGGCTCGGTCTGCGTCGATGGCGTCAGCCTGACCGTCAACGCGGTCGACGGTGAAGGCTTCGAGGTGGCGCTGGTGCCGCACACGCTGGCGCATACCGCGTTCGGGGCGACCGCGGTCGGCGATGCGGTCAACCTCGAGGTCGATCTCGTCGCGCGCTACGTCGAACGCCTGCTCGCCACCGGAGCCACCGCATGAGCTTCGCCACGATTGCCGAACTGCTGGACGAACTGCGCGCCGGCCGAATGGTCGTGATCGTCGACGACGAGGACCGCGAGAACGAGGGCGACCTCATCATGCCGGCGGAGCTCGTGCGCCCGCAGGACATCAACTTCATGGTCACGCACGCGCGCGGCCTGGTGTGCCTGTCGTTGACGAGGGAACGCTGCCGCCAGCTCGGCCTGCCGCCGATGGTGCGCGACAACACCTCGCCGCACGGCACCAACTTCACCGTGTCGATCGAGGCCGCCGAAGGCGTCACCACCGGCATCTCCGCCTACGACCGCGCGCACACCGTGCGCACCGCGGTGCGCCCCGATGCGGGCGCGACCGACCTCACCCAGCCGGGCCACATCTTCCCGCTGATGGCGCAGCCGGGCGGCGTGCTCAATCGCGCCGGCCACACCGAAGCCGCGAGCGACCTGGCGCTGCTCGCCGGCTTCGAACCGGCCGGCGTGCTGGTCGAGATCCTCAACGCCGACGGCAGCATGGCGCGGCGGCCGCAGCTCGAGGCGTTCGCGCGCGAGCACGGCCTGAAGATGGGCTCGATCGAAGACCTGATCCGCCATCGCCTCGCCACCGAGCACACGGTCGAGCGCGTGGACGCGCGCGACATCGACACCGAGCACGGCGCGTTCCGCCTGTTCACCTACCGCGACCGGGTGAGCCGGCAGCTGCACCACGCGCTGCTGCGCGGTGAGGCCGACGCGGACGTGCCGACGCTGGTGCGCGTGCACATGCTCAATCCGCTCGCCGATGCGCTGCACTGGCGGCGCGCGGACTTCGGCCCGGCGGTCGGTGACGTGCTCGCGCTGCTCGCGCGCGCGGACCGCGGCGCGCTGGTGCTGCTGTCCGAGCCGCAGGATGCCGACACGCTGCTGGCGCGCATCCGCGAGCATGCGGAGCCCGCGCCTGCCGCACGCGGCGCGGCCCTGGCGGAGTGGCGCCGCAACGGGACCGGCGCGCAGATCCTCGCCGACCTCGGGCTTGGCCGGCTGCGCGTGCTTGGCACGCCGCGCCGGCAGGTGGGCCTGGCCGGATTCGGCCTGGAGGTCGTCGACTACGAGCCGGTCGAGGACTCGCCGCCGCGCTGACGGGCGCGGCCACGTCATCGGGGCGCTTTCAATGCCCTGCTAAACTGCGCGCCCCTTCCGCGACCCGCCGCCATGCCGCATTTCGAAGGCGACCTGCGCGCGCCGCCCGGCGCCCGCTTCGCCATCCTCGCCAGCCGCTGGAACCCGCGCATCGTCGATGCGCTGGTCGCGGGCGCGCGCCGGGTGTTCGCCGACCACGGCGTGCACGCGGACGCGATCGACGTGGTGCGCGTGCCGGGCGCGTGGGAACTGCCGGTGGTCGCCGCCGGGCTCGCCGCCGCCGGCCGCCACGCCGCGATCCTCGCGCTCGGCTGCGTCGTGCGCGGGGACACCCGCCACTACGAGCACGTCGCCGACCGCTGCGCCGATGGGCTGATGCGCGTGTCGCTCGACCACCACGTGCCGGTGTGCAACGGCGTGCTCGCGGTCGAACGGCACGAGGACGCGGAAGCGCGCGCCGGTGGCCGCCTCGGCAACAAGGGCGAGGAGGCCGCACTGGTGGCGATCGAGATGGCCAACCTGCAGGAGCAGCTGCCATGAACCACCGGCCGCGTCGCCCCGATGGCCTGGATCCCGTGCTGCGCTCGCGCGCGCGGCGGCGCGCGCTGCAGGCGGTGTACGCCTGGCAGATCGCCGGCGGCAGCGCGCAGCAGGTGATCGCGCAGTTCGCGCACGAGCAGGCGCGCGAGCAGGCCGACCTGTCGTATTTCGAGGACCTGGTGCGCGGCGTGCTGCAGCACCGCGGGGAGCTCGACGAGGCGCTCGCCGGCTTCCTCGACCGCGAGGTCGAGCAGGTCGACGCGGTCGAGCGCGCCGCGCTGCGCATCGCCGCCTACGAGCTGCGCCACCGCCCCGACGTCCCGTACCGCGTGGTGATCAACGAGGCGATCGATTCGACCAAGCGCTTCGGTTCCGAGCACGGCCACACCTATGTCAACGGCGTGCTCGATCATGCCGCGGCAGCGTGGCGCGAGGTGGAGTTCAAGTCCGCGCGCGGCAAGTAGCCGCCTGCTGCGATCATCCCGCAGACGGATGACGTTTCCCGCTCGCCCCGCGCCACACCGGAGGAAGCGATGGCCGAGTTCGACCTGATCGCACGCATCCAGGCCCGTGCCGCGCGACGCGACGACGTGGTGCTCGGCATCGGCGACGACGCCGCGCTGCTGCGCGTGCCGCCCGGGCGCCTGTTGGCGGTCGCCACCGACACGCTCAACGCCGGCGTGCACTTCCCCGAGGACACGCTGCCGGATGCGATCGGCTGGAAGGCGCTCGCGGTCAACCTGTCCGATCTCGCCGCGATGGGCGCGACACCCGCCTGGTGCACGCTGGCGCTGTCGCTGCCGGAAGGCGATGCGCTGTGGATCGAGCGCTTCCTCGATGGCTTCCTCGCGCTTGCGACGGAACACGATGTCGCGCTGGTCGGCGGCGACACCACGCGCGGGCCGCTGTCGGTGTGCGTGACCGTGCACGGCTTCGTCGACGAAGGACGCGCGTTGGTCCGCGATGGCGCACGCGAGGGCGATGACGTGTGGATCAGCGGAACGCTCGGTGATGCCGCCGCGGCACTGTCGCAGTGGCGCGCCGGAGGTGCGTGCGAACCTTCGCTGCGCCAGCGCCTGGACCGGCCGACACCGCGGCTCGCGCTCGGCCGCGCGCTCGCCGGCATCGCCAGCGCCTGCATCGACGTGTCCGATGGCCTGCTCGCCGATGCCGGTCACCTGTGCGCGGCCAGCGGCGCCGGCGCCGAACTCCAGCTGGCCGCGCTGCCGGCATCGCCCGCGCTCGCGGCGCTGTTCACCGACGAGACGCGGCACGTGCTGCAGGCCGGTGGTGGCGACGATTACGAACTGTGCTTCACCGTCGCGCCGGCGCAGCGCGATGCGGTGCTGCAGGCGGCGCACGCTGCAGGAACGTCGGTCAGCCGTATCGGCCGCATCGTCGGCGATGCCGGCGTCCGCGCGATGCTGGCGGACGGCAGCGCATGGACGCCGCCACGGCACGGTTACGAGCATTTCCGCTGACCCGGCTCCTGCAGGAGCGACGTCAGTCGCGACCTCGATGCCGCAAGTCGCGACTCACGTCGCTCCTACAGTCGCGACCACGAACGGTGCGGCGGTCATCGTCAGGTCGATCCCATCAGCGCCCGGACGCGTTCGCGCAATTCCGGCAACACCTCGCCGTCGAACCACGGGTTTGCCTTGAACCACGCCACGTTGCGCGGACTCGGGTGCGGCAGCGGCAGATGGCGCGGCAGGTATTCGCGCCAGGCGCGCACGGTGCCGGTGAGCGAGGCCTTGCGCGTGGCGCCGAGGACATGCGCCTGCGCGTACTGGCCGACCAGCAGCGTGAGTTCGATGTCCGGCAGCAGCGGCAGCAGGCGCGGATGCCAGGTGGCGCGGCACTCGGGCCGCGGCGGCGCATCGCCGGAGCCGGCCTTGCCCGGATAGCAGAACGCCATCGGCACGATCGCCACGCGCGACGCGTCGTAGAAGGTCTCGGCGTCGAGCTGCAGCCAGTCGCGCAGGCGTTTGCCGCTCGCGTCGTCCCACGGCACGCCGCTGGCATGCACGCGTGCGCCCGGCGCCTGGCCGACGACCAGCAGACGCGCGCCGCTGCCCGCGCGCAGCACCGGCCGCGGGCCGAGCGGGAGATGCGCCTCGCACAGCCGGCACGCTTCGATCTCGCGCAGCAGCGCGTCGAGCTCGCGGCTCACGGCAGCAGCTTGCCCGGGTTGAGGATGCCGTCGGGATCGAACACGCGCTTGACGTCCCGCATCAGCGCAAGCGTCGGCGCATCCAACGCCTGCGGCATGAAATCGCGCTTGGCGAGGCCGATCCCGTGTTCGCCCGAGAGCGTGCCGCCCAGCGAAACGGCGAGTGCGAATACCCGCGCCATCGCGGCGTGCGCGCGCTCGTCCTGCGACGCGTCGACGGGGTCGAACAGCACGTTGACGTGCAGGTTGCCGTTGCCGGCGTGGCCGAAGCTGAGGATCGGCAGCGCGAATTCGCGCGCGAGCGCACGCACGCCGTCGACCAGCTCGGGAATGCGCGAGACCGGCACCACCACGTCCTCGTTGAGCTTGCCCGGCGCGAGCGTGCGCAGCGCGGGCGACAGCGCCTTGCGCGCGGCCCACAGGCGCGCGCTGGCGTCCGCGTCGGCGGCGTTGTCCAGCGCCACCAGGCCGTCGCCTTCGGCCGCGCGCATCAGTGCCTCGACCGCGTGCGGCAGCGTGTCGGCGTCGCCGTCGGCTTCGAGCATCAGCAGCGCGCCCGCCTCGGCCGGGATGTCGGCGCCACCGACGCCGCGTGCGAGGCGCACGCAGTCGCCGTCCATGAATTCGAGCATCGACGGCGTCATCGGTTGCGCCATCAGCCGCGCGACTGCGGCCGCCGCGTCGACGACATCGCGGTACAGCGCGCGCACCGCGCGCCGTTGCGTCGGCAGCGGTGTGAGCCTGAGGGTGGCCTCGACGATCAGCGCCAGCGTGCCCTCGCTGCCGACCAGCAGGCGCTGCAGGTCGTAGCCGGTCGCGCCCTTGGTGGTCGCGGTGCCGCAGGTGACGAGCTCGCCTGCGCCGGTAACGGCAACGAGCGCGAGCACGTTGTCGCGACTGGCACCGTACTTCACCGCGCGCGGGCCGCCGGCGTTGCATGCGAGGTTGCCGCCGATGGTGGAGAAGTCGGCGCTGGTCGGGTCCGGCGGCCAGAACAGGCCATGCGGTGCCAGCGCGCGCTGCAGGTCGCCGTTGAGCACGCCGGGCTCGACCACCGCGCAGCGGTCGCCGGGGCGGATCGCGAGGATGCGCTGCATGCGTTCGAACGAGACCACGACCCCGCCCGCGACCGGCACCGCCGCGGCGGTGGTGTTGGTGCCCCGGCCGCGCGCGACCACCGGCACACGATGCGCGCGGCAGGCGCGCACCAGCGCGACGACCTCCTCGCGCGTGGCCGGCAACGCCACCGCATCGGGCAACGCCTGCCGGCGCGAGTTGTCGTAACCGTAGGTCAGCCGCTCGTTGGGGTCGGTGCGCCAGCGGTCACCGAGCAGCGCGGCGAGTTCGGCGGAGAGGGCGGCGGGCAGCGGCATCGCGGCATTATCGCGCGCCGCGGCGACGGCCCGGTTCAGCAGTCGTCGGCGCGGAATGCGTCGCGCAGCCAGTGCAGTCGCGGCGCGGCCGGATCGCCGTCGGCTTCGACCACGTCGAAGCGGCAGGC
>JABFWF010000218.1 GCA_013362405.1 Lysobacter sp. | reverse complement strand
GGCCCGTGGCCGCCTTTTTCATCGGGTGCCGCGCCGGAAGCGGCGGCTTACTTCATGCGGTAGGTGATCCGCCCCTTGGTGAGGTCGTAGGGCGTCATTTCGACCTTGACCTTGTCGCCGGTCAGGATGCGGATGTAGTTCTTGCGCATGCGGCCGGAAATGTGGGCGATGATCTCGTGCCCGTTCTCGAGCTTGACCCGGAACATGGTGTTCGGGAGGGTCTCGGAGACCGTGCCTTCGAATTCGATGACGTCGTCTTTCGCCATGTGTCCTTGCGCCGGGCGGGAAAGCCGCCACGAAAGTTGGTCATTCTGACACGCAGCCCGGGCCGGCGCAAAAGGCGGGGGTCTCCGCCAGGCTGGTCGCCGGCCATTCGCCGAAGCGGGCGGTCCATGGCCCGGAAGGTTCGGCCATGTCCACCAGCGCGCCGACCCGGCGCAGGAAATCCTCGCGTGGCATGGCGTTGGCGCCGAGTGAAACCAGGTGCTGGCTTTCGACCTGCGCGTCGACCAGCGGCCAGCCCCATCGGTGCAGCATGCGCGCCAGGCCCGCGAGCGCGACCTTGGAACCACCGCTGCGCGCGTTGAACATGCTTTCGCCGAAGAACATGCGGCCGATCGCGACGCCGTAGATGCCGCCGGCGAGCGTGCCCTCGTCGTACACCTCCACCGAATGGGCGTGCCCGAGCCGGTGCAGCGCGAGATACGCCGCCCGCATCGCCGGCGTGATCCAGGTGCCGCGCTGGCCGGAGCGGGGCACGGACGCGCACGCGGAAACGACTTCCGCGAACGCCGTGTCCGCGCGCAGCGTCCACCGGCTTTTGCGCAGCGTCCGGCGGAAGCGCGTGGACAGCCCTACGCCGTCCGTGCGGAACACCATGCGCGGGTCGGGCGACCACCACAGGATCGGCTGTCCCTGCGAGAACCACGGGAAGATCCCGTGCCGGTAGGCGTTGATCAGGCGGGTGGGCGCAAGGTCCCCGCCGACGGCGAGCAGTCCGTCCGGCTCGCGCAGCGCGCTGGCCGGAGGCGGGAAGGGACTGTCCGGCGAGGCGCCGAGCAGCGGCAGCGCGAGCGGGCCTGCGCTCACGCGATGTCTCCGCGCCGGTACGGGCCGTGCGCGCCCAGCGTATCGACGTAACGGCGCACCGCTGTCGCCTCCTCGGCGCACCAGCGCCCCAGTGCTTCCGCGAATGCCGGATGCGCGACCCAATGCCGGCTGCGCGTGAGGGTCGGCAGGAAGCCGCGCGCCAGCTTGTGCTCGCCCTGCGCCCCGGGTTCGAACGCATGCAGCCCCTCGCGCAGGCAGTACTCGACGCCCCGGTAGTAGCAGGTCTCGAAGTGCAGTCCGGGCACGGGTTCGCTGGCGCCCCAGTAACGCCCGTACAGCGTGTCGCGGCCACGCAGGCACAGCGCACCGGCGATGGTGTTGCCCGCGCGCTCGGCGAGGAACAACACCAGCTGGCGCGGCATCGCACGGGCGAGGTGACGCAGGAAGTCGAGGGTGAGCGCGGGCCGGTTGCCGTATTCGGCGAAGGTCTGCAGGTAGAAGCCATGCATGGCCGCGAGGTCCGCTTCGCTGGCCTCGTCGCCGTGCACGATGCGGAAGCCGACCCCGGCCCGCGCCACCTTCGCGCGTTCCTGGCGGATGTTCTTGCGGTGCTTATGGTCCATCGCCGCGAGGAAGTCGGCGAAGTCCCTCCATGCGCCACCGCCGGCCGACGGCGGATTGCGCCAGTGGTATTGCACGTCGACGCGCGACAACCAGCGCGCGTCGAATAGTGCGTCATCCGCTTCGGCGAGGAAGTTGGCGTGCACGGACGACACCCCCTGCTGCTCCGCCATCGCCAGCAGCGTGTCCGGCAAGACGGCGCGCCATTTTCCGTCTTGGGCGAGCAGGCGTGGGCCGGTCACCGGCGTGTAAGGAACCGCGCACAGCCACTTCGGGAAGTAGGGCAGCCCGTGCTGTGCGTAGGCGTTTGCCCACGTGTGGTCGAATACGAACTCGCCGTGCGAATTGGCCTTCAGGTACGCCGGCACGGCTGCGACCAGTGCGTCGCCATCCCAGACCGTGAGGTGGTGCGGCGTCCAGCCGAGCCGCTCGCGCAGGACGCCGCACGTCTCCAGTCCGGACAGGAAGGCATGGGCGACGAACGGATTGGCGCCGTCGTGCAGCGCGTCCCAGTCGGCCGCCGGGATGTCGGCCAGCGAGGACGTGATGCGCGCGACAGCCATGGCCTCAGCGTCGCCGGAGATGCGTGTCGGCGGCGTGGTCGCGATGCGTCCGCGCGACCACCGCGATCAGGCGTCCTTGTCGAGGAACTTTTCCGCGTCCAGCGCCGCCATGCAGCCGAAGCCGGCGGAGGTGATCGCCTGCCGGTAATGCTGGTCGGCGACGTCTCCCGCGGCGAACACACCGGTGACCGAAGTCGCGGTCGCGCCGCCGGCCAGGCCCGAGCGGATCTCGATGTAACCGTTGTTCATCGCCAGCTGGCCCTCGAACAGCGAGGTGTTCGGCGTATGGCCGATCGCCACGAACAGGCCGTGGATCGACAGCGCGCGCGTGCTGCCGTCCAGCGCCGACTTCACCCGCAGGCCGGTCACGCCATGGTCGTCGCCCAGCACCTCGTCGACCACGTGGTGCCACACCGGTTCGATCTTGCCGGCCTCGATCTTCGCGTGCAGCTTGTCCTGCATGATCTTCTCCGCGCGCAGGGTGTCGCGGCGGTGCACGAGGTAGACCTTGCGCGCGATGTTGGACAGGTAGAGCGCTTCCTCGACCGCGGTGTTGCCGCCGCCGATCACCGCCACGTCCTGGTCCTTGAAGAAGAAGCCGTCGCAGGTCGCGCAGGCGGAGACGCCGCGGCCCTTGAACTTCTCCTCCGACTCGAGGCCGAGGTACTTCGCGGTCGCGCCGGTCGCGATGACCAGCGCGTCGCAGGTGTACTCGCCGTTGTCGCCCTTCAAACGGAATGGGCGCTGCGAGAGGTCGGCGGTGTGGATGGTGTCGAAGATCACCTCGGTGTCGAAGCGCTCGGCGTGCGCCTGCATGCGCGCCATCAGGTCCGGGCCCATCAGGCCATGCGCGTCGCCCGGCCAGTTGTCGACTTCGGTCGTGGTCATCAGCTGGCCGCCCATCTGCAGGCCGGTGACCAGCACGGGCTTGAGGTTGGCGCGCGCGGCGTAGACCGCGGCGGTCCAGCCGGCGGGACCGGAACCGAGGATCAGCAGGCGGCAGTGCTTCGAAGTGGTCATGGGTATAATTCGCGGTCGACGGGACGCGCCGGCGTTTGGCGCAGACCGCATAGCTTGGCGACGCCCACCACGCAACACAAGGCGCGCGCCGATCCAGCCACGGAACACTGCGTGGGGCGCGTTGCGCCGACGCGCGAAACGGCCCGCGCCCGCGGGTTCGACATGCAGGCCCTGCGGGGCAAAACAGCAGCCCCCACGGGCGACGGAGAAGACAATGCGTATCGGTGTGCCGAAGGAAACCAAGACCCTCGAAGGGCGCGTCGCGCTCGTTCCCGCCGCCGCCGGCGACCTGGTCAAGCGTGGCCACGAAGTCTGGCTGGAGAAGGACGCGGGCGTGAAGAGCGGCTTCTCCGACGAGCAGTACACCCGCCTCGGCGTCAAGATCGCGCCGGACGCGGCCTCGCTGTACGGGAAGGGCGAACTGATCGTCAAGGTGAAGGAGCCGATCGCCGGCGACCTCGCGCACCTGCGCAAGGACCACCTGCTGTTCTGCTACCTGCATCTCGCCGCCGAGCCGGAACTCACGAAGAAGCTGCTCGACATCGGCCTGACCGGCGTCGCCTTCGAAACCGTCGAGCTGCCCAACGGCGACCTGCCGCTGCTGGCACCGATGTCGGTGATCGCCGGCAAGATCGGCGTGCAGGTCGGCACCCACCTGCTGCACCAGCCCATGGGCGGCAAGGGCAAGCTGCTCGGCGGCCTGCCGTCGACCGAGCGCGGCAAGGTCGTGGTGTTCGGCGCGGGCAAGGCGGGCGGCGCGTCGGCCGCGCTGGCCGCGGCTTCCGGCGCCAACGTCACCGTGTTCGAGATGCGCCAGGATCGCATGGAGGAAATGATGCGGCTGGGCAACAACGTGACCGCGCTGTACCCCTATCAC
>JABFWF010000253.1 GCA_013362405.1 Lysobacter sp. | reverse complement strand
ATCGCGATCGACCAGGGCGGCTGCTTCGAGACCTCGCGTCCGACCACCTGGAAGGAGCCGACCTACGTGGAGGAGGGCGTGACCCACTTCTGCGTGACCAACATGCCGGGCGCCGTGCCGCAAACCTCCTCGCAGGCGATCTGCGCGGCGATCCTGCCGTGGGTCAACAAGCTGGCATCGGGTGACTGGCGCGGCAATGAGGCGCTGGTGCGCGGCATCAACGTCGAGGGCGGCAAGATCGTCCACCCGGCGCTGCAGGGCATGACGCTGTAAGGACCGCGCGGGAACCGAGGGCGCCGGCCGGACCGGCGCGCGCGTTCCGTGTCATCCTGATCGACGAAGGGCCTGTCCGGGTTCCGGGCGGGCCCTTCCGTTTCATGGGGAAGGCGGCGGCCGCCGCTGGTACGCGGGTGCTATCGCGCGGCATCTTTTGCTGTATCTTCAACGACTAACCACCTGTCCTTCAGCCAGAACCTGACAGTGGCGCAAGCCCCGGCAGCAATCCGCAGGAAAGCCCGCAGCGACAAGGCGCGGGCGGACAAGAGCGCACCCTCGCCGCGCCGGCAACGGCTGTGGCGCGATATCGCGCTGATCCTGGTCGCGCCCCTGCTGCTGTACCTGCTTGCAAGCCTGCTGACGTTCTCGCCGAACGACCCCGGCTGGTCGCATTCCGGCAGCGTCACCGCACCCCTGCACAACGTCGGCGGGCGGGTCGGCGCGTGGATCGCCGACGTCCTGCTGTACCTGACCGGCTACGTCGCCTTCCTGCTGCCGATCATCCTCGGCGCGATCGCGTGGATCGCGTTGTTCGGACTGGACAGCGACGGCGACGGCGAGGCGGACCTCGGGCCGGCGCTGCGCCTGGTCGGCATGGTCGGCTTCCTCGTCGCCGCGACCGGGCTGCTGCAGCTGCGCGTCGGCGCGGCGCAGGATTTCTCCGCCGGCAGCGGCGGCATCCTCGGCCAGCTGGTCGGCCGCTCGCTCTATCGCGGCTTCGGTCCGGTCGGCGGCAATCTCTTCCTGCTCGCGCTGCTGCTGATCTCGGTCACGCTGGCCACCGGGCTGTCATGGCTCGTCGTCATGGACAAGCTCGGCGCAGGCGTGCTCGCGCTGCCGGGGCTGCTGGCGAAGTTCGCCCGGCGCAGCACGCGCGAGGCGAGCGAGTGGCAGCAGACCCGCGCGCTACGCGAGGAACGCGAGGAAACCCGTCGCTACGACAGCGAGCTGCGGGCCAAGCGCTCCCCGGTGAAGATTGAGCCGCCGCCTGCGCCCGTCGTGGAAAAGAGCGACCGCGCCAAGCGCGAGCAGCAGATCCCGCTGTTCCACGTCGGCGACGGCACCGGCATCCCACCGCTGGCGCTGCTCGACGATCCCAAGCCGCAACCCAAGGGCTACGACGAGCAGACGCTCGAGACGCTGTCGCGCCAGATCGAATTCAAGCTCAAGGATTTCCGCATCGACGCGCAGGTGGTCGGCGCGTATCCCGGCCCGGTGATCACGCGCTTCGAGATCGAGCCCGCGCCCGGCGTCAAGGTCAGCCAGATCTCCTCGCTCGACAAGGACATCGCGCGCGGCCTGTCGGTGAAGTCGGTGCGCGTGGTCGACGTGATCCCCGGCAAGTCGGTGGTCGGCCTGGAGACGCCGAACACCCATCGCGAGATGATCTACCTCAGCGAGCTGCTGCGCTCGAAGGAATACGACAAGTCGGCGAGCCCGCTCACCCTCGCGCTCGGCAAGGACATCGCCGGCCGGCCGACCGTCGCCGACCTCGCGCGCATGCCGCACCTGCTGGTCGCGGGCACCACCGGTTCCGGCAAGTCCGTCGCGGTCAACGCGATGGTGCTGTCGCTGTTGTACAAGGCCTCCGCCAAGGACCTGCGGATGCTGATGATCGACCCGAAGATGCTGGAACTCAGCGTCTACCAGGGCATCCCGCACCTGCTGGCGCCGGTCGTCACCGACATGAAGGAGGCGGCGAACGGCTTGCGCTGGTGCGTGGCGGAAATGGAGCGCCGCTACAAGCTGATGTCGGCGGTCGGCGTGCGCAACCTCGCCGGCTTCAACAAGAAGGTCAAGGACGCGCAGGACGCCGGCCAGCCGCTGATGGATCCGCTGTTCAAACCGAATCCAGAACTCGGCGAAGCGCCGCGGCCGCTGGAGACAATGCCGTTCATCGTCATCTTCATCGACGAATTCGCCGACATGATGATGATCGTCGGCAAGAAGGTGGAGGAGCTCATCGCCCGCCTGGCGCAGAAGGCGCGCGCGGCCGGCATCCACCTCATCCTCGCCACGCAACGCCCGTCGGTCGACGTCATCACCGGCCTGATCAAGGCGAACATTCCCACCCGCATCGCCTTCCAGGTGTCGAGCAAGATCGACTCGCGCACAATCCTCGACCAGTCCGGCGCGGAAACGCTGCTCGGCCATGGCGACATGCTCTACCTGCCGCCGGGGACCGCGATGCCCGAGCGCGTGCACGGCGCCTTCGTCAGCGACGAGGAAGTGCATCGCGTCGTCGAGCACCTCAAGCAGAGCGGCGGCGGGCCCGATTACATCGAAGGCGTGCTCGAGGAAGTGCAGTCGCTGGGCGACGGCGTGGTGGTCGGCGTGACCGGCCTGCCTGAAAGCAGCGGTGGAGCGGGGGACGAATCCGATCCGCTGTACGACGAGGCGGTGCGTATCGTCACCGAGACGCGTCGCGCATCGATCTCCGGCGTGCAGCGCCGCCTGAAGATCGGCTACAACCGCGCCGCGCGCCTGATCGAAGCGATGGAAGCCGCGGGCGTGGTATCCGGGCCGGAACACAACGGCGACCGCACGGTCATCGCGCCGCCGCCACCGCGCTGATAGACGGGCTTCGCGGTTCGGTGGCGCCGAGCCAGCCGTATTCGGGGCAACGTTCGTCCTCGGGCTGTCGAGGATGAACGGCGAGCGCCGCAATGAAAGCCTATTCAGCCTTCCTGCGGCAGACTCGCCACCACTCGACGGACATCGGACCAGCAACATGCGCCTGCGCTTCGCCGCCCTCGCCCTTGCCCTCTTCGCGACGACCGCTGCCGCCGGCGCGCGCGACGACCTCGCTACTTTCACCAAGGGCCTGAAGGGGCTCGACGGCCGCTTCAGCCAGCAGGTGTTCAACCCCTCCGGCAAGCTCAAGGAAACGTCCAGCGGCCGCGTGGCGCTGTCGGCGCCGCGCCTGTTCCGCTGGGAGTACGAGAAGCCCTACGAACAGCTGGTCGTCGCCGACGGCAAGTCGGTGTGGGTATACGACCCGGACCTGCAGCAGGTGACGAAGCGCCCGCAGGGCACCGAGGAAGCGAACAGCCCGCTCGCGGCGCTGGTCGATCCGTCCAGGCTCGATCGTGACTACGTCGTCGAGGAAGCCGGCCGCGACGACGGGCTCGATTGGCTGCTGCTCAAGCCGAAGGGCAACGCCGAGGCGAACTTCCAGTCGGCGCGCCTGGGCTTCGGTCCGCAGGGCCTGGCGCGCATGCAGGTGGTCGATGCGCTCGGCCAGAAGACCCGGATCGTGTTCGACCGCTGGCAGCGCAACCCGGCCTTCGCCGCAGGCACTTTCCGCTACACGCCCGCCAAGGGCGTGGACGTCGTCGGCGAGTGACCGCGCGGCGCGCATGGCGCCGGCTGCATCGCGGGACCGTTAAGATCGCTGCATGCCCCGCCGCAGCGTGCCCGCCGCTTCCACGCCCGACCTGCTGAGCGTCGACCGCGACGCGCTGCGTCCGCTCGCCGAGCGCATGCGGCCGCGCTCGCTCGACGAGATGGTCGGCCAGCGCCGGCTGCTCACGCGTGGCTCGGCGTTGCGGCGCGCGATCGAGTCGGGCCACGTGCACTCGATGATCCTGTGGGGACCGCCCGGCTGCGGCAAGACCACGCTCGCGTTGCTGCTCGCGCAGTACGCCGATGCCGAGTTCCGCGCGATTTCGGCCGTGCTCGCCGGCCTGCCGGAGGTACGGCAGGTCCTGGCCGAAGCCGGCCACCGCTTCGCCGAAGGCCGGCGCACCGTGCTGTTCGTCGACGAGGTGCATCGCTTCAACAAGGCGCAGCAGGACGCATTCCTGCCGCACATCGAGCGCGGAACGATCCTGTTCGTCGGCGCGACCACCGAGAACCCG
>JABFWF010000226.1 GCA_013362405.1 Lysobacter sp. | reverse complement strand
AGCGGCGCGGCCGGCCACTGCGCGCGCGGCGCGCACCAGCCGCGCGCGCCCTCGCCGGGCGCTTCCCATGCATCAACCTCGCCGCCCGACAGCGTCACGCCGAGCAGGTTCTCGTTGATCGTGTAGGCCTTCTGTTTCGAGCGCACGCCGAAGCCGCGTTGCTCGAGGTATTGCTGCTCGTAGGCGCGCGTCTGCGTGTGCTCCTTCTGGATCTCGCGGATCGGCGCGACGATGCGCCAGTCGGCGCCCGTCGGAGCGGGACTCGATTTCACCGCCAGGTCGAAGCGCACCTGGTCGTTGCCCATGCCGGTGCAGCCGTGGGCGATCGCACTCGTGCCGAGGTCGCGCGCGCGGGCGAGCGCCGCATCGACGATCAGGTAGCGGTCGGACACCAGCAGCGGATACTGGCCCTGGTAGCCCTCGCCCGCCCAGACGAAGGGCTTGACGAAGCCGTCCCACAACGCGGGGCCGCCGTCGATCGTGACATGTGAAGCGACGCCGAGTTCGGCCGCGCGCTGTTCGATGTACGCGCGCTCCTCGGCGTCGACGCCGCCGGTATCGGCGAACACGGTGTGCACGTTCCAGCCTCGCTCCTTCAGGTAGGGCACGCAGAAGCTGGTGTCGAGGCCGCCGGAGAAGGCGAGGACGATGTCTTGGTTCGTGGTCATCTGGTCGTTGTCCATGGGGCGGGTTTCAGGCCCGCTGGAAGAGCTGGAATCCGGTTGCGGGGAAAATCCCGGCTCACTGTCCGGCAAGCGCCGCCATCACCGCCTTCTGCACGTGCAGGCGGTTCTCGGCCTCGTCGATCGCGATGCAGCGCGGCGAGTCCATCACGGCATCGGTCGCCTTGACGTTGCGGCGCAACGGCAGGCAATGCGAGAACACCGCGTCGTTGGTCAGCGCCATCTTGGCCTCGTCGACGATGAAGTGGCGGAAGCGGTCGCGAGTCGACTTCTCGGCGTCCCAGTTGCCGAAATACGGCAGCGCGCCCCAGCTCTTCGCGTAGACGACGTCGGCGCCGCGGTAGGCCTCCTCGATGTCGTGGCTGACGGTGAGCGAACCGCCGCTTTCGGCGACGTTCTCCGCCGCCCAGCCCATGTAGCGCCCATCCAGCTCGTAATCGGGCGTCGGGCACAGCAGGGTCACGTCCATGCCGAGGCGCGTGGCGATGGTGAGCGCCGAATTGGCGACGGCGGTGTTGAGCGCCTTCGGGTGGTACGTCCAGGTGAGCACGTACTTCTTGCCGCGCAGGTCGCTGGTGCCGAAGTGCTCCTGCAGCGCCAGCGCGTGCGCGAGCTCCTGGCAGGGGTGGGTGATCGTCTCCATGTTGATCACCGGCACCGTGGCGTAACGGGCGAAGCCGCGCAGCACGCGATCCTCGCGGTCCACCGACCAGTCGGCGAACTTCGGGAAGGCGCGCACGCCGATCAGGTCGACGTAGCGCGACAGCACCCTCGCCACTTCGGCGATGTGCTCCTCCGCCTCGCCGTCCATGACGGTGCCGACGTCGAACTCGATCGGCCACGCGTCCTTGCCCGGTTGCAGCACGACCGCATGGCCGCCGAGCTGGAACGCGCCCAGTTCGAAGCTGGTGCGCGTGCGCAGCGAGCTGTTGAAGAAGACCAGCGCGATGGACTTGCCGCGCAGCTCGTCGCCGAGCTTGCGGCCCTTGAAGGCCGCCGCATGCGCGAGCAGCGCATCGAGGTCGGCACGCGACCAGTCCTGGGTGTTGAGGAAGTGCTTGATGGAACCCTGCTTCATCGGAACTCCGTGCGGCGCTGCGTTGGGAGCGCGGGCTTTTCGGAGACCGGAAAAGCGAAAGCCCAGCGCGGTGGCTGGGCTTTCGCGTGATGCGATGACGGCGGTTGCCGTTTACCCAGCCTGGTCGGTGGGAAACGGTCGGCGCGCGCGCGACGTCATGCCTGCCGCCATGCGGGCGGAAGTGAGGATCTCGGCAGGGGCGCGGGCGGGGCACATCGGGCGCGCATCCTCGCACGCGAGGAGAGCAGGCGCAAGCTCAGCGGTTGTCGGCGGGCGCCGCGTAGGGCGTCACCGACACGCGCACGCGCAGGCGGTTGCCCGGATCCTCCGCGAGCCGCGACCGGTATTTCATGCCCTTGTAGAGGTAGTCGACGTCGTAGGCGATGGGGCGCCGGAACTCGCGCTGCACCTGCACCGTGCGGCAACCGGATCCGGCCTGCGGCGCCGGCGCGTTGTCCGGCTGGTCCTTGCCGAGCGCGTCGCGCACGACGCCTACCAGGCGCGAAAGCCCTTTCGCCTGCGGCTTCTGCGCCTCGACGGGCGCGTCGCACTGCTGTTCGCTGCGGGTCGCGTGCAGCGTCTGGTAGACGGGTTCGACGCGCAGGACCTGCGCGTAGTCCGTGCGCACGTTCTCGACCGGAATGACGTTCTCCTGCCCGGCCGCCCACGCACGGCATGCGAACAGCAGGCCAGCCAGCAGGAGAAGGGAGTGCTTCGGCACCAGGTCTCAGTCGCGGATCGGGGGCTGCAGTGTATGCGTTCCCCTGCCCGGAGGGCTGAATCCCTGCTGTCGTCGCCTGGCCGCGACCGCTAGAATCGAGCGGTTTTCCGCCCGAAGTCCCTCGCGCGAGGGCGCCCCCTGCCGATGAGCCTGCGCCTCCACAACAGCCTGACCCGCCGGGTCGACCCGTTCGTGCCGCTCGATCCCGCCTGCCCGACGATGTACGTCTGCGGGCCGACCGTCTACAACTACGTCCACATCGGCAACGCCCGTCCCTACGTGGTCTTCGGCGTGCTCGCCGACCTGCTGCGGCGTCGGCACGGCGCGGTGCGCTACGTGCGCAACATCACCGACGTCGACGACAAGATCAACAACGCCGCACGCGAGCAGGGCGTGCCGATCGGCGCGATCACCGAGCGCTTCGCGGCCGCGTTCCGGGACGACATGGCGCAGCTCGGCGCGGTGGCGCCCGACGTCGAACCGGAAGTGACGCGCCACATTCCGCAGATCGTCGCGATGATCGAGCGGCTGATCGCGGCAGGCCATGCCTATGCCGCGGAAGGCCACGTGCTCTTCTCGGTCGCCTCATTCGAAGGCTACGGCAGGCTCTCGCGCCGCGATCCGGACGAAATGCTCGCCGGCGCGCGCGTCGAGGTGGCGCCGTACAAGCGCGACCCCGGCGACTTCGTCTTGTGGAAGCCTTCCACCGACGACCTGCCCGGCTGGGATTCGCCGTGGGGCCGCGGCCGTCCGGGCTGGCACATCGAATGCTCGGCGATGGCCGAAGCGCACTTGGGCACGACCATCGACATCCACGCCGGTGGCGTCGACCTCCAGTTCCCCCACCACGAGAACGAGATCGCGCAGAGCGAGTGCGCGCACGGCGGCAGGATCTTCGCGCGCTACTGGCTGCACAACGGCATGCTGGTGTTCGGCGGCGCGAAGATGTCCAAGTCGCTCGGCAACATCGAGAAGATCCACGACCTGCTGCAGCGACATCCGCCCGAGGCGCTGCGCTACGCGCTGCTGTCGGCGCACTACCGGCAGCCGCTCGACTGGTCGGCCGCGCTGGTCGAACAGTCGGTGCGCACGCTCGACCGGCTGTACGGGACGCTGCGCGACCTCCATGACGCGGAAGCGGAAGCGACCATCCCGCAGGCGATCGAGGACACGCTCGACGACGACCTCAACACGCCGCAGGTGCTCGCCGAAATCGCCCGCATCGCCGGAGAGGCACGCAAGGCGGAGACGCCGGAGGATCGGCGCCGGCTGAAATCGGAACTGCTCGGCGCCGGCCTCGCCCTCGGACTGCTCCAGCAATCGCCTGCCGCGTGGTTCGCGCGCGGCACCGATGCAGGCGACGACGCACGCATCCAGGCGCTGATCGACGAGCGCGCCGCGGCGAAGAAGGCCCGCGATTTCGCCCGCGCCGACGCGATCCGCGAGCAGCTGTCGTCGGAAGGCATCGTGCTGGAAGACACACCGCAGGGCGTGCGCTGGAAACGCGCCTGACGCCCGTCCGCAGCGGGCTTGCGGATGGGTGAAAAAGCGTGCTCGCCGCCGCCGCTCGACACGCTCGTCCACGAATGGCTGCACGGCCGGCCTGCAGGCCCGGAGGCAAATGCCCGGGGGTAAAATGCGCTCGCGACATCGCGGCATCCGGACTTGACGTGAACGACACCACCTTCCCGCTCGAACCCACTGCCGCCGCGGCCCAAGAGGCCGTCGCGGAAGAGTTCGCCTTCTTCGGCGACTGGTCCGAG
Organism: Lysobacter sp.; assembly: GCA_013362405.1. GTDB lineage: Bacteria > Pseudomonadota > Gammaproteobacteria > Xanthomonadales > Xanthomonadaceae > JABFWF01. The sequence goes on along the minus strand of JABFWF010000226.1, from coordinate 10,548 downwards.
CGCTATCAGTACCTGATCGACCTCGGGCGCAAGCTGCCGCCTTTCCCCGATGCGTGGAAGACCGACGAGCATCGCCTGCATGGCTGCCAGTCGATGGTGTGGATCGTGGCCGATGGCGATGCCGGCCGCCTCGATTTCCGCGCGGTGAGCGATTCGGCGATCGTGTCCGGACTGATCTATCTGGCGCTGCGCGTGTATTCCGGGCGCAGTGCCGCCGAAATCACCGCGACCGAGCCCGACTACATCGCCGCGATCGGCCTGGCGAAGCACCTGTCGCCGACGCGCAGCAACGGCCTGGCCGCGCTGCTCGCCTTCATCCGCGACAGGGCGCGCGAGGCCGCGTGAGCGAGGACGCCCTGCCCGCCTCGCCACTGCGCAACCGCGCCTTCGTCGAGCTCCTCGCCTTCCGCATCCTCGCGATCCTGTCCTACCAGGTCGTCGCGGTCACGGTCGGCTGGCACATCTACGAGCTGACCCACGATCCACTGTCGCTCGGCCTCGTCGGGCTGGCGGAGGTCATTCCCTATTTCTGCACCGCGCCATTCGCAGGCTACCTGGTCGACCATCTGCCGCGCCGCAGGCTCGGCGCGATCGCCTGTGCGTGCCTGGCGACCACCGCGCTGCTGCTCACCGCGATCGCCACCGGACGCTTGGCGTGGCCGGGGCACCTGCTGATCTACGCGGCGATCGCACTGACCGGCACCGTGCGCACCTTCCTCGGGCCGATCTACAACGCGCTGTTCGCCCGCGCGCTGCCGCGCGCGCAGTTCGGGCGCGGCGCGGGCATGGGCAGCGTGGTGTTCCAGCTCGGGCTGGTGATCGGGCCGGCGCTCGGCGGCGCCCTGGTCGGCTGGGCCGGCAAGGGCGTGGCCTACGGCGTGGCCGCGGTCCTCGGAGTGGCGGCGGGCCTCGCGCTGCTGGTGATGCGGGTCGAGGACGCGATGCCCACGGGCGAACGCGCGCCGATCTTCGCCAGCATCGGCGAGGGACTGCGCTTCGTGTTCGGGCACCAGGTGCTGCTCGGCGCACTGGCGCTCGACATGTTCGCGGTGCTGTTCGGCGGTGCGGTCGCGCTGCTGCCCGCCTTCATCAAGGACATCCTGCACGCCGGCCCGGAAGCGCTGGGCATCCTGCGCGCGACGCCGGCCGCGGGGGCGGTGCTGGTGGGCGCGTGGATGGCGCAACGGCCGCCGGAGCGCGGCGCGGGCCGCCTGCTGCTCGCGGCGGTCGCCGGCTTCGGCCTGTGCATCATCGGCTTCGCGCTCTCGCGCCAGCTGTGGCTGTCGGTGGCGCTGCTGTTCGCATCGGGCTTGTGCGACGGCGTGTCGGTGGTGCTGCGCTCGACCATCCTGCAGCTGGCGACGCCCGACGCCATGCGCGGGCGCGTGTCGGCGATCAACGGCATCTTCATCGGCTCGTCGAACGAGCTGGGCGCGTTCGAATCGGGGCTGGCGGCGAAGCTGCTCCGGCTGGTGCCGTCGGTGGTGTTCGGCGGCTGCATGACGTTGGCCATCGTCGGCATCACCGCAAGGCTGGCGCCGAGGTTGCGCCGGCTGGACCTGCGCGAGCTGCACTGAGACGGCGGGAGTAGACTGCCGGGCAGTCCAGCGGAGACGGCGGCGATGACGGTCGAGACGGCACGCGGGGGACGCATCACCATCCACTTCGATCCGGCGCGCTGCGTGCATTCGCGCAACTGCGTGCTCGGCAACCCGCAGGTGTTCGTGCCCAATGCGGAAGGCGAATGGCTGCATCCGGATGCGGCGCCGGCGGAGGAAGTGGAAGCGATCGTGCGCAGCTGTCCGTCGGGTGCGCTCACTTTCGCGCGCGCCGACGGCGCCGACGAGCGGGCCCCTGAGGTCAATACGGTGCGCGTGCGCGAAAACGGGCCGCTGGCGTTCCACGCCGAATGCACCGTCGCCGGCGAGACGCAGCCGTTCCGCGCCACCCTGTGCCGCTGCGGCCTGTCCCGCAACAAGCCGTTCTGCGACAACCGCCACCACGAAGGCGGCTTCGCGGCGACCGGGGAACCGGCGGAACAGGCATCGCAACCGCTCGCCGCGCGCAACGGCGCGCTGGCGATCGAACCGACCAGGGATGGGCCGCTGCACGTCACCGGCAACCTGGAAGTCGTCAGCGGCACCGGCCGCACCGTCAACCGGGTCACCGAGACCTGGCTGTGCCGTTGCGGGCATTCGAACAACAAGCCCTACTGCGACGGCTCCCACCGCAAGGCCGGGTTCCGCGCGGAAGGCACCTGATCGACCGGCCACGAAAGCAAAGGCCCCGCAATGCGGGGCCTTTGTCATTCATGCCGGCAGCATCGCCCGCTCAGTCGCCGATCTGCTTCTGCAGGTGCTCCCAGCGTTCCTGCTCGTCGATCGTGCGCTCGGCGGTCAGCCGCGCCTCCAGGCGCTCCAGGCCGATCTCCTCGCCCGAGTCGACGCTGTAGCCGTACTCGCCCGCATCCACGCGCTTGAGCGTGCTGTCGATCTTGCCGATCAGCTTGCGGTAGCGGTCGCGGGTGCGCAGCTCGAGCGAGTTCTCGGTCTCGCGCGTGGCGCGCTCGGCTTCGTCGCCGACGTCGCGCACTTCGTCCTTGAGGTTCTCGATCGTCTGCTTGGATTCCTCGATCAGGTCCGCGCGCCACTGCAGCAGGCGCTGGCGGAAATACTCGAGCTGCAGCGCGCCCATGTATTCCTCGTCCGGCGAGGGCCTGTAGCCCTTCGGCAGGATCGGGCGGCCGGTGGCCTCGTCGGTGTCGTACGGCACCACCTTGAGCTTGCGGTTGGCCGCCGGCTGCTGCGGCCTGGCCGCGACGGCCACCGCCACCTTGCCGACCGGACGCGCCGAGGCGGCGACCGGCTTGGTCGGCGTCGCCTGCGCGAGCTCCTTCGCGACCGGCTTGGCCACGGGCTTGGCCGCCGGCTTGGGGGCCGGGGCGCCCGCGTGGGTCGACTGCGGCTGCTTCGGTGTCTCGACCTTGACCGGGCCGACGAGCCCCTCGCGACCGATCGCCTTGCTGGCCGGCTTGGCGACAGGCGCCTTGGGCGGAGCCGGCTTCTTCGCGGGCGCTGCGGCCTTCGCCGGCGCCTTGGCGGGGGCGGCCTTGGCAGGCGCCTTCACCGGGGCCTTGGCGACGGTCTTGGCGGGGACGGTCTTCGCCGCCGGCTTCGCGACGGGCTTCTTCGCCGGCACGGCCTTCTTGGCCGGCGCAGGCTTCTTCGCGACGACTTTCTTCGCGGCCGGCTTGGCCGCCGTCTTCTTCGCCGCGACCGGCTTCTTGGCGACGGCCTTCTTCACCGGCGCGCTGGCTTTTTTCGGGGCGGCCTTGGCGGCCTTCTTCGCGGGTTTCTTCGCTGCCACGTCGGGCGTTTCCTCTGTTCCCTTGAGACGGGAAAGCGCGCTGTTATACCCTGCCGGGACTACAGCGGCAACCGCGCGAGTCTCGGCGTCGCCGCGTGCAAACATCGTGATCGATCGAACGCTCATCGTCCTGCTGCGCGGCTACAAACGCTGGCTCAGTCCGCTGCTCGGACCGCGCTGCCGCTTCGTGCCGACCTGCTCGGAATACGCGATGGAAGCGATCGCGCGCTTCGGCGCGTTCAAGGGCGGCTGGCTGGCGCTGCGGCGCATCGGCCGCTGCCATCCGCTGCATCCCGGCGGGCACGATCCCGTGCCGCCCCGCTGACAAGGAACCGCCGCATGGCCGACACGCTGATCGTCAACGCCCGCCTGGTGAACGAGGGGCGCGAGTTCGAGGGCGACCTGCGCATCGAGCGCGGGCGCATCGCCGAGATCGGCAGCGGGCTGTCGGCGCGCGAGCGCGAGGTCGTCGTCGACGCAGCCGGCGCGCGCCTGCTGCCGGGCATGGTCGACGACCAGGTGCATTTCCGCGAACCCGGCCTCGAATACAAGGCCGACATCGCGACGGAATCGGCCGCTGCCGTCGCCGGCGGCCTGACCACCTTCATGGACATGCCCAACACCTCGCCGCCGACGCTGGACAGCGCCGCGCTCGAGGACAAGTACCGCCGCGCCGCGGGCCGCGCCTGGGGCAACTTCGGGTTCTACCTCGGCGGCAGCAACGACAACCTCGACGCGATCAAGGCGCTCGATCCGAAAACGGCACCCGGCATCAAGGTCTTCATGGGTGCATCCACCGGCAACATGCTGGTCGACGACCCGGTGGTGCTCGACGGCATCTTCGCCCACGCGCCGACGCCGATCATCACCCACTGCGAGGACACGCCGATGATCGAGGCGAACCTCGCGGCGTGGAAGGCGCGCTGCGGCGACGCCATCCCGGTCGAGGCGCATCCCGACATCCGCTCGCGCGAGGCGTGCATGCGTTCGAGCGAGCTCGCGATCTCGCTGGCGCGCAGGCACGGCACGCGCCTGCACGTGCTGCACATCAGCACCGCGGACGAGCTCGCGCTGTTCGAGCAGGGCCCGCTGATCCGCGCCGACGGCAGCCGCAAGCAGATCACCGCCGAGACCTGCATCCACTTCCTGCGCTTCGACCGCGGCGACTACGCGCGCCTGGGCAACCTGATCAAGTGCAATCCCGCGATCAAGGACGCGGCCGACCGCGAGGCGCTGATCCGCGCGCTCGCCGAGGACGTGCTCGACGTGCTGGCCACCGACCACGCGCCGCACACGCTGGAGGAGAAGGCGCGCCCGTACGCGCAGGCGCCGAGCGGGCTACCGCTGGTGCAGTTCGCGCTGAACGCGGCGCTGGAGCTGGTGCACGAAGGCCGCCTCACCACCGCGCAGGTGGTGCAGAAGTTCGCGCACGCGCCGGCGCAGCTGTTCGACGTGGCCGAGCGCGGCTTCCTGCGCGAAGGCTACTGGGCCGACCTCGTGCTGGTGGAGGACGCGCCGTTCACCGTGCGCCGCGAGGACGTGCTGTCCAAGTGCGGCTGGTCGCCGTTCGAAGGCACGACGTTCCACTCGCGCATCGCATCGACGTGGGTCAACGGCGTGCAGGCATGGAACGGCGTGCGCCTGCTCGGCACGCCACAGGGGCAGCGCCTGGTGTTCTATCGCTGACGCGATCCCGGCGGCATGCCCGCGCCGCGCGCGTGCCGCCGACACCTGCCGCACCAACCCGCCGTCCATGACGCGGACGACCGCATCGGATCAGGCGTCCGGCCCCCGCCCCGCCACCCGCGCGACCGCGTCGTGCGGATGCAGGCTCTCGAAATGGGCGACGCTGGCGTCGAAACGCTCGATGCGCGGGTCGCGTGCCAAGACCGCGGCCACGCGTCGCGCGGCGTCCTCGCAGAACATCAGGTTGGCCGCGTTGAGTTCGGCGAAGGCCTGTTCGTCCTCGCGCTTCACCGCGGTCTGCACCGGGGTCGCGAGCGCTTCCTCCAGCGCGTCGATCAGCGCCGCCACCGGCAGCTCGTCGAAGGCGGGCCTGAGCTCGACGCGCACCTCCGCGCGGCTGCGCTGCGCATGCGGCGTCGCGGCCAGGCCGCGCTCGGACGCGAGCCAGTCGCGCACCACCTCGTTCGACAAGGGTCGCGCGCCGGCGAAATCGGCGGCGAAGCGCTCGGCGTTGAGCTGGCGCGACAGCGCGGCGGAGGCCGGGCAGGTGCTCGAATACTCGACCGCGAGCGCAAGCGCCAGGCGCAGGTGGCCTTCGCGCAGCGTCGCCTCGATGGTGACCGGGTAGTGCTTCCATCCACGATGGCCGCTGGCCAGCGCGGCGCGCTGCAGCAGGTGGTCGTAGCGCAGCACCAGGCGCGCGCTGGTGGACAGGCCCTGCTGCGAGTCGACGAATCCCTGCAGCACGCGCCGCAGGCCGGCGGGCGTGATGCCTTCGCCCGCGAATGCCTGCTGCAACTGCAGGTACAGGCGCGACATGTGGATGCCGCGGGCACCGGCGGCCCGCAGGTCGACGAACACGTCGGCGGACGCCGCGACCTGTACCGGTTCCCCATCGGGGCCGGCGACGCGGATCGGCAACGCGATGCGTTCCATGCCGACCCAGTCGAGCGGGCGCGCCAGCGCCGCGGCGTCGTGGGCGACGTCGGGCAGCGGGGCGGGCGAGCGCGGGGTTCCGGTCACGATCGGCAGGACGACGGGCGGGCGCGCATTGTAGCCGGCGGGCGGTGACGGGCCTTCCGGGCCCGCGGAACGCTGCGTCGCGCTCAGCGGCGCGCGGCGCCCCATGCGACCCACAGCGCGCGCCAGGCCGGCAGTGGACGCAGGCGGCCACTGCGCGCGAAGTCGCGCAGGCGTCCGTGCAGCAGCGCCGCATGCACACGGCCGGGACGCGCGCCGTCGTGCGGTTGCGGCCAGCGCGACAACAGCTCGGCGGCCCACGCCCTGGCGAACCCGTTCGCGCCCACTTCCTCGCCGAGGCGCGCGCGCACCAGCAGCGGCGCCGAGGCTTCGCCCTGCACGAGCAGTTGCTCGGCGAGCAGGGCGAGCGCCGCATTGCGGGTCGGCGCGGGCGTGCGGCTGGCGAACAGCGTCGCCGCGATTCCAGCCACCGCCTCCGCGAAGGGTTCGACCGCGGCGATCGCCTGGTCGGCGTCCACCGCGCGGTCACGGCTGGCGAGCAATGCAGGCAGGCAGTTGGCAAGCAGCGACCACGGCGCGGCCCCGGCGCCCAGTGCGGCCCCCAGCGGGTGCCTGCGGCGGCCCTGCGCCCAGCCCTGCAGTTCGTCCGCCCACCACGCCAGCTTGGCCTCGCCGGGGCGTGGGTCGTTGCCGGCCCAGGCCGCGTCGGTGAGTTCCTGCCGCAGCGCGAACCAGGCGACCGCGAGCGCGCGCTCGGCGGGCGCCACGAACACCTCCGCCACGCCCCACTCCGGCCAGCGCTCGCGCCACTTGCCGGTGAAGCTGGCGGCGGCCGCCTCGTTCATGCGGCGACCGGACGCGGCCACGCCGCGGCATCGAGCAGGTCGACGGGCCGCGCCGCCAGCCGGTCGGCCTGCCAGGTGATCGGGTCGTCGGCCTCGAGCCGGTAGCCCCACAGCGCGGCGATCGACGGCATCGTCGCTGCGCGCGCGGCGATGATGTCGCGCTCGTCGTCGCCGACGTAGACGCAGTCGCCCGGGGCGACGCCGAGCGCCTGCGCGGCATGCAGCAGCGGCAGCGGATCGGGCTTGCGCACCGGCAGGCTGTCGCCGCCGAGCAGGACCGCGCAGCGCGCGTCCCAGCAGAGCCGCGGCAGCAGCAGGCGGGCGAGGTATTCGGGCTTGTTGGTGACGATGCCCCAGCGGCTGCCGGCGGCTTCGATCGCGTCGAGCAGCGCGTCGACGCCCTCGAACGGACGGCCGTGGCGCGCGAGTTCCTCTTCGTACACGGCAAGGAAGCGCGGGAGCAACGCCTCGCGGGCCTCGACGTCGAGCCGCGGGAATGCCGTCGCCAGCATCGCGCGCGACCCCTTCGACACATGCGGCCGCAATGTCGCAAGTGCGATCGGCGGCTCGCCGCGTTCGGCAAGCAGGCGGTCCAGGGTGGCGACGAAGTCCGGCGCGCTGTCGACCAGCGTGCCGTCGAGGTCGAACAGCACCAGCGGCGGAAATGTGCCCGTCGACGCGCCCGCCGGCTTGCCCATCGATGCGCCGCCGCTCATGCCGCGCCCGGCTTGCGCGCGCAGGCGAGATAGTTGACGTCGGTGCGGCGGGACAGTCGCGCGCCGTTGCGCCACGGCTCGTACAGCAGGCCGCTCACGTCCTCGAGTTGCAGGCCGGCCGCGCGCAGCCAGGCGCCGAGCTCGGACGGCCGGATGAAGTCGCGGTAGCGGTGCGTGCCCTTGGGCAGCAGGCGGGCGATGTATTCCGCGCCGACGATGGCGAGCGCGAACGCCGCGGGCGTGCGGTTGAGCGTCGACAGCAACAGCCGGCCGCCCGGCTTGAGCAGGCGCGCGCAGGCATCGATCACCGACGCCGGATCCGGCACGTGCTCGATCATCTCCATGCAGGTGACCGCGTCGAACGCGCCCGCGTGGTCGGCGGCCAGGGCCTCGACGGAGGACGCCCGGTAGTCCACCTGCACGCCGGATTCCAGCCCGTGCAGGCGCGCGATCTTCAGCAGGTCGGGCGCCAGGTCGATCGCGGTGACGCGCGCGCCCTCGACCGCCAGCGCCTCGCTCAGCAGGCCACCGCCGCAGCCCACGTCGAGCACCGCGGCGCCGCGCAGCGGCACGCGGTCGGCGACATAGCGCAGGCGGACCGGGTTGAGCGCATGCAGCGCCTTCTGCGGACCTTCGGGATCCCACCAGCGATGCGCCAGCTCGTTGAACTTGTCGAGCTCGGCCTGGCTGAAGTTGTCGGTACGCGTGGCGTTCATGCGGTCCTCGTCGTTTGCGCTCACGACACGCGGATCGCCGCGATGCGCTCGCGCCACTGGCGTGCGTTCGCCAGCAGCGCGGCCTCGTCCATGTCGACCAGCGCGCGCTCTCGCAGCCGGCGGCGGCCGGCGATCCAGACGTCCGTCACCTGCTGGCGCCCGCAGGCGTAGACAAGCTGCGAGATGACGTGGTGCAGCGGCTGGGTCTCGATGGCGGCGAGGTCGATGCAGGCGAGGTCGGCCTGCTTGCCGGGCTCGACCGAGCCGACCAGGTCGCCGAAGCCGAGCGCGCGCGCGCCGCCGAGCGTCGCGGCATGCAGCGCGCTCGCCGCATCCAGCGCTGCGGCGTCGTCCGCGACGGCCTTGGCGAGCAGCGCGGCGGTGCGCGTCTCGCCGAACATGTCGAGGTCGTTGTTGCTGGCCGCGCCGTCGGTGCCGATGGCGAGGTTGACGCCCGCGCGCTGCAGCGCGCCCGCCGGGCAGAAGCCCGAGGCGAGCTTGAGGTTGGACTCGGGGCAGTGCGCGACGCTGACGCCGCGCGCCGCGCACAGCGCGATCTCGGATTCGAGCAGCTGGGTCATGTGCACCGCGATCAGGCGGTCGTTGACCAGGCCGAGGCGGTCCAGCCGTGCGAGCGGACGCTGGCCATGCTTCTGCTGCGACTCGGCGACCTCGTGCGCGGTCTCGTGCAAGTGGCAGTGCACCGGCACGTCCAGCTGGTCGGACAGTATGCGGATGCGCTCGAAGCTCGCGTCCGAGACCGTGTACGGCGCATGCGGCGCGAACGCGGTCGCGACCAGCGGGTCGTTCCGCCACTGGTCGTGCACTTCGCAGGCGCGGTCGAAATACTCGTCGTCGCTGCGCGCCCACGCCGAGGGGAAGTCGATGATCGGCAGGCCGACCAGCGCGCGGAAGCCGAAGCGGCGGAAGGTCGCCGCCTCCGCGTCCGGGAAGAAGTAGTTCTCGTTGCAGCAGGTGGTGCCGCCACGGAGCATTTCCGCGATCGCCAGCGCCACGCCGTCGGCGACGAATTCGGGGCCGATCAGGCGCGCTTCCAGCGGCCAGATATGGCCCTGCAGCCACTGCATCAGCGGCAGGTCGTCGGCGACGCCGCGCAGCAGCGTCATCGGATTGTGCGTATGGGCGTTGACCAGCCCCGGGATCAGCGCCGACTGCGGACGCGACACCACGTCCGCCGCGTCGAAGCGGGCGCGTGCCTCGTGCCGAGGCAACACCGCGACGATGCTGCCGCCGCGCACCGCGACCGCATGGTCCTCCAGCACCACGCCGTGCGGGACGACCGGCACCACCCAGCCTGCCTCGATCAGCAGGTCGCAGGGCTGAAGCGCGGTTTCGGTCTGCATCCGTCTGCTCCCGTCGTTCCCGCGAAAGCGGGCATCCGTGGACGCTGGTGGTTCTCTCCGGCGAGGCAACCGTGGGCTGCTTCGCGGATGGGGCGCTGGATGCCGCTTGGCCGGATCCAGTGTCCCGTTTTCGCGGAATGATCGATCCGCTACGCGAGTCGCCGCGGACCGGTCACTTCACGCGCGAGACGTATTCGCCCGAGCGGGTGTCGACCTTGATCACTTCGTCCTGGCCGACGAACAGCGGCACGCGCACGACGGCGCCGGTCTCCAGCGTGGCCGGCTTGCCGCCGCCGCCCGAAGTGTCGCCGCGCACGCCGGGATCGGTCTCGACGATCTTCAGCTCGACGAAGTTCGGCGGCGTGACCATGATCGGGGTGCCGTTGAACAGCGTCACCACGCACTCCTCCTCGCCCTTGAGCCACTTGTCCGCGCCGCCCATGCCGGCCTTGTCGGCCTGGAACTGCTCGAACGACTCCGGATTCATGAAGTGCCAGTACTCGCCGTCCGCGTAGAGGAACTGCATGTCGGTGTCGACGACGTCGGCGCTCTCGACCGAGTCGGTCGCCTTCATGGTGATTTCCTGCACGCGGCCGGAGCGGATCTGGCGGAACTTCACCCGGGTGAAGGCCTGGCCCTTGCCCGGCTTGACGTACTCGGTGTCGGTGATGATCGCGGGCTCGTTGTTGACCAGGATCTTCTGACCGGTCTTCACGTCGTTCATGCCAAGGCTGGCCATCGGACACTCCTGCTGGGCCGTCGCGCGGACGGCTAAAATGAAGGACTTTGGGGTGCCGGGCCGCGCGTCGCGCCAGCCGGCATCCGGTGATACGGACGCGCCAAGATACCCGCTGCCTCCCCTGCCCTGCAGCCC
>JABFWF010000200.1 GCA_013362405.1 Lysobacter sp. | reverse complement strand
CTGGCGACCACGAGGTCGATGATCACGAACGGGATGTAGATCAGGAACGCGATCTCGAACGCGGTCTTGAGTTCACTCGTCAGGAACGACGCGGCCAGCACGCCGAAGGGCACGTCCTGCGGCGTCGCGTACGGACCGGTGTTGGACAATCCCGCGAACGTCATCAGATCGCTGGTGCGCACCTGCGCCAGCATGAAGGCGCGGAACGGCTGCGAGGCCGCTGCCCATGCGCTCTTGAAGTCCATCGTGTGGTCGAGGTACGGCGCGATGCCGTGCGCCCACGCCTGGTCGAACACCGGCGTCATCACCATGAAGGTGAGGAACAGCGCGAGCGCCAGCAGGATCTGGTTGGAGGGCGTCTGCCCGGTGCCGAGCGCCTGCCGCAGGAGCCCGAGCACGATGATGATGCGGGTGAACGCGGTGACGCCGAGCAGCGCCGCCGGCAGCAGCGTGATGCCGGTCATCAGCAACAGCACCTGCAGCGGCATGCTGACCGGCGCGCCGCCGATCTGGCCGACGTTCACCGAGGGCAATGCGGGCGTCGCGGCGGCGGGCGCGGCCTGGGCGAAGGCATCGGAGGCGAAGAAGAGCAGGGACAAAAGAGCGAGCCATCCGAACGCGCGCAGCGCGTGTTTGCCCTTGCCGTCATCCCTGCGAAGACGGGGATCCAGCGACTTGGTACTTGGCACCGACCGAGACGACGGAACCCCACTGGATTGCCGCCTGCGCGGGAATGACGAGCAAGACATTCCCGTCCTGGTTCCAAACAACCCCTTCATGCCTTCTTCCCGAAATGCTGCGCCAGCAGTTGCGCGAACGCCGGCGTGGCCGCACGCTCGGCCTCCGGCAGCGGCGCGGCCAGCGCGTGCAGCGCGCGCGTGCCGCCGGCACCGACGCCCAGCAGCAGCTGCTGGCCGCCGACGTCGACCACCACGACCTTCTCGCGCGGGCCCAGCGACAGCGAGGCGACCACGCGCAGCGCGCGGTGGGAACTGCCGGCGACGCCGGGCATGCGCTTCGCCAGCCAGGCGAGCGCGAGGATCAGGCCGACCACGAACAGCAGCGCGAACACGGTGCCGCCGACCGCGCCGGTGGAGCTCGGCGCCTTGCCGAACGCGGGCGCGAGGGCCACGCCCAGCGTGATGTTCGCCGCCGACACCGTCGTCACCGCAGGCGCTTGATGCGCTCGGCGGGGCTCACCACGTCGGTCAGGCGCACGCCGAAGCGGTCGTTGACGACGACGACCTCGCCCTGCGCGATCAGCGTGCCGTTGACGTACAGGTCGAGCGGTTCGCCGGCGCCGCGCTCGAGCTCGACCACCGAGCCCTGGTTGAGCTGCAGCAGGTTGCGGATCGGGATGCGCGCGCGGCCGACTTCCAGCGACAGCGAGACCGGCACGTCGAGGATGACGTCGAGGTTGAGGTCGCTGGTCGCCGCGCCTGCCTCGGCGGTCAGCGAGTCGAAGGCGGCGCGGGCGGCGGAATCGTTGGTGCTCATGGGATCGCGGCCTCGAGGGCGTTGGCGTTGCGTGGGTTGTTGACGGCGGTGACCTTGATCGCGTTGCGGCCGTTGTGGGTGCCGAACTCGCCCGTGAACAGCGGCATCTGCTCGACGCGCAGGGTCACCGTGCGTGGCAGGTCGATCGGGATGACGTCGCCGACCTTGAGCCGGCTGAGCTCGCGCAGGCTGATCTGCCGTTGCGCGATCGCGCTCGACAGCTCGACCTCGGCGTCCTGCAGCTGCACGCGCAGCGCGCGCGTCCAGCTCTCGTCCTTCTCGATGCGGTCGCTCTGCACGCCGGCGTCGAGCAGTTCGCGGATCGGCTCGAGCATCGCGTAGGGGAGGGCGATGTGCAGCTCGCCGCCACCGCCTTCCAGTTCGACGTGGAAGCGGCTGACGACGATGTACTCGCGCGGCGAGATGATGTTGGCGAAGTGTGGATTGACCTCGGAATTCAGGTATTCGAACTCGACCGGCATCACCGGTGCCCACGCGTCGACGAGGTCGGCGAAGGTCTGCCTGAGCATCAGCTGGATCACGCGCATCTCGGTGGGCGTGAACTCGCGGCCCTCGATGCGGGTGTGGAACTTGCCGGTGCCGCCGAAGAAATTGTCGACCATGGTGAAGACCAGCCGCGGCTCGTAGACGACGAGCGCGGTGCCGCGGAGCGGCTTCATCTTCACCAGGTTGAGGTTGTTCGGAACCTGCAGCGAGTGCATGTACTCGCCGAAGCGAATCAGGTCGATGCCGCGTACCGACAGGTCGGCGGAGCGGCGCACGAGGTTGAACAGGCCGATGCGCCAGGTGCGCGCGAAGCGCTCGTTGATCATCTCCAGCGTCGGCAGCTTGCCGCGGACGATGCGGTCCTGGCTGGCGAAGTCGTAGTTGCGCGCCTCGCCCGGCACCGGTGGCGCCTCGGTCTGCACCGCGCCGCTGTCGACGCCGTGCAGGAGGGCGTCGATCTCGTCCTGGGACAGCAGGTCTGCGCCCATGCTCATCGCACTCGCCTCACTGCGTGACCAGGCTGGTGAAATAGACGGCCTCGACCTTGTCCGGGCCGCCTTCGCCCTTGAGCACGGCGCGCACTTCGGCGAGGGCCTGCTGCTGCAGGCGTTCCTTGCCGCGGCGTTCGGCGAGCGACTGGGCGGTCTGCTGGCCGAACAGCAGCAGCAGGCGGTTGCGTAGCGCCGGGGCCTGCTGCTGCAGCGCGGACAGCGTCGCCGGGTCGCGCGTCATCAGCTGCACGTCGGCCTGCAGGTAGCGCACGGTGTCGGCATCGGCCAGGTTGACCACGAAGGCGGGATCGAGCGCGTAGTACTGCGCGGGGGCCTTCGCCGGTTGCACCGGCTTGGCCGGCGCCTTGGCCACGGCGCGCGCCTGCCACATCCACCAGCCGCCGCCGGCGCCGCCGAGCAGGACGGCGGCGACGATGATCCAGACGAGCTTGCGGCCCTTTTTCGGCGGCTTGTCGGTCGGGACTGCGGTGGTGGCTTTGGCGGACACGGAACGGCTCCCTGGAGGATGCCGCTTCCGTGCAAGCCGCGTGCCGCGGCGGCGACGGGGATTTGGCGCGTGGCTGAACGACGCGGTGCCGGCGGGTTGGCGCCCGAGCTTTTTTGTAGGAGCGGGCTTATAGCCGCGAGCTTTTGCCCGCCCGCCTTCTTTCGGAGGAGGGGCCTAAGCCTTACGTGGCTACAACAGCCGGAGCTAAGGCTCGCGGCTATAAGCCCGCTCCTACACAGGAAGCGCGGTCGCCTCAGGCGTACTCGTCGAGCAGGCCGCGTGCCACCACGCGCGCGTGGGGCAGGACGGGGGACGCCAACCCGTCGCCGTGGGTGGACTCGCGACCGTCGGCCTTCCTGCGCTGCGTCGGCAGTCCGCGCGGATCCTGCTGGCGCTGGCCGACGTCCGCCTGCGCCAGCTGCAGGCCGTGCTGGCCGAGCAGTTCGCGCAGGCGCGGCAGGCTGGCCTCGAGCGCGTGGCGCACGTCCGGCTGCGCGCTGAGGAAGCTGGCCTGCACCTGGCTGCCATCGAGCTGCAGGCGCACTTCGATCGGACCGAGGTGTTCGGGCGCGACGTGCAGCCGGGCGTGGCCGAGGCGTTGCTCCGCCATCCACACGAGGTTGCCGCCGAGCTCGTCCCCGTAGCCGTTGCGTGGATCCGCCGGCTGGGCGAGCGGCGTGGGGGCGGCGGCGACCGTGCGGGCGTTGTCGACCGGCGTCGCCGCGGGCACCGATGTCGAGGCATGCAGCAACGCATCGAACGAAGCGGCGGGCGTGTTCGCGTTGCCGTCCACGTGCGTCGCGGGCGCCGATGCCGTGGGCTGCTCCGCGTGCATCGTCGCGACGGGTGCACCGGCGTCCTTGCCCGTCTGCAGCGCGGAGGATGGCGTGTCCAGCGTGCCGCTGCCGGATGCGGGAGGCGGGTCGCCGGCGATCGATGCCGCAACCTGCGCACCGGCGGCTGCGGCGGGCGGCGTTCCAGCCTGCATCGCGGCGGTCGCTGCGGGCAACGCGTTCGCCTGTGCGGAAGACGCGGAGTTGCCCGCACCATCCGCAGCCGTCGGCGTGACGGCCGGCGAGGAGGCCGGGCTCGCGCCAGGCGCGAGCGAGGCGAGCAATCCGAGCAGTTGGCCGGGCAGCTGGTCGGGCAGCGCGGCCGGGCGTGCATGCGGATCCTGCGCAGCGGCTTGCTGCGGCGCTGCCGCTTGCAAAGCGGTCGTCGGCTTCGCCGCTTCGGCCGCTACGGGATCCAGCAGGCGCGCGAAGGCGTCGTCGTGCGGCGCATCGTCGTCCCCGCGGGTGTCGCGCGACGGCTTGCCGGGACGCGCGGTGCGTTGCGCAACACCGGCTTCCGGCGTGGCATGCCGATCGGTGTCCACGCGTCGCGCGTCGCGCGTCGTGCCTTCGCCGCGCATCGCGCCATCGCCATCCGCGGCGTGGTCCGTCGGACCGTGCGCGACGTCATCGCCCGCCGCCGGCGCCTGGTCGCCGGACGGCGCATCGTGGGCGCGTGGGCGCGTCGGCGTGGCCGGCAACCCCGTCGCCATCGGCAGTCCGGTCGCGGCGATCACGTCGTGTCGTTCCCGCCCTTGGCCTCGCGCGCGCGTCGCGCGCCGAGGTCGTCGAGCTCACGCTGGCTGCGCTGCTCGTCCACCTTCGCCTCCTCGGCGCGATAGCTCGCGGCCAGCTTCTCCAGCACCTTGGTGTCGCGGCTCGCCAGCATCAGCCGCGTGCGTTCGATCTCGGTCTGCTGCCGGTTGCTGTCGACGATCTTGCTCTGCTGCGCGACCGCGGCGTCGAGTTTGGCGCGGAAGGCGATGCGGTTGGCGAGCAGTGCTGGCGCGATCGTGCCGTCGGTGCCGGTTGGCGTCACCGCGTATTCGTCGGCATAGCGGCGCAGCGCATCCAGGCGCGCCTCCTGCTCGACCTGCGCCCTGTCGCGTTCGGCGAGCTGCCGGGCGGCATCGTCCTGGCGTTGCTGGACGACGCGGAGCAGGGGATCGAGGCGTTGCGAGCGGGTCATGCGGGCTCCGTCGGCTGCGAAGTCTTGTGTACGACATCCTGGTCGTCGAGCAGGCGCGCGAGCGCGGCGCGGCTGGCATCGACGTCGGCGGCCTCGGCGACGTCCTGGCCGAGGAACTGCAGGATCGCGGGCCAGCGCGCCAGCGCTTCGTCAACCACCGGATCGCTGCCGCGCTGGTAGGCGCCGATCGCGATGAGGTCGCGCTGTGCGTTGTAGGCGGACATCAGGCGCTTGAGCCTGCGGATGCGCTCGCGCCAGGGCGCGTCGGTGATGTCCTGCATCACGCGGCTCACCGACACCTCCACGTCGATCGCCGGGTACAGTCCGGCGTCGGCGATGCGGCGGGTGAGCACGATGTGGCCGTCGAGGATCGCGCGCGCGGCGTCGGCGATGGGTTCCTGCTGGTCGTCGCCCTCGGTGAGCACGGTGTAGAAGGCGGTGATCGAACCGCGCCCGTCCGGACCGTTGCCGGCGCGTTCGACGAGTTGTGGCAATTTCGCGAACACCGACGGCGGATAGCCGCGCGTGGTCGGCGGCTCGCCGACCGACAGGCCGATTTCGCGTTGAGCATGCGCGAAGCGCGTGAGCGAATCCATCAGCAGCAGCACGTGCAGGCCCTGGTCGCGGAACCATTCGGCGATCGCGGTCGCGCGCAGCGCGCCGTGCAGTCGCGCCAGCGGCGGGCGGTCGGCAGGCGTGGCGACGACGACGGAGCGGCGCAGGCCTTCGGTGCCGAGCGTGGTCTCGACGAAGTCGCGCACTTCGCGGCCACGCTCGCCGATCAGTCCGACGACGATCACGTCGGCGGCGGTGTAGCGGGTCATCATCCCGAGCAACGTCGACTTGCCGACGCCCGAGCCCGCGAACAGGCCGATGCGCTGGCCGCGGCCGATCGGCAGTAGCGCGTTGATCGCACGCACGCCGACGTCGAGCGAGCGGCTGATCGGTTCGCGCATCAGCGGATTGATCGCGGTGCCGGCGAGGCCGACCCAGTTTTCCGGACGCACCGGGCCGCGGCCGTCGAGCGGCAGGCCGTCGCTGTCGATGACGCGGCCGAGCAGGCCGTCGCCGACCGCGACCTCGCCGCGTCGGCGCGTGCTGACCACGCGCGCGTTCGGCAGCAGGCCTTCGAGGTCGGCGGTGGGCATGAGATAGGTGCGGTCGCCGGCGAAGCCGACGACTTCGGCGTCGACCCAGCGTCCGCCGGAGGTTTCCACCTTGCAGCGCGCACCGAGCGGCGCGCTGCAGCCGGACGCTTCGAGCGTCAGGCCGACCGCGCGGCGCAGCACGCCTTCGCGGGCAAGGCCGAGGGATTCGGGTTGCGCTTCCGCGCCACGCAGGCGCGCGGCCAGGCGCAGGTTGCGCGCGTCGCGCCAGTGTTCGGCGGGGATGCTCATGGAACGCTCGCCCGTTCCCTCCCCTGCGACGGCAGGGGCGGGTTGGGGAGGGATTGCGTGGTCGGGCGACGGCGCTCGGCGCCAGGCGCCCCGTACCCCCTCCCGACCTCCCCGCGCAGGCTGGGGGCTGGTGACGCAACCTGCAGGCAGGAAGAGGAGTGACGGGCGGGGCTCATCGCTTCGCCTCGCGCGCTTCCAGCATCGCCTGCATCACCGACTGCAGGCGCGCCGACAGCGTGCCGTCGATGCGCACGCTCTCGCCATGCAGGCGCAGCTCGCCGCGGGCGAGCGTGGCGTCGGCGACCAGACGCACGCCGTCGAGGCCGGCGAGGTGCGGCGCGAGCACGCCGAGGTCGTCGGGATGCAGGCGCAGCTCGACTTCGCGCGTGGTCGTTCCCATCGCGTCGAGCGCTTCCTGCACGAGGTCGGCGAGCAGGGTCGGGTCCGCGACGTAGGCACGGCCGATCAGTGCCCCGGCGACGCGCACCGCCAGCTCGCCGAGCGCTTCGGCGACTTCGCCGTCGAGCCGCGCGAGCGGGCGGGTGAAGCCGTCGAGGATGCCTTCCATCTGCGCGAGCATCCGGCGCATCTCGGCCTGGCCGGACGCGAGGCCTTCGGCATGGCCGCGCGCGTAGCCTTCGTCGTAGGCGGCCTGCTCGATCGCCTGCAATTCCTCGACGCTGTGGCGCGCAGGCAGGTCGGTGTCCGCGTGGCGCGCCTCCAGGCCCGGGGCGGTCCAGCGCACCACCTCGAGCCGCGCGCTCATACGAAGGTCTCCGCCTTCGCCGCGAGGGTGATCTCACCGCTCTCGGCCATCTTGCGCACGATCGCGAGGATTTCCTTCTGCGCCGCCTCGACCTCGGCCAGGCGCACGGGGCCGCGTGCCTCCATGTCCTCGACCAGGATCTCCGCGGCGCGCTGCGACATGTTGGAAGTGATCTTCTCCCTGACGCGCGGATCGGCCCCGCGCAGCGCGACCGCGAGCTTGTCGCTGGGAACGTCGCGCAACACCGCCTGCATCGCGCGGTCGTCGATCTCGGCCAGGTTGTCGAACACGAACATGCAGTCGCGACTCTGGCCGCCGAGCGCGGCGTCCCCGTCGCTGATCGCGCCGAGCAGTGCCTCGGCCTGGCCGCCGTCCATGAAGTTGAGGATGTTGGCCGCGACCTTGACCCCCCCGACGGAGGACGATTTGAGGTTCTGGCTGCCGGCGAACTGCCGCGCCATCACGTCGTTGAGTTCGTTGAGCGCGTGCGGCGGAATGCCGTCCAGGGTGGCGATGCGCAGCAGCACGTCGGAACGCGCGCGCTCGGGCAGGCACTTGAGCACCTCGG
Organism: Lysobacter sp.; assembly: GCA_013362405.1. Lineage (GTDB taxonomy): Bacteria > Pseudomonadota > Gammaproteobacteria > Xanthomonadales > Xanthomonadaceae > JABFWF01. The sequence continues at coordinate 7,111 of JABFWF010000200.1, read as the reverse complement.
CGGCCTGGTCGGCATCGAGGTGGGCCATCACGATCGCGATGATCTGCGGGTGTTCGTTGCGGACGAGATCGGCGATCGCGCGCGGCTCCATCCACTTGAGCGTGTCGAGCCCGGACGTGTTGCGGCCGAGCAGGATGCGGTCGATCAGGCTGCTCGCGCGTTCCTCGCCGAGCGCCTGCACCAGCACCGCGCGCACGTAGTCGTCGGCGCCGGCGCCGAGGCTGGGCTGCGCCAGCACGTCGACGAAGTCGTCGAACACGCGCACCACCGATTCCCGCGAGATGCTGCCGACCGAGGTCATCGCGAGGCCGAGCTTCTGCACTTCCTTGGCGCTCATGTGCTTGAGCACCTCGGCGGCCTGCTGCTCGCCGAGCGAGAGCAGGACGATGGCCGCGCGCTGCACGCCGGACAGGATCTGCTCGGGCATGTCAGCCGTCCTCCCCGACCCAGTCGCGCACGACCGCGGCGACGCGCTTGGCGTCGGTGTTCACGGCGTTGCGCGCGACCTGCAGCTTGTCGTCGAAGCTCATCGACTGCCCCGCGCTGGCGGCGCGCCCGGCGGGGGCGCTGATCGCCACCGGCACGTCGTCGTCCTCGACCAGCTCGGCGCGCATCACCGGTTGCGCGGCGGCGCGCGGCTGCAGCAACTGGCGGAAGGCGGGGCGCAGCACGAACCACACCACCAGCAGCACCGCGAGGCCGCCGAGCAGCGTGCGCAGCAGGTCGCGCGCATGCGGGTTCTGCCAGACCGGCGGTGCATCGTCGGCGGCGTCGCCGACATCGCGCGCGAACGGCTGGTTGACCACCGACACCACGTCGCCGCGCTGCGCGTCGAAGCCGACCGCCTGCTGCACGAGCGTCTGGATGCGCTGGGTTTCGGCCGGCGTGAGCGCGCGCGTCTTCCCCTTGCCATCCTTGCCGGGCGCGCCGGCGGGCACGTTGTCGACCAGCACGGCGGCGGTGATGCGGCGGATCTTGCCGGGCGCCTGGCGGGTATGGGTGAGGGTGCGGTCGAGCTCGAAATTGCGCACCGCGGTGCGCGAGGTCGGGCCGGTGAGCACGGTGCCGTTGTTGCCGGCGCCCGTGTTCGCGCCCTGCGCGGCCGGTGCGGCGGTAGCGCCATTGCCGGCCTTCGCGCTCGTGGTGGCCGGCGTGTTGCTGGCGCTGCCCGGCACGCCCTGCGCGTTCGCGTTGCCATTCGCGCCGGCGCCGCCGGCCGGCGTGGCGTTGCCGGATTCGGACACCTGTTCGCTGCGCACGGCCTGCGGGCCGTAGGTCTCGCGCGCTTCCTCGGTCTGGTTGAAGTCCATGTCGACGCTCACCTGCGCGCTCACCCGCCCCGGGCCGGTGACCGGCTCGAGCAGCTGCTGGATGCGCTGCACGTACACCGCCTCCTGCCGGCGCTGCTGGTCGAACTGCTCGGCGCCGATCGCCGCCTCGCTGTTCGGGTCCGGATTGGAGAGCAGGCGACCGAACTGGTCGACCACGGTCACGCGTTCGGGTGCGAGATCGGGAATGCTGGAGGCGACCAGGTGCACGATCGCGTCGACCTGGCCCTGCTCGAGGGTCGCGCCGCTCTGCAACTGCAGCACCACCGAGGCGCTGGCCTGGTCCTTGCCGCGGGTGAACGCGCTCGGCTTGGGCAGCGCGAGGTGCACGCGCGCCTCGCGCACCGGACGCAGGTTGGCGATGGTGCGCGCGAGCTCGGTTTCCAGCGCGTGCTGGTAGCGCGCGTTCTCGACGAACTGGCTGGTACCGAAGCCCTGGTCGCCTTCCATCGATTCGAAGCCGTCGCCCGTGTTGCTGGAGAGCCCCGCGCCGGCGAGCGCGAGCTTGGCGTCGCCGAGGCGGTCCCCCGGCACCGCGAGTGCGCCGTTGTTGTCGATGCGGAAGGGAATCTGGCGGGTACGCAGCAGGTCGGACGCGTCCGCGGTCGCCTTGGCATCGAGTCCGGCGTACACGGGCACGAAATCCGGCTTCTGCGTCCAGAAGAACAGGCACAACCCGAGGCCGATCGCCGCCGCCGCCACCGCCAGCAGCATGAGCTGGCGCACCGCGGGAATGTCCTGCAGCCGGCCGATGTCCTTCAGGCCGCCGGGAGTCTTGGGGAGGGCGATGACGCTCATGTCCGGGAGTCGTGCTCAGTGCGTGGCGTGGTCGAAGTCGTGCGCTGGGTTTGCTGCAGGCGGCCGCCCGGTCAGATCGGCATGTTCATCACGTCCTGGTACGCCTTCACCAGCCGGTTGCGTACTTCGACCGTGGCGCGGAAGGCGACCTGCGACTGCTGCATGGCCACCATCACGCGGGCGAGGTCGGCCTTCGGGTCGCCGAGTTCGAACGCCTGCTGGAGTTCGCCCGCGCTCCGCTGGGTGCGGCTGACGTTGTCGATGGCGTTCGACAGCGTCTGCGAGAAGCCGCTGCCCGCGGCCGGCACCTGTGGAGCGCCCAGCGTGCCGGGGACGGCGGTCGAAGGCGCGGCGTCGGTGGCGATGTCCCGCATGCGCATCTCGTGCGCGCGGATCTGGGACAGGATCGAGGAGATCGCGTCGGTCATCGCGGAAAACCGTCGTGGCGGCGGGGCCTGCAGGGGTCACTGCAAGCCGCGTGCCACGCCCGCGTCAGGCTTCCGCCGCGGCCAGCTCCGTCCCGCCGCTGTCGATGCCGTGCTTGCGCAGCTTTTCCACCAGCGTCGTCCGGCGCAGGCCGAGCAGCGGCGCCGCATGCGCGACCACGCCGCCGGACTGGGTGAGCGCGGCGCGGATCAGTTCCAGCTCGATGTTGGCGATGTGGGTGCGCAGGTCGATGCCCTGCGGCGGCAGCGTCGTGGTCGGCGACAGCGTCGACGGATCGGCGCTGTCGTTGGCCGCGGCCGACGTCGCCGACACGGTCGGCACGCTGGCGCTGGCCAGCAACGCGGCCGGGGTCGGCTCGGCGTCGGGCAGGCCCGCGCGGTAGCGCGCCGGCAGGTCGCCGGCGCGCACGGTCGCGCCCGGATGCAGCACGGAGAGACGCTCGAGCAGGTTGCTCAGCTCGCGCACGTTGCCCGGCCACGGATGGTGCTGCAGCGCCGCGACGGCGTCGGCCGACAGCCTGACCTGGCCGCGCCCGCTTTCGGACAGCTGGCGGGTGATGGCCGCGATCAAATCCGGCAGGTCGTCGCCGCGCTCGCGCAGCGCCGGCATCTCGATCGGGAACACGTTGAGCCGGTAGAACAGGTCCTCGCGGAACTTGCCGTCGGCGATGTGGCCTTCGAGGTTGCGGTGGGTCGCGGCGATCACGCGCACGTTGCACTGGATGGGTGCGCCGCCGCCGACGCGTTCGAACACGCGCTCCTGCAGCACGCGCAGCAGCTTCACCTGCATGGCCATCGGCATGTCGCCGATCTCGTCGAGCAGCAGCGTGCCGCCCTCGGCCATCTCGAAGCGGCCCTTGCGCTGGGTCAGCGCGCCGGTGAACGCGCCCTTCTCGTGGCCGAAGAGTTCGCTCTCCAGCAGGTCCGGCGGGATCGCGCCGCAGTTGATGGCGACGAAGGGCTTGTCCTTGCGCGGCGAGCGCGCATGGATCGCGCGCGCGGCGACTTCCTTGCCGGTCCCGGATTCGCCGAGGATCAGCACGGTGGTGTCGAACGCGGCGACCTGGTCGATCATGCGCGACAGCCGCAGCACGGCGGCGCTGCGACCGGTCGGGCCGAAGGTCGGTTCCTCGCGGCGCGCATCGTCGTCGATGCGCTTCAGGCTGGCGCGGCGCAGCAGCTCCTGCAGTTGCGGGCGGCGCGCGGGCCAGGCGAGCGGCCACACCGTGTCGGGATGGATGTCGGCGCGCCAGGCGGCATCGTCGGCGTGTCCCGGCAGTTCCAGGACCGGCGGATGCAGCGCCTGCGCGGCGAGCCAGCGGACGAACGCCGGCCACCGCGCATCGCCGGCCACGTCGCCGACGATCACCGCGACCCAGTCGCTGGCCCTGGCGCGCGCGAGGTCGAGGTCGCCGACCTCGGTGGCCAGGCGCGGGGTGAAGTCCATGAATTCCAGCAGCGTGGCGAGGCGCTCGGCGCGCGCGACGTCGGCATCGAGCAGCAGGATCCGCGACTCGCTCATGCGTGCGACTCCTCGCGTCCGGCCAGGCGCTCGAGGATCGGCATCACGTCATGGATGTAGGCCAGCTTGCTGACGAAGGCGTCGGCGCCCGCGCGCAGGGTGTGCTCGCGATGCTCGGCATCGTCGAAGTGGCTGGCGATGACGACGTAGGGCGCTTCGTCCTGCGCCTTGATCAGGCGCGTGGCCTGCAGGCCGCCCATCTCGGGCATGGCGAGGTCCATCAGCACCACGTCCGGACGCAAGGTCTCGCACTGGCTGATCGCCTCGATGCCGTTGCCTGCCATTCCGGCGACCTCGATCCAGTCGACCTTCCGAAGATGGCGCACGGCGGCGTTGATGAAGCCCGGATGGTCGTCGACCAGCAGCAGTCGGAGCTTGCGCATTGCATTTCCTCCAGGATCACGCGGTGGCCGCGCGCGGCTGCGCGCGACGTGCCATCGCCGACGGGATCGCGAGCTGGTCGCGGTACTTGGCCACGGTGCGGCGCGCGATGCGCACGCCCTGGCGGGCGAGCATGCCGGCGATCACGTCGTCGGCGAGCGGCGCGTTCGCCGGCTCGGTGTCGATCAGGCGCTTGACCATCGCCTTGACCGCGGTGGCTCCGACGTTGGCCCCTTCCAGCCGCACCGCGAACAGGCGCTTGAGTTCGAAGGTGCCGCGCGGGGTCTGCAGGTACTTGCCGGTGGTGATGCGCGAAACGGTCGACTCGTGCATGCCGATGGCCTCGGCGACTTCCTTCAGCGTGAGCGGCGCGATCGCTTCCTCGCCGCGCTCGAGGAACCCCTGCTGGCGTTCGACCAGCACCTGCGTGGTGCGCAGCAGCGTCTCGTTGCGCATCGCCACGCCGCGCACCAGCCAGCGTGCTTCCTCCATCAGCCCGCGCAGCGCGGCGTGCTGGCCGGGCGCGTCGGACAGCGCCTGCTCGCAATGCGGGGCGATGCGCACCCGTGGCAGCGCGCGTTCGTTGAGCGATACGCGCCAGTGGCCGTCGGCGTGCCGGGCGACGACGTCGGGCACGATCGAAGTGGTGTCGGCGACGACCGCTTCGACCGGATGGGGGCGCAGCGACAGGATCAGTGCGATCGCGTCTCGCACCTCGTCGGTGGTTGCGTCGAGCGCGCGCGCCAACTCCACTTCATCGTGCGCGGCCAGGCGCTCGAGTCCGTCGGCCAGGATGCGCCGGGCGATGTCGCGCGCATCGCACCCGGGCAGCAGGGCGAGCTGCGCGCGCAGGCACTCACCGGCGTCGGTGGCGGCGACGCCCGGCCACTCGCCGTGCAGCAGGCGCTGGCGCACCACTTCGAGCTCGTCGGCATCGACGCCGAGTTGCGCCGAACCCCGCTGGCGCAGCGCGTGCGCGTCGGTTTCGAGGTACCCGCGCTCGTCGCACTGGTCGAGCCAGAACGACGCCATCGCGAGCGTGTGCGGACGCCATTGCAGCGCGAGCAGGGCGAGCAGGCGCTGGCGCCAGTCGCTGGACTCGCCGGCGGCGATGCGCGCGGTCGCATCGTCGTCCCCACCGCTGTAGCCGCCGCCCGACAGGAACATCGGCTCCGGCAGCTCGTCCCACGCCGCCGTCTCCAGCGCGTGCGCCTCCGTGCCGTCGTGATCGGCCGCTTCGTCCCCCGCGTCCTCCTGCTCCAGCAGCGGGTTGCGCTCCAGCGCCTGGCGCAGTTCCTGTTCGAGTTGCGGAGCGGTGAGCTGCAGCAGGCGGATCGTCTGCAGCAGTTGCGGCGTCAGGTTGAGCGTCTGCCCCAGTTGCGGGCGCAAGCCGGTCTTCATCGTTGCTTTCCCTTCCGCGCGGAGGCGGTCCCCGGGAGGAGCATGAACGGCGACTGACGGGCTTCGAATCAGGGCAAACCGGCGTCCATGTCAGGGTGGCCCCGACATCGCGTCGCCTTTCCGACGCTTTGCGTCAGTGGGCGCGATGGTTGGGCGCGGCGCGGTCGTGTTCGCGCACCGCTTCGCGCAGCAGCTCGATCGCGTTGCGGCAGCCGAGCGCCTCCATGATCCGGGCGCGGTGGGTTTCCACGGTCTTGATGCTGATGCCGAGGTCGGCGGCGATCTGCTTGGTGGTGCGGCCGGCGCCGAGCGCGGTGAGGATCTGCCGCTGGCGCGGTGGCAGAGCGTCGACGTCGCCCTTGCCCGAAACCGCGCCGTTGCGCGAGCGGGCGCCGTGCAATTGCGGCGCCGAAACCTGCGGGCTGAGGAAGGTGCGGCCGCTGGCGGCGGCGCGCACCGCGATTTCGAGTTCGGCCGGCGCGCCTTCCTTGACTATGAAACCGCAGGCGCCGCGCGCCAGCGCCGCGCGCACGTGCATCGGGTCGTCGTGCATCGACATGATCACCACCGCGCTCTGCGGGACGACCTGGCGCAGCTCGTCCAGTGCCTCGAAGCCGCCTCGGCCGGGCATCGACAGGTCCAGGAGGATCACGTCCGGCAGGTGCAGGCGCGCGCGCGCCACCGCCTCGTCGCCGTTGGCCGCCTCGGCCACGACCTCCACCCCTTCGAAGGCCTCCAGCAACCGCCGCAGCCCGGCCCGTACCAGCGTGTGGTCGTCGCAGATCAGTACTCGCACCGCGCCTTCCTGGTCCGGCTCCTGAATGCCACCTTAGCGGAGCCGGGGTGGAAGGGCCAACGCGGCGGAGCGGGAACCGGGGGAAATGGCGGGTTGTGTGACCGCAAGCGCCCGCCGAAAGGACCTGCGTTGCAGGCAATGCAAGCCGCGGCGGACGCCGGCCGCTATTCAGGTGTGTCGGGTTGCTAGCGCGGCCGCCGCCGCTCCGCGATCTCGCGCCGGTGCACGCGGAACAGGTGTCGCTCCAGCGCGGCGGAAAGGGCGGGCGATAGGCCTTCGAAGCGCAGCCACAGGCGCGGACCGTCGGCGCTGTCCTCGCACGCCAGCACGCGCACCGGGAGGCGTAGCGCCTGCGGCAGGGCGTCCGACGGCTGCAGGCGCAGCCAGCCCGCGGTGCCCGGCGCAGCGGCGTGCCCGGGCAGGCGGGCGCCGAGCGCGG
>JABFWF010000181.1 GCA_013362405.1 Lysobacter sp. | reverse complement strand
CGAGGATGTCGGCGCCGCGGCGCAGGTTGTCGATCTGCGGCTGCATGCCGGCGCCACCGAAGATGGTGGTCACGTTGAGGCGCAGGTGGCGGCCGTAGGCCTTGAAGCTGTCGCTGACCTGCACCGCCAGCTCGCGGGTCGGCACCAGGACCAGCGCGCGCGGCTTGCGCGGGCCGGTCGCAGGCTTGGCGCGGCCGTCCTGGTCGAGGCTGGAAAGGCGCTGCAGCAGCGGCAGCGCGAACGCGGCGGTCTTGCCGGTGCCGGTCTGGGCGCCGCCGAGCACGTCGTCGCCGGCCAACACCAGCGGGATGGCCTCGGCCTGGATCGGCGTCGGGGTGGCGTAGCCGGCGTCGGCGAGCGCGCGCAGCAGGGCGGGCGAAAGCCCGAGGGATTCGAACGTCATGGAAACACTCCGATGGAAGCGCGCCGGCCGGTGGCCGGGCGCAGACTCGAAGCTTTCCTGTGGACCGCGCTGCGAGTGGGATTTGACGGCACCGGTAACCGGCACCGTGTCGGCGCGACGAAAGGCGTGCGGGATAAAGGCCGGCGGGCGGAGCCCGGCGCGGCGGGGCTTACCTGGAAAACGGATCAGCCGTGCGCGAACGCGGCGGACTGTACGCGAAGCGGGAGGCGCGCGCCACCCGGGCGACGAGCGGCCATTCACCCGCCCCCGCCCTCGCCCTGCGTTCCCTTGGTGCTGGCTCGCCCGTGGGCCTTCCAACAAGCCGCGGGGCGCCGGGCCACCGGCATGGGCCCAGCGCCCAGGCGAGCGCGGCCATGGGTCTGGGAAGACTTCGTAAAAAACCCGTTACTTCCGCGCCATGACCTTCGACACCCGCTCGCCTCCCGGAGCGGCCGCTAGAGTCGCCCGATGCCTTCGGGCTAGCGTGTCCATGCCATGCGCCGGCCCAGCGGGCCGGATCGACCACCCTGCCGCCCGTCCGGGCCGGAGTTCCACATGCTTCGCAAGCCCCAGATGCTGTTGCTGTCCCTGGCCGTCACCGCCGCGCTGACCGGCTGTCCGCAGCAGGCGCAGCAGCAGGCCGCGGCCCCGGCCGCCGATACGGCCAAGCCCGCCGCGCCGGCGGCCGCCGAACTGCCGCCGACCGCGCAGTTCTCCGTCGCCGACCTCGACACCAGCAAGAACGTCTGCGACAACCTCGCCGACTTCGTCAACGGCAAGTGGCTGGCCGCGCATCCGATCCCGGCCGACCGCACCACCTGGGGCAGCTTCGAGATGCTGGCCGAACGCTCGCTCGCCGCCAGCAAGCAGATCGCCGAGGCCGCCGCCGCGAAGAAGGACGCGGCGGGCGTCGAGAAGCTCGTCGGCGACCTGTACGCCACCGGCATGGACGAGGCCGCGGTGAACGCGGCGGGCGCCAAGCCGCTGCAGCCGATCCTCGCCGGCATCGATGCGATCAAGACGCCGGCCGACGTGGCCGCCTACCTGCGCAAGGAATATTCGGAAGGCCGCGGCGACCTGTTCGCGTTCTATTCGAACGCCGACTTCAAGAACTCGCAGATGATGATCGCCTACGCCGACCAGGGCGGCCTCGCCCTGCCGGAGAAGGCCTACTACCTGCAGGACGGCCCGAAGGCCGGCGACGACAGCTACAAGAAGATCCGCGACGCCTATGTCGCGCACGTCAGCAAGCAGTTGCAGAACGCCGGCGTGGCCCAGGCCGACGCCGACAGGCAGGCGCAGGACGTGCTCGCCTTCGAGACGCGCCTGGCCAAGGCCTCGCTCTCGCCGATCGAACTGCGCGACCCGAAGAACCAGTACCACCTGGTCAAGGTGGCCGACGCCGACAAGGCGGCGCCGAACTTCCCGTGGGGCGAGTTCCTCAAGGCGCAGGGCGTCTCGGTGGACAGCTTCTCGCTGTCGCAGCCGAAGTTCTTCGCCGAAGTGAACAGGATGGTGAAGGACGTGCCGGTGGCGCAGTGGCAGGCGTACCTGCGCGCGCACGCCGTCGACGGCCTGTCGCCGTTCCTGTCCGACGCCTTCGCGAAGGAACAGTTCGCCTTCTACGGCAACACCCTGCGCGGCCAGAAGGAAATGAAGCCACGCTGGAAGCGCGTGATGGGCGCCACCGAGGACAGCGTCGGCGAGGCGCTCGGCCAGCTGTACGTCAAGCAGTACTTCCCGCCCGAATCGAAGGCGGCGATGGAGAAGCTGGTCGGCAACCTGCGCGTCGCGCTCAAGGCGCGCCTGGAGAAGCTCGACTGGATGAGCGACGCCACCAAGGCGAAGGCGATCGAGAAGTGGGACAGCTTCATGCCCAAGGTCGGCTACCCCGACAAGTGGCGCAGCTGGGACGGCTTGGCCACCTCGCGCAACGGCTACCTGCAGAACGTGCTGGCCGCGGAGAAGTTCAACTACGACTGGCTGATGGGCAAGGTCGGCAAGCCCGTCGACCGCACCGAATGGGGCATGACGCCGCAGACGGTCAACGCCTACTACAACCCGCAGCAGAACGAGATCGTCTTCCCCGCGGCGATCCTTCAGCCGCCGTTCTTCGACCCGAAGGCCGACCCGGCGATGAACTACGGCGGCATCGGCGCCGTCATCGGCCACGAAATGCTGCATGGCTACGACGACCAGGGTTCGCAGTTCGACGCCAAGGGCAACTTCGCCAACTGGTGGCAGGCGAGCGACGCGAAGGGCTTCAAGGAGCGGACGACGAAGCTGGTCAAGCAGTTCGACGACTACGAGTCGATCGACGGCCTGCACGTCAAGGGCGCGCTGACGCTCGGCGAGAACATCGCCGATCTCGGCGGCACCACCGTGTCCTTCGACGCGTTGCAGAAGGCGCTGGCCGACGCCGGCATGACGCCGGACAGCAAGACCGACGGTTACACCGAGAACCAGCGCTTCTGGCTCAACTGGGCCACGGTGTGGCGCCGCAACTTCAAGCCGGAAGAACTGAAGGTGCGCCTGAACACCGACCCGCACGCGCCGGCCAACTTCCGCGCCATTGGTGCCCCGTCGAACGAGCCTTCGTTCGCGCAGGCGTTCTCCTGCAAGGCCGGCGACAGGATGGTGCGCCCGGACGACCAGCGCGTGGTCATCTGGTGATGCACCGATAGCGGCATCGCGACAACCGCGCGCGGCGCCTGCCGCGCGCGGTTCCTCCTCGCGCAGGACGCGCACGACATCCGAGCCGCGTGATCCCAGCCGCGGCGCAATCCAGGGGATTCCATGAGCAAGCCGAACTTCGCCCCGACGGCGCTCGCCGTCGCCCTCCTCTCCACCCTCGCCCTCGGCGCCTGCCAGAAGGGCGGCGACGCTGCGCCGGGCACCGCGCAGGCCGCGCCGGCCGCGCAGAACGCGCTGCACCTCGACGAAGCCAAACTGCCCCCGGTCAACCACTTCGCGGCGACGGACCTCGACAAGGCGAAGAACGCCTGCGCCGACTTCGGCGCCTACGTCAACGGCAAGTGGCAGGCCGCCAACGAGATCCCCGGCGACCGCTCCTCGTGGGGTGCGTTCGACATGCTCGCCGAGCGCTCGCTCGCCGTGCGACACCAGCTTGCCGACCAGGCCGCGGCCGATGCGCGCGCGACCGGCATCGAGAAGATCGTCGGCGACTTCTATGCCACCGGCATGGACGCAGCGAAGGTGAATGCCCAGGGCATCGCGCCGCTGAAGGACCGGCTGGCGTCGATCGACGCGCTCACCGACACGGCCTCGATCGCCGGCTGGCTGCGCGCCTCCTACGCGCGCGGCGAAGGCTTCCTGTTCGGCTTCGGCCCGGAAGCCGACTTCAAGAACTCGGCGATGAACATCGCCTACGCGACGCAGGGCGGCCTCGGCCTGCCGGACCGCGGCTACTACTTCGACAAGGACAAGCAGGACAAGCTCGCCGCCTACCAGGCGCACGTGGCGAAGGTGCTCGAGCTGTCGGGCGTGCCCGCTGCGGACGCGGCGCGGCAGGCGAAGGACGTGGTCGCGTTCGAGACGCGCCTGGCGAAGGCCTCGAAATCCAGCGAGGAGCTCTCGCGCGACGTGTCGCTCTACTACAATCCGGTCACGCCGGCGCAGGCCGACCAGCTGACGCCGCACTTCGCGTGGACCACGTTCTTCCAGTCGCAGGGCCTCGCGGTGCCGGCGACCTTCTCGCTGGCGATGCCCGCCTTCCACCAAGAGCTCGACCGGATGCTCGCCGACGTGCCGGCGCCCACCTGGAAGGCCTACCTGCGCTTCCACACCGTCGACGAGGCCTCGCCCTACCTGAGCGACGCCTTCGCCGACGAGAACTACGCCTTCTACGGCAAGGTGATGCGCGGCCAGAAGGAGCAGAAGGCGCGCTGGAAGCGCGTGCTCGGCGCGATCGAGTCCGGCGCCGGCGAGGCGTTCGGCCAGATGTACGTGCAGGTCGCCTTTCCGGCCGAGTCGAAGCAGCGCATGGAGCAGCTGGTGCAGAACCTGCGCACCGCGCTCAAGGCGCGCATCGAGAAGCTCGACTGGATGAGCCCGGACACCAAGGCCAAGGGGATCGCCAAATGGGACAGCTTCACGCCCAAGATCGGCTATCCGAGCAAGTGGCGCGACTGGACCGGCCTGAAGACCGCGCGCGACAGCTACATCGCCAACGTGCTGGCCGCGAACGCGTTCAACTACCAGTGGGAGCTGTCGAAGATCGGCAAGCCGGTCGATCGCACCGAGTGGGGCATGACGCCGCAGACCGTCAACGCTTACTACAACCCGATGCGCAACGAGATCGTGTTCCCGGCCGCGATCCTGCAGCCGCCGTTCTTCGATCCCAAGGCCGACGACGCCGTCAACTACGGCGGCATCGGCGCGGTGATCGGCCACGAGATGACCCACGGCTACGACGACCAGGGCAGCCGCTTCGACGCCGCCGGCAACATGGTGAACTGGTGGACGGATGCGGACGCCAAGGCCTTCGCCGCGCGCACCGACAAGCTCATCCGCCAGTTCAACGGCTACGAGGCGCTGCCGGGCATCAAGGTCAACGGCAAGCTGACGCTGGGCGAGAACATCGCCGACCTCGGCGGCCTCGCCACCGCCTACGACGCGATGCACGCCGCCACCGCCGGCAAGCCCGATCCGATCACCGACGGCCTCTCCCGCGACCAGCGCTTCTTCCTCAACTGGGCGACGGTGTGGCGCGACAAGATGACGCCGGACTACAAGAAGGTGCTCGTCGCGACCAACCCGCACGCGCCGGCGGAGTTCCGCGCGATCGGCGCGCCTTCGAACCTGCCCGCGTTCGCGAGCGCGTTCCAGTGCAAGGCCGGCGATCCGATGGTGCGCGCGGACGACGGGCGCGTGGTGATCTGGTGATGTAACGGCGCGCGGCATTGCCGCGCGCCTCGATTCAGTCGTCCGGTCACGGCGAAGCACCTGTCTTTGCCGGCGACACCGGCACGACAGGTGTCGCGCGCCACCCGCGGCGACAGACAAAAAAGCGGCCGCCAGGGCCGTCCGACTTCCACAGGGAAAACTGCATGAATTTCCGTCTTCCGCGCACGCTGCTCGCCGCCGCCGTGCTGTCCTCGCTCGCGTTCGGCGCCGCCGCCGCCGACAACACCGGCGGCAAGCCGGTCTTCGACGCCGGCGAACTCGATCCCGCGCGCAACGCCTGCGCCAGCCTCAACGACTACGTCAACACGAAGTGGCTGGCCGCCAATCCCATCCCCGCCGACCGCACCCGCTGGGGCTCGTTCGACGCGCTGCGCGAGCAGAGCCTGCAGGCGCAGCACGCGATCGTCGACAAGGTCAATGCCGGCGCCGACCAGGCGAAGGCCGGCTCGATCGACCAGAAGATCGGCTGGCTGTACCGCTCCGGCATGGACGAGGCCGCGATCGAGCGCGCCAGCTTCCAGCCAATCCAGCCCGAGCTCAAGGCGATCGCCGCGATCCGCACGCGCGGTGAGCTGGTCGGCTGGCTGCGCGCCGCCTTCGCGCGCGGCGACGGCCAGGGCTTCCGTTTCGGCGCCGGCGCCGACTACCAGAACGCGCAACGCCAGATCGCCTACGCCAACCAGGGCGGCCTCGGCCTGCCGACGCCCGACTACTACACGCAGGCCGAACACGCCGATATCCGCGCCGCCTACCGCGACTACATCGCGAAGAGCTTCGAGCTCACCGGCGTGCCGGCGTCGACCGCGAAGGCCAAGGCCGACGGCGTGATCGCGTTTGAAACGCGTCTGGCCAAGGCCTCGCTCTCGCGCGTCGCGCTGCGCGATCCGAAGAACCGCTACCACTTCGTCACCCTCGCGCAGGCGAACGCGCTCACCCCGCACTTCGACTGGAGCGCGTTCTTCAAGGCGCTGAAGGTGCCGGCCGGCGACGGCTTCTCGCTCTCGCAGCCGCAGTTCTTCGCCGAGTTCGACGCGATGCTCGCGCGCGAGCCGGTCGAGGCATGGCGCGACTACCTCGCCTTCCACGCCATCGACGACGCCGCGCCTTACCTGTCGAAGGCCTTCCAGGACGCCAACTTCGCCTTCTATGGCCAGGCGCTCAACGGCCAGCCGGAGCAGCGCCCGCGCTGGAAGCGCGTGCTCGACGCCGTCAACGAAGGCATGGGCGAAGGCCTCGGCCAGCTGTACGTGGCCGACTATTTCCCGCCGGAAGCGAAGGCCCGCGCGCAGCAGCTGGTCGACAACGTGCGCGGCGCGCTGAAGGCGCGCATCGAGAAGCTCGACTGGATGGGCGACACCACCCGCGCGAAGGCGCTGGAGAAGTGGGCGACCTTCCTGCCCAAGATCGGCTACCCGGAACACTGGCGCAGCTGGGACGGCCTCGCGATCAAGCCGGACGATTACTACGGCAACGTCAAGGCCGCGTCCGCCTTCAACAATCGCTGGGAACTCGACCACATCGGCAAGCCCACCGACCGCCTCGAGTGGGGCATGACGCCGCAGACGGTGAACGCGTACTACAGCTCCAGCACCAACACGATCAATTTCCCGGCCGCGATCCTGCAGCCGCCGTTCTTCTACGCGAACGGCGACGACGCGATCAACTACGGCGGCATCGGCGCGGTGATCGGCCACGAGGCCAGCCACGGCTTCGACGACAACGGCAGCCAGTTCGACGCGGTCGGCAACAACGCCAACTGGTGGACCGACGCGGACCGCAAGCAGTTCGACCAGCGCGCCGGCCAGCTCGTCGCCCAGTTCGAAGGCTACGTGCCGCTGAAGGACCATCCCGACCAGCACGTCAACGGCAGGCTGACGCTCGGCGAGAACATCGCCGACCTCGGCGGCCTCAACGTGGCCTGGGACGCGCTGCACGCCGCGTTGGCCGCCAACCCGCAGGAAGCACAGTCGAAGATCGACGGCTTCACCCAGGACCAGCGCTTCTTCCTGAGCTGGGCGCGGATCTGGCGCGGCAACATCCGCGACAAGGCGCAGCTGGTGCTGCTCAACACCGACCCGCATTCGCCCTCGCAGTTCCGCGCGATGGGTGCTCCGTCCAACATGCCGGCGTTCGCGCCGGCCTTCCAGTGCAAGGCCGGCGACGCGATGGTGCGCGACGAGAAGCAGCGGGTTTCGATCTGGTAATCGCACCGCAGCGGCATTGCCATCGCCGATGCAACGAAGGCCCGGGCGACCGGGCCTTCGTTTTGCGCGGCATCGCGCGTGGCGTGGCCGCTGTTCAGCGGCAGCGGGAAGGTGCTTGCTAGACTCCCGCGGTCCTACCGACGGAACGCGCCGCATGACCCCACCGCGCCCGCTTGCGCTCGCCCTCGCTGTCGCCCTTTGCGCGCTGGCGGCATCGCCCGCCGATGCCGCGAAGAAGAAGCACGCCACCGCCCACAAAAAGACAGGGGCACCCGCCGCGAGCGCGGTGTGCAAGGACTTCTATGCCGAGGCGAACGCCGACTGGCTGAAGGCGAATGCGGTGACCGGCTCCGGCATGCAGTCCGTGCTCGGCCAGCTCGCGCTGCGGGCGCGCCAGCAGCAGGTCGACCTGCTCAACGCCGACATGCAGGCGCAGGGCGGCATCGGCAAGCTGCTCGGCGATTTCTGGGCGAGCGGCCTCGACGAGGCGGCGGTCGAGCAGCAGGGGGCGACGCCCATCGCGCCGCTGCTCTCGCGCATCGACGCGATCCGCAAGAGCAAGGACGTGCCGGCGGCGATCGCCGCCCTGCACCAGGTCGGCATCCCGGTCGCGTTCAACTTCGGCGCCGACCTCGACCTGCAGGACTTCGACCGCACCATCGGCTACTTCAGCCAGGGCGGCATGGGCCTCCCCGACCCGGCCTACTACACCCGTGGCGATGCCCAGACGCGCGCACTGCTCGCCCGCTACACCGACTACGTCTCCAAGGTGCTCGCCCTCGCCGGTAGCAAGCCCGACGAGGTGAAGGCCGACACCCAGGCCGTGCTCGGCATCGAGCAGCGCATCGCGCAACTGTCCAGGCCGCTCGCGTCGATGGGCGACCCGCGCGCGAACTTCGCGCCGGTCGCGGTCGCCGATCTCGCCAAGCAGTACCGCAACCTCAGGCTCGCCGAATTCCTCAAGGCGCAAGGCGTCGCCGACGATCGCGTCTCGCTCGCCAACCCGCAGCTGTTCGCCCAGCTCGACGCGATGGTCGCCGGGCTCAAGCCGGCCGAATGGAAGGCTTACCTGCGCTACCAGGTCGGCGCGGCGATGGCGCCGTACCTGTCGAAGCCCTGGCGCGACGTCGACTTCGCCTTCCACGGCAACGTGCTGCGCGGCGAGCAGGCGCCTCCGCCGCGGCAGGTGCAGGTGCTCGACGCGATCAACCTCGCCGCCGGGCCGATGCTCGGTCGCGAATACGTCGCGCGCTACCTGCCCGAGGCGACGCGCGCGCGCGCGCTCGAGATCGCCACGCAGGTACGCGACGCGCTCGGCCGCGGCATCGATCGCGCGACATGGATGAGCGCGCCGGCGAAGGTGGAAGCGAAAGCCAAGCTCGCCGCGTTGCGGATCCAGGTCGGGCCACCGGCGCGCGATCCCGACTTCAGCGTGCAGCCGATGGGCCGGGGCAGCTTCGGCGCCAACATGCTGATCGCTTCCACCTGGCGCCACCGCGAGGAAATGCGCCGCGTCGGCCGCGGCAACGCCGAGGCGCGCTGGGACGCGCAGCAGCAGAACCCCGCGCTGCACTACGATCTCGCCCACAACCGCCTGCTCGTCACCGCGGCGATGCTGCAGGCGCCGGTGCTCGACCTCACGCAGCCGGCGACGGCGCAGTACGGCGCGTTCGGCGCGCTGGTCGGGCATGAACTGACCCACGGTTTCGACGCCAGTGGCCGGCTGGTCGATGCGAAGGGCACGCTGCGCGACTGGTGGACGCCGGCCGACGCGTCCGCGTGGGACACGCGCCTCGCGCCGCTGGTCGCGCAATATTCCAACGACCCGTGGCCGAACGCCGGCGCGCTGGTCGACGGCCGCCGCACGCGCGACGAGAACGCCGCCGACCTTGCCGGCGTCGAGCTCGCATGGGACGCCTTCGCCACCGCGCAGCCCGCCGCGTCGAGCGACGACAAGCGTGTCTTCTTCGCCGCGTGGGCGCATCTGTGGCCACAGCAGATGTCGCAGGACGTCGCCGCCCGCCTCGCCGCCAGCGAACTGCATGCCCCGGGACAATGGCGCACCAACGCCCCGCTCGCCAACCTGCCCGCCTTCGGCGCCGCGTACTCGTGCAAGGCAGGCACGCCGATGCAGCGCGCGGCCGCGCAGCAGGTATCGATCTGGCGCTGACGGCATGACCGCGTGGCGGCGCGCGCGCCGCCGCAACGGCGGGGGCCACGCGCCCTCCACCCGCGCCGCTTAAAATGCAGGCCCTTTCGCGCTGGCGCGCACGCGTCCGGCGCCGGCGTCCTTTTCCCGCGCCACTCCGACCAGAGCACGCAATGCCCGTCGACCTCCCCGTTCCGCCCCTGCCCCGGCCCGGCCAGCAACGCGCCTGGTGGCGTGCGCCCGTGTCGCCATCGGCGCTCGCCCTGCACATCGGCGCCGCCGCGGCCGCGCACGACGGCCCGTTGCTGGTCGTCACCCGCGACAACCACGGCGCCCAGCAGATGGAAAGCGACCTGCGCACGCTGCTCGCACGCGCCGTCCGGCCCGGCGCCGACGGGGGCCCACCGCAGCGCCGCGCGTGGCCGCCGATCGTGCACTTCCCCGACTGGGAAACCCTGCCCTACGACCAGTTCAGCCCGCATCCGGACATCGTCAGCCAGCGCCTCGCCGCGCTGCACCGCATGCCGACGCTCGAGCGCGGCATCGTCGTCGTGCCGGTGCAGACGCTGCTGCAGCGGCTCGCGCCGGTGCAGCACATCGTCGGCGGCAGCTTCGACCTGCAGGTCGGCCAGTGCCTCGACATGGACGCCGAGAAGCGCCGGCTGGAAGCGGCCGGCTACCACAACGTGCCGCAGGTGCTCGACCCCGGCGACTTCGCCGTGCGCGGCGGCCTGCTCGACGTCTACCCGATGGGCGCCGAGCAGCCGTTCCGCGTCGAGCTGCTCGACGACGAGATCGACACCATCCGCGTGTTCGACCCCGAATCGCAGCGCTCGCTGGAGAAGATCGAACGCGTGCACCTGCTGCCGGGCCGCGAGCTGCCGCTCGACGAGGCCGCGCTCAAGCGCGCGCTCGACGCGCTGCGCGACCGCTTCGACATCGACACCCGCCGCAGCGCGCTCTACCAGGACCTGAAGGCGGGCGCCGCGCCGGCCGGCATCGAGTACTACCTGCCGCTGTTCTTCGAGCGCACGTCGACGCTGTTCGACTACCTCGGCGCGAATGTCCTGCCGGTGCTGGGCGAAGGCGTGCTGGAGGCGGCCGAACAGTTCTGGGCCGGCACCGCGGAGCGCTTCGAGCAACGGCGCCACGACGTCGAGCGCCCGCTGCTATCCCCGGCTGAGCTGTACCTGTCTCCCGATGCCCTGCGCGAACGCCTCAACCAGGGCGCGCGCGTCGAGGTGTGCGGCGAAGGCCATCCTCAACGCGAGCGCGCCGCCGCGCTCGGCGACCAGCCCGCACCCGTACTGCCGCTGGCCGCGCGCGAGCACGCGCCGGCCGACGCGCTCAAGTCCTTCCTCGGCAGCTATCCCGGCCGCGTGCTCGTTGCCGCGGATACCGCCGGGCGGCGCGAGGCGCTGCTGGAAATCCTGCGTGGTGCCGGCCTCCAGCCGGACGTGCTGCCGGACTGGAATGCTTTTGTCCGTCATCCCCGCGAAGGCGGGGATCCAGCTTCGACCCCAACCGCTGGCTCTGCCGAAAAGGAAGAGTCCCTGGATTCCCGCCTTCGCCGGAATGACGAGCAGGAAGAACGTCGCCCGCTTCCCCGCTTCGCCATCGCCGTCGCGCCGCTCGATGACGGGTTCGCGCTGACCGAGCCCGCGATCGCGGTGCTCACCGAGCGCCAGCTGTTTCCCGAGCGCGCCGCGCAACCGCGCCGGCGCAAGCGCGCGGGGCGCGAACCCGAAGCGATCATCCGCGACCTCGGCGAGCTGCGCGAAGGCGCGCCGATCGTGCACGAGGACCACGGCGTCGGCCGTTACCGTGGCCTCGTCACGCTCGACGTCGGCGGCACGCCCGGCGAGTTCCTCGACATCGAGTACGCCAAGGGCGACCGCCTGTACGTGCCGGTCGCGCAGCTGCACCTGATCAACCGCTACTCCGGCGCGTCCGAGGACACCGCGCCGCTGCATTCGCTCGGCGGGGAACAGTGGGCGAAGGCGAAGCGCAAGGCCGCCGAGAAAGTACGCGACGTCGCCGCCGAACTGCTCGAGATCCAGGCCAAGCGCCATGCACGCGCAGGACTCGCCATCGACGTCGACCGCGCGCTGTACGAACCCTTCGCCGCCGGCTTCCCCTTCGAGGAAACGCCAGACCAGCATTCCGCGATCGAGGCCGTGCTGCGCGACCTGCAGTCTTCGCAGCCGATGGACCGCGTGGTCTGCGGCGACGTCGGCTTCGGCAAGACCGAGGTCGCGGTGCGCGCGGCGTTCGCCAGCGCGATCGCCGGCAAGCAGGTGGCGGTGCTGGTGCCGACCACGCTGCTCGCCGAGCAGCATTACCGCAACTTCCGTGACCGATTCGCCGACTGGCCGATCCGCGTCGAGGTGCTGTCGCGCTTCAAGACCAAGAAGGAGATCGAAGTCGAGCTCGGGAAGGTCGCCGACGGCACGATCGACGTCATCGTCGGCACCCATCGGCTGCTGCAGAAGGACGTGCGCTTCAGGGACCTCGGTCTCGTCATCGTCGACGAGGAACAACGCTTCGGCGTGCGCCAGAAGGAGGCGTTGAAGGCGCTGCGCGCGAACGTGCACCTGCTCACGCTCACCGCGACGCCGATCCCGCGCACCCTCAACATGGCGATGACCGGGCTGCGCGACCTGTCGATCATCGCCACCCCGCCGGCACACCGCCTCGCGGTGCAGACTTTCGTCGTACCCTGGGACGACCATCAGCTGCGCGAGGCTTTCCAGCGCGAACTCTCGCGCGGCGGCCAGGTGTACTTCCTGCACAACGACGTCGAGAGCATCGGCCGCATGCAGCGGCAGCTGCAGGAGCTGATGCCGGAATCGCGCATCGGCGTCGCCCACGGGCAGATGCCCGAGCGCGAGCTCGAGCGGGTGATGCTGGATTTCCACAAACAGCGCTTCAACGTGCTGCTGTCGACGACCATCATCGAGTCCGGCATCGACATCCCCAACGCCAACACCATCGTCATCCACCGCGCCGACCGGTTCGGCCTCGCCCAGCTGCACCAGCTGCGCGGCCGCGTCGGCCGCTCGCACCATCGCGCGTACGCCTATCTCGTCGTGCCCGACCGCAAGTCGATCACCGCGGACGCGAAGAAGCGGCTGGACGCGATCGAGGCGATGGACGCGCTCGGCGCCGGCTTCACCCTCGCCACGCACGACCTCGAGATCCGCGGCGCCGGCGAGCTGCTCGGCGAGGACCAGAGCGGGCAGATGGCGGAAGTCGGCTTCAGCCTGTACACGGAACTCCTGGAGCGCGCGGTGCATTCGATCCGCGCCGGCCGCCTGCCCGACGTCGATCTCGTCGAGGCGCGCGGCGCGGACGTCGAGCTGCACGTGCCGTCACTGATCCCCGACGACTACCTCCCGGACGTGCATACGCGGCTGACCCTGTACAAGCGCATCAGCAGCGCGCGCGATGCGCAGGAATTGCGCGACCTGCAGGTGGAGATGATCGACCGCTTCGGCCTGCTCCCCGATGCGGCGAAGCACCTGTTCGCCACCGCCGAACTCAAGCTCGACGCCACCGCGCTCGGCCTGCGCAAGCTCGACCTCGGCCCGTCCGGCGGCCGCGTGCAGTTCATCGACAAGCCGAAGGTCGACCCGATGGCGGTGATCCAGCTGATCCAGAAGCAGCCGAAGCACTACCAGATGGACGGGCCGGACAAACTCCGGGTCAAGCTCGACCTGCCCGACGCGACCTCGCGCGTACAGGCCGCGCGCGGCTTGCTGGCCGCGTTGCGACCGGCGGCCTGAGCACGACACGGTCGCCCGCGCCCGCCCGCCATCGGCTGCTGGCTAGGCGTGCAGCCACCACGTGGCCAGGCAGGCGGTCAGGTGGCGCAACCACGCCCGGGCCGCGGTGCCGGGACGCCGATGCGCCTTCGGGTCGGGCGGCGCCGTCGGGAATGTTGGCCGCTCGTTCGCCAGCACGCGATCGGCGATCGAAACGGCCTGCTCGTACGGGTCGCACTGCTCGCCGCAGCGATCGAGCGGGCTGAGCACCGCGCCCGCGCCGCGCCCGAGCACATGCGTGTAGATCTGCGTGGTCGACAGATCCTTGTGGCCGAGCAGTTCCTGGACCGTGCGGATGTCGTGTCCGGCTTCCAGCAGGTGGGTGGCGAAAGAATGGCGCAGCGTATGGCAGGTCGCCGGCTTGGCGATGCCCGCGCGCAGCCGCGCATTGCGCACCGCCCGCTGCAGCGTCGCCTCGTCGACGTGGTGCCGGCGCAGGAGCCCGCTGCGCGGATCCGTCGACGGGTTGGCCGCAGGGAACACGTACTGCCACGCGAGTTCGCGATCCGCATTTGGCAACTTGCGCGCCAGCGCATGCGGTAGCCATACCCCCGCCAGGCCCGCGGCGTTGTCCTGTGCATGCAGCAGCCGCACCCGCTCGATCGCCTGCCGCAACGGCTCGCGCAGACGCTGCGGCAACGGCACCCGCCGGTCCTTGTCGCCCTTGCCGCCGCGCACGACGATTTCCTGCCGCTCGAAATCCACGTCCTTGACCCGCAGGCGCAGGCACTCCATTAGTCGCAGCCCCGCGCCGTACAACAACGCGGCCTGCAGCCACGCCTGCCCGTCCAGCATCGCCAGCAGGCGTCCGACCTCCTCGCGCGACAACACCACCGGCACCCGTCGCGGCGTCTTCGCCCGCACCACGTCCTCCATCCACGGCAACTCGACGTCGAGCACCTCGCGGTAGAGGAACAGCAACGCCGCCAGCGCCTGGTTCTGCGTCGACGCCGCGACCTGCCCCTCCGTCGCCAGGCGCGTCAGGAACGCCTCGACCTCCGCCTTCCCCAGCCCGCGTGGATGATGTCCGCCGTTCGCCCGGATGAAGCGCCAGATCCATGCCACGTACGCCTGCTCCGTCCGCAGGCTGTAATGCCGCAACCGGCACCGCTCCCGTACCCGGTCCAGCAACTCCGGCGTCGCCGACGGGTTGAGCGATATCCCCTTTTTTCCCCGCCATACACCCGCATCGCCCACACCACACCCCATCCTTGCGCCATAACGCAGCCAAGGTCCCGCGATCCGCCACCAGCATCCATCGTCCAAGTTCGGGATTTCAGGTAGGAAAATCCCGATAGGCGCCGGCAGGTACTGCCCCTACACTCCTTCTTACATCCCGTTTTTGGGATTCATAAGGTGTTAGGCCTATGCAAGATGTGCTGACCCTAATCTTCATAGCATCAGCTTTACTGGCGGTTGTGCTAGC
>JABFWF010000276.1 GCA_013362405.1 Lysobacter sp. | reverse complement strand
ATCCACGCCTACGGCGACAGCCGCGAGGACAAGCCGATGCTGGCGCTGGCGCACGAGCGCTGGTACGCCGGCAGGCGCATCGCATGAACGACCCTGCCGCCCTGGTCGAACGCCTCGACCGCCTGCTGCCGCAGACGCAATGCGGCCAGTGCGGCTACGCCGGCTGCCGGCCGTATGCGGAGGCGATGGCGCGCGGCGAAGTGGAGCCCGACCGCTGCCCGCCCGGCGGCGACGCGGGTGCGCGCGCGCTGTCGCGCGCGCTCGGCCTGCCGCCCGTTCCCTACGACCGCGCGCGCGGCATGCACAAGGCGCCTCAGGTCGCGCTGGTGGTCGAAGAGGATTGCATCGGCTGCACCAAGTGCATCCAGGCCTGCCCCGTCGACGCCATCATCGGCGCCAGCAAGCTGATGCACGTGGTGGTCGAGCCGCTGTGCACCGGCTGCGAGCTGTGTGTGCCCGCCTGCCCGGTGGATTGCATCGTGATGGTGCCTGGCGGCTAGCCGCCGCGCCCTGCGTCAGCGCGTGGCGCACGCCGAACAGATGCGCTCGACCTTGTAGCCCTTCGCGCGCAGCTTCTCGACCACGCCGTCGCTGCCGAGCAGGTGCAGTGCGCCGACGACGACGAGGGTGTCGTCGTGGCCCGGCGCCGCGAGGCGCGCTTCGATCTTCGGCACCCAGGCGTCGTTGCGGTCGACGTCGACGTGCTGGTAAAGCCGCGGGTACTGCCGCTTCATGTCGGCGGCCATGCCGTCCCAGAGCGTCTTCGCATCGCCGCGGCGCCAGGCGGCGTGCAGGCGCTCGACATCGTCGCGGCCCTGCGATTCGTCCAGCGACTCGGCGAGGAACTGCAGCTGCTCGTCGTGATCCATGCCGGCGAGGAAGGCGATCTGCTGCGCACCGGTCTCCAGGCCCGCAGTGGGCTTGCCGGCCGCCTTCGCCTCCGTCGCGAAATGACGGTCGAGGCCGAGCTTCGGATCCAGGCCCATGTCGGCCATGTCGACGATGCTCACGGTAAGGCCGACGAACCACGGCTCGAACAGCTGCAGCGCCTGCGCCGGCACCCCGCTCTTCTGCAGTGCGCCCTGGTGCGCCGCGACCCAGGCGGCGAGCTTGGTGCGGACCGTGGGCGGCAGCTCGCCGTCGAGCTGCGTGCCATCGCTGCGCAGCGCGGCCTGGCCCATCTGCATGGCCAGCGCGGGCGAGTCCATTTCGTCCGGCGCGATCTCGAACACCACCGTCTTGGCGTCCTTGAACGCCGCTTCCACGTCGGGCGAAAGCGGATAGTCGGACGGCCGCAGCAGGTGGAAGGAGCCGAGCAGGTAGACGGCGTTGTCGGCGTCGGACACCTTCCAGAGCAGCGGCACGGGCGGCTGCGCGGGTGCGACCGGCGCCTTCGCAATGGCCAGGCCGGCGACGAGCAGGGCCGCGCAGAGCGCCGGCAGGAAACGGATCGGGCGCATCGCGATCAGCCGTTGGCGGGTTTGTGGTAGGCCTTCTCGCCCGCGGTGATCGCGACGTCCAGCCGGTTTTCCGGCGGCGGCAGCGGGCAGGTGGCGAAGGCGGTGAAGGCGCACGGCGGGTTGCGCGCCTGGTTGAAGTCGAGCATCACGCGGCCCTGCGCGTCGGGCATCGGCGCGTCGAGGAAACGGCCGGCGCCGTAGCTGCCGTGGCCGTTGGTGCGATCGGCGAACACCAGGAACAGCACGCCCTCGCCCTCGTCCAGCGCCTCGATGCGCCAGGTCTTGCCGTCGCGCTGGAACTCGACCACGCCCGGGTTCGCCATCGCGTCGGTGCTGCCGATGATGTTGGCGATTTCCATCGTGCGGCCGGGCGGGTGCGGAAGGAAGCGGCCTTCGATCTTCCAGCCGCGTTCGGCCGGCCAGTAATCGATGCCGGCGAAGTGGAGGCGCGAAGGCGCGTCGGCGTGGCGCACGCGCAGCGCGTAGCGGCCGCTGCGTTCGATCACGGTGGCGCTGCCCCTGCCGTCGTCGAAACCGATGACGCTCGCGCCCGCCTTGTCGGCGTCGGTGCGCAGCACCGTGCCGCCGGTGAACGGCTGGCCATCGAGGGTGAGCGCGGCCGACTTGTCGGGCACGAAGTGCACCGCGCCATTGCGCAGTTCGATCATGCCGAGCTGCGCGGGACCCATCGACAGCTGCATGCCGTTGCCCGGCGCGCTTCCCACGTAGTGCGCTCCCGGTTCGATCCAGTGCAGGCCCACGAGGCTGGTCCAGCCGTCCGGCTTGAGCAGGGTGTCGCGGCGCTGCGCGCGCCAGGCGTCCTCCTCGTGCTGGAACGCGATCGCGGCGGCGTCCATGGTCTTCGGCTTCTCCTCGGGTTGGCGATGGCAGGCGGCCAGCGCGGCGGCGGTGCAGGCGGCGAACAGTACGCGCGCGAACGCGCATCGGAGCGGAGTCATCAGCGTCCTCGCAGGAACCACTTGTCGATCTCGCCGAGGCTGAAGCGCGCCCAGGTCGGGCGGCCATGATTGCATTGCCCGGAGCGTTCCGTCGCTTCCATCTCGCGCAGCAGGGCATTCATTTCCGGAATGCCCAGGCGACGGTGCGCGCGCACCGCGCCGTGGCAGGCCATGGTGGCGAGCAGCTCGTCACGCGCTTCGGCGACGCGGCGGCTGGCGCCATGCTCGCGCAGGTCGGCGAGCACGTCGCGCAGCAGCGCCTCGACGTCGCCATGCGCGAGCAAGGCGGGCACGCCGCGCAGCAGCAGCGTTTGCGGGCCGCCGCGCGAGACCTCGAAGCCGAGCTGCGCCAGCGTGGCGGCCTCGCGCTCGGCGACGTCGGCCTCGCGCTCGGACACCGCGACCGACTGCGGCACCAGCAGCGGCTGCACGCGCACGCCCTCGCCGTCGTGCGCGGCCTTGAGCTTCTCGTAGCCGATGCGCTCGTGCGCGGCGTGCATGTCGACGACGACCAGGCCGTCGGCGCTCTCGGCGAGGATGTAGATGCCGTGCAGCTGGGCGATGGCGTTGCCGAGCGGCGGCAGGGTGGCGTCGTCGTTGGCGGGCAGCGCAGGCGGCAAGGGCATGGCCTGCGCCGGCTGCATCGCCGGCGCGGACGCGCCGTACAACGCCGCGTAGGCAGCGCGTGTTTCGTCGACGCGCAGGCCGAGCGGCGACTGCGGCGACTGCCAGCGCGACATCGTGGCCTGCGCGAGGTCGGCCGGCACCTGCACCTGCGGCACCTGCCCCGCGCGTGTTTCCGCCAGCGCCTGCTGCAGCGTGCGGTAGACGAAGTCGTGCACGAGCCGCGCCTCGCGGAAGCGCACCTCGTGCTTGGCCGGGTGCACGTTCACGTCGACGCCGCGCGGATCGAGCTCCAGGAACAGCACGAAGGCCGGATGCCGGCCATGGAAGAGCACGTCGCTGTAGGCCTGCCGGATCGCGTGCGCGACATTGCGATCGCGCACGCTGCGACCGTTGACGTAGAGGTACTGCTGGTCGGCGCTGGCGCGGTTGTAGGCGGGCTGGCCGATCCACCCGTGCAGGCGCAGGCCGGCGCCCGCGTGCTCGACGCGCAGCGCCTGCCGCGCGAAGTCCTCGCCCAGCGTCTCGTGCAGGCGCTCGGGCGAGCGCACGTCGCCTTCGCCGGCGCCGTCGAATGCACGATAACGGCGCGACGGCTTGCCGTTGTGCGACACGCGCAGCTCGACATCCGGCCGCGCCAGCGCGAGCGAGCGCAGCCACTCCTCGATGTGGCCGAGCTCGGTGCGCTCGGCGCGCAGGAACTTGCGCCGCGCCGGCACGTTGTAGAACAGGTCGCGCACCTCGACCGTGGTGCCGGGCGGATGCGCTTTCGGCACCACGCTGCCGATGCGGCCGCCCTCGACCGCGAGCGCTGCGCCATGCGCGCTGCCGCCATGGCGCGAGGCGAGCTGGAAACGGCTCACCGAGGCGATCGACGGCAGCGCCTCGCCGCGGAAGCCGAGCGTGGCCACCGCCTCGAGGTCGTCGAGCGAGGTGATCTTGCTGGTGGCGTGCCGCGCGATCGCCAGCGGCAGGTCCTCGGCCGGGATGCCGCCCCCGTCGTCGCGGATGCGGATCAGGCGGACGCCGCCCTCCTCGAGGTCGATGTCGACCCGGCGCGCGCCGGCATCGAGCGCGTTCTCCACCAGTTCCTTGACCACCGACGCAGGACGTTCCACCACTTCGCCGGCGGCGATCTGGTCGATGAGCGTGTCGGGGAGCTGGCGGATGGG
>JABFWF010000113.1 GCA_013362405.1 Lysobacter sp. | reverse complement strand
AGGGCTCGGGCGCGAAGGCGTGCGCAGCGCGATCGAGGACATGACCGAGCCACGGCTGCTCGTGCCCGCACCGCCGTCGCTGGAGAACATCTTCAAGGAGCTGGAGCGCGACCTCGGCATCCTGCGTCCCGTGCATGGCTGCCTGCGCCACTGGGCCGCGCAGGGCGTGCTGCTGCTCAACAGCGTGCTCACCGTCGAGGACGGCCGCGCCGGCGCGCACGCGGGCAAGGGCTGGGAGGGCTTCACCGACCACATCGTCGACGTGCTCAACCGTGAGCGCGAGCGCCTCGTGTTCCTGCTGTGGGGCAGCTATGCGCAGAAGAAGGGCGCGATGATCGACGCGCACCGGCACAAGGTGCTGCGTGCGCCGCATCCCTCGCCGCTGTCGGCGCACCGCGGCTTCATTGGCTGCGGGCACTTCTCCGCAGCGAACGAATACCTGCGCCGCACCGGCCAGGCGCCGATCGACTGGTCGCTGCCGCTGGAGTGATCGCTACTTCACGATCAGCTTGATGGCGAACGTGCGCACGAACTTCCCGTCCGTGCCGCTGACGGTGAGGGCGAAGGTGCCGGTCGTGGCGGTGCTGGCCACGCGCAGTACCAGCCTCGAGGTGATGGAGCCGTCCGGCGGCGGTGTGACTGGATTGGCGGAGAACGTGCCGGTGACGCCGGCCGGCAGGCCGGACAACGACAGCGTCACCGGTGCGTTGAAGCCGCCGTAGCTGGTCACGGTGATGAGCTTGCCGCCGCTGCTGCCGCGCGGGATCGAGATGCCGGTGGTGCCGCTCAGGAGGAAGTCGCCGACCACGCCCTGCGCGCGGTGGCAGCTGCCGCTGAAGCTGTCGGTCCAGGTCTTCCCGGCGATCGGCACGAAGCTGGCGTTGTAGCCGGTGGTG
Organism: Lysobacter sp.; assembly: GCA_013362405.1. Taxonomy (GTDB): domain Bacteria; phylum Pseudomonadota; class Gammaproteobacteria; order Xanthomonadales; family Xanthomonadaceae; genus JABFWF01. Next base: position 3,335 of record JABFWF010000113.1, on the reverse strand, counting down.
GTGAGGTCGAGGCGCAGCACGCCGAAGGTGTCGCCCTGGCTCGCCTGCAGCAGCGGGTGCGTGCGCGTCACCGGGCTCAGCTCGGCGCCACCGGTGCCGACAATCACCTCGCGCACGCCGTCGGCCTGCGCGACCTGGTTGCCGTCCATCGGTGCCCAGCGCTGGTAATCGTGGTCGTGGCCGACCAGGGCGAGGTCCGCGCGCGACGCGTACAGGCGGTCGAACACCGGCTTGAGCGTCGCGTAGCCGTTGTAGCGGCCGCGGCTGATGAAGGGGTGGTGGAAATACGCGGCGGTGCACGGCTTGGTGTCCGCGTGCAGGTCGGCGTCGAGCCACGCCAGCTGCGCGCTGGACACGGTGCCGCCGCTCTTGCTGTTGAGCGCGATGAAATGCCAGTCGCCGACGTCGTAGCTGTACCAGCCCTCGCTGCGATCGCCCGCGGGGCCGGTTTGCACGCCGGCGCCGTTGAAGTAGTCGAAATACCCGCTGGCGCCGGTGGTGAGGTATTCGTGGTTGCCCGGTACCGGCGCGGTCAGCGCCTTGAAGCGGCCCCAGGCGGGGTCGTAGTTGCTGGTGTATTCGGCGAGCGTCCCGCTGGCGTAGGCGTTGTCGCCGATCGCGAGCGCGACGGTCGGATTGATCGCGATGACCAGGTCGGAAGTCTTCACGCAGTCGCCGGGCGTGATGTCGCTGCAGAGATCGCCGGCACCGGCGACGGTCACGGTCGTGGCTTGCAGCGGTTGCGCCCCCGCCTGGTAGCCGGACAGGCGGTAGCGACTGGCGGCGTCGTGGAAATCGGCCGCGAGCGATACGCAGGCGCCGCGCAGCGCGCGGACGTAGAAGCGGCGGCCTTCCCACTGCGGTCCCGCCAGGGCGAGGCGGTCGCCGCCGTCGCTGGCCAGCACCAGCCGGTCCTCGCCACGAAGCGTGAGCTCCGCGAAGCCAAGGCGCAGCCAGCGCGCGCCCGGTGCGCACACCCGTGCCGGCGCGGCATCGGCCGGCAGCGCGCGCACCACGACGCCGTCCTCCGGCAGTTGCAGGGTCTGCTGGGCGCGCGTGGGCGCGGCGGCGAGCAGCAGGAAGGGGAACAGGCACAGCAGGCGAGGGATCATGGGCGCCCTCCGGTCGACGCACGGGGACATACGCGGTCCAACGCAGCCCGCGCCTGCCTTCCGGTCACCCGGGTCGAGCGACCTCGACAGACCCTAGCCGGATGGACCTCTTGTGCGCGTCGACGGCCGCCCCCACCCCGGGTTGACGTGCGCTGTGGCGTACTCGGGGACGGCGACCGGCCCGGGAGGCTGGTCGTCCCATGAATGCAACACTAAGAACTTCCTGCCTGCTTAGCAGTCACAGATGGCCACTGCTAAACTCCAGCCCATGAGCGAAACCCCCATGTCCCAAGCTCTCGTCGCCAACAACCTGCCCGTCCTGGCCGGCAGCCTGCCGAGCGCGCTCGGTTCGCTGGAGGCCTATATCGGCGCGGTGCACCAGATCCCGGTGTTGCCGGTCGAGGAGGAGCAGGCGCTTGCGCGTCGCTTCCGCGAAGAAGACGACCTCGACGCGGCCAAGCAGCTGGTGCTCTCCCACCTGCGCTTCGTCGTGCACGTGGCGCGCGGCTACAACGGCTACGGCCTGCAGCTGGGCGACCTGATCCAGGAAGGCAACATCGGCCTGATGAAGGCGGTCAAGCGCTTCGACCCCGACATCGGCGTGCGCCTGGTGAGCTTTGCCGTGCACTGGATCCGCGCGGAGATGCACGAGTTCATCCTGCGCAACTGGCGCATCGTCAAGGTCGCCACGACCAAGGCGCAGCGCAAGCTGTTCTTCAACCTGCGCAAGTCGAAGACGCGCCTGGGCTGGCTCAACGCCGAGGAAGTGCGCGCGGTCGCCCAGGACCTCAACGTGTCCGAGCGCGACGTGCTGGAGATGGAATCGCGCCTGGCCGGCCGCGACGTCGGCTTCGACGCCCCCGCCGACGAGGACGACGACCATGCGCCGCCGGCCCCTGCGCACTACCTCGTCGCCCGCGACGAGGACCCGTCGCAGGCCTATGAGCGCGCCGACAGCGAAGCCGACCAGCTCGAGCTGCTGCGCGAAGGCCTGCAGCGCCTGGACGCGCGTTCGCGCGACATCATCCGCCGCCGCTGGCTGGACGACAGCAGCAAGGTGACGCTGCAGGAACTCGCCGACGAGTACGGCGTATCGGCCGAGCGCATCCGCCAGATCGAGGCGAATGCGCTGAAGAAGATGAAGGCGCTGTTCGCGGCCTGACGGCTGCTTCCGATGGCGCTCCGCGACGGCCCGGGAAACCGGGCCGTTCGCTTTTCGGCGCGCGCGAACCGACCCTCGGTGGGTTGCCAACGTGCCGCGGTGGCAGTCGGCGCGCATGCGCGATGCGCCGGCACGCTCGCCACCCATGATGCCTCGCTGCGTCCGCTAGGCCAGGTCGATCGGATCCACGTCCAGCGACCAGCGCAGGCGCCGTGCTTCCGGCAGCGCGCGGATTGCCGGCAGCGATGCATCCAGCGTGGCATGCAGGTCGCGTCGCGTCGTCGCCGAAAGCAGCAGCTGCGCGCGCACGAAGCCGGCGCGGCGCGGCATCGGCGCCGGTAGCGGGCCATGCAGTTCGAGCGCCTGGCCGGTCTCGACAAGCACGCCCCTGGCCGCGCGCAGGAAGTCCACCGGCGGATCGGCATGCGGCGCTTCCGCGCGCAGCAGCGCCAGGTGCGCGAACGGCGGGAAGCCGGCCGCTTCGCGCAGCGCGAGTTCGCCCTCGGCGAAGGCGTGGTAGCCGCCGGCGATCAGCGTCTGCAGCAGCGGATGCTGCGGGTGGTGCGTCTGCAGCCACACCTCGCCCGGCTTGTCGGCGCGCCCCGCGCGGCCGGCGACCTGGATCAGGAGCTGCGCGAGCTTCTCGCCGGCGCGGAAGTCGGCGGAGAACAGGCCTTCGTCGATGCCGACCACCGCGACCAGCGTCAGGTGTGGCAGATCATGACCCTTGGCCAGCATCTGCGTGCCGACCAGGATGCCCGCGCGCGCGCCGAGCCCCGCCAGCATCGCTTCGAGCGCATTGCGCTTGCGCGTACTGCCCTTGTCGATGCGCAACACCGGCACGTCGGCGAAATCCCGTGCCAGCAGTTCCTCCAGCCGCTCGGTGCCGACGCCCTGGGGCTGCAGCGCGAGGCCACCGCAGTCGGGACACGCGAGCGGCACCGGCTGGCGCGCGCCGCAGTGGTGGCACTGCAGGCGGCGGCCGCCGGCGTGCACGGTCATGGGCGTGCCTTTTTCCGGCGTGCTGCAGCGCCGGCACTGTGCGCTCCAGCCGCAGTCGT
>JABFWF010000081.1 GCA_013362405.1 Lysobacter sp. | reverse complement strand
CCTTGTCCTTCACCACCAGCGGCGCCATGGTGATGCTCTCGCCGGTCTGGATGTCCGCGAGACTGGTCTTCCACAACTCCTTTCCGTTCTTCGCATCGAGCGCGATGGTGTTGCCGTCGAGCGTGTTGAAGACCACCTTGCCATCCGCGTACACCGCGCCGCGGTTGACCACGTCGCAGCAGGCCACGCCCTGCGCGGCGGCCTCGGGATGCGGCTGGTACTTCCATTTGAGCGGCGCGCCCGGCCGGGTGAGGTCGAGCGCGTAGACGACGTTCGGATAGGGCGCGACGATGAACATCGTCCCGTCGACCACGATCGGCGCGGCTTCCTGCCCGCGGTTGACGCCGGTGGAAAAGGTGAACTCGACCTTCAATGCGCCGACGTTGTTGCGGTCGATCGCCGCGAGCGGGCTGAAGCGCGTGCTCGCGTAGTCGTGCGCCGGCATCGTCCAGTCGCCGTCCACCGCAGCCGGCCGCAGGGGTGGCGGCGCGGCGGCCGCGGACAGGGTCGCCAGCGCGACGATCAGGCACGGCCAGGCGCGGCTCATGGGCCCTCCAGCGTCTCGTAGTCGTCGGCGCGGCCGCGCACGCGCAACTGGCGCTCGCCGACCTCGATCACGGCACTCCAGGGAACCGCGCGCGGATGGGGCTGCTTCCAGCCCAGCCGCTCGAACAGCCCGCGCCGGCCGCACAGCAGGCAATCGACGAGGCGCGCATCGCGCGTGGGCTCGGTTTCCGCCGCGCCGGGACTGCGCATCTCGAACACGCGGCCGAGCCTGCGGCCGTCCTCGGCGACGACGGGCAGGTCCTGCAGCTGGGTCAGGCGACGCGGCGTCATGGCGCACTCCTGTCGCTGCCCGGCAGCTTCGCGATCGCCAGCCCGAGCCTACGGTCGATCGTGCCGAGACCGAGCTCGGCCGCGCGTGCGCGCAGGCGGACATGCTCGCCGACCACGCACACCTCGCTCCATGGCACCCGCACGCAGCGGGTGCCGACGACATGCGGCAGCAGTCGCGAGAACAGCGGCGGCAACCGTGGCACCCACGCACCCGGCCCGACCAGCAGCGCGGTCACGCGCAGCGGCTGGCCGGGTGCGCCGTCCAGCTCGAGGTCGTCGACCACGCCGCAGGGCCAGTCGTCGGTGTCGAGCACCGCATGGTCGAGCACCTGCCGGCACAGGTCGGTGAACTCGGGCTTGCGCTCCCACCGGCTCATCCCTCGCCTCCGTGCGTGAGCACCAGCAGCGGGATCGCGGCGACGGCCGCGACGGAGATCAGCACGAAGTAGCCCCACCCGAGCACGTTGACCAGCGCGCCGTTGACGTGCGCGCCCATGATGTCGCGGTCGCGCGAGATCGCCATCATCGGGAAGTAGCTCAGCGGCAGGATCACCACCGAGAACACGATCGAATACTCGACCACCTTGATCGGATCCAGGCCGGTGAGGATCACCAGCGTCGCGGCCACCAGCACCAGCACCCACGCCAGCACGAAGCGCGGCGCCTTGCGCGGCGCGCGGAACTTGCCCCATGGCCAGCCGAAGAACTGCGCGAGGCCGTACGCCGCGGACATCGCCGTCTCGATCGCCGCGCCGGCGAACGCGAAGAACATGCCGGCCAGCGCCAGCCACAGCCCGGCGCGCCCGAGCCGCGTGGCCGCGCTCATGGCGGCGGTGCCGGGCAGGCCGGCCTCGACCTGCAGCGGCCCGAGGTACAGCTTGCCGATCGCCAGCAGCGCCGCCGCGAGCAGTCCGCCGAGCGCGAAACCGACGATCACGATGCCGCGATTGAGCCGGATGTCGTGCGGCGTCCAGTGGTCCTCGACCGCTCCGGCGCCGTAGAAGTACGTTTCGTACGGCAGCATCACCGCGCTGAGCAGCGCGACCGCGTAATACGCGTAAAGCAGCGGCTTGTCGGGGGGCAGCGTCGGCACCAGCCCCAAAGCCACCTCGCCCCAGTCCGGCTGCATCCGCCAGGCCACCACCACGAACACCGTCATCAGCAGGCCGAACAGGCCGAACACGCGCTCGATCCACTTGAACGGGAACCACCAGATCACCAGCAGCAGGAAGGCGAGCGCGAGCAGCACCAGGCCGCGGTATGGCCAGCCGGAAAGCAGCTGCCACAGCAGCGCGATCGCGCCGATCTCCGCCGCGCAGGTGAGCAGGCACACCAGCAGCGACGACACCACGGTGAGCAGGCCGAGCCGCGCGCCGGCGCGTTCGCGGATCACGTTGAACACGCCCTGCCCGCGCACGCAGGCGATGCGGCCGGCGATCTCGCCATAGACGATGATGCCGACGACGCCGAGCAACACCACCCACAGCAGGCGGTAATCGAACTTGCTGCCGGCGTTCATCATGAAGGTGAGCTCGCCGATCTCGACGAAGCCGCCCATCGCGGTGAGGATGCCGAGGAAGAGTTCCAGCCACCTGGACACGTCACCCGCCCGGCGCGAGTCGCTGGTGCAGCGCGTCGAACCGCTGCGCAATGTCGTCGAAGCCGAACGCGCGCGTCCGCGGCGCGCGGCCGTCCAGCGCCAATGCCTGCAACCGCGCATGCAAGACCGCACCGAGCGCCTGCGCGCTGGCCTGCAGTGACGCGAACCGCACCTGCGCGGGCGTGGCGGACAGCGCCTCCTGCGCACGCCGCACGTTCTCCGCCAGCTGCCGCGCGTGCCCGGCGACGAAACCCGGCGCCAGCCGGTCGGCGCGGGCTTCGCGCACCAGCAGGCCCGCCTCTGCCGCGTGCGAGTGCAGCGCCTCGACCTGGATGTCGAGCGTATCCCGGTCGAAGGGTGCATGCATGCGGTACAGCAGCGCGATCACGCTCGCGGCGGCCACCACCACGACGGCGACGCCCTGCTTCCACGCCGCGCTGCGCGAGTTGACCTGCATCAGCCTGCCCTCCGTCGGGCGAGCCTAGGCGGCGCTGGGTGAAGGAGCGATCACGGGTGCGCCGGCTCCAGCGCCAGTCCGATCCAGCCGCCACGCCCGGGCGCCGGCTCGAAATAGCGGCCGTTGGCCTCGTCGACGATGACCGAACCGATCGCGCGCCGGTCCAGCAGGTTGTCGATGCGCACGAAGGCGGTGAGCCGGCGCCCGCCGACGCGCCAATGCCGTTCGACGCCGAGATCCAAGGTGGCGTGGCCGGGCGCCCACTCGGTGTTCGCGTCGTCCGCGTACAGGCGCGCGGTCGCATCGCCCTGCAGGAAGACATCGACGTCGCCATCCGGCGACCAGCGCAGTTCCGCCCATGCCGCATCGGCGGTGGCGGGAATGTGGCTGCCGGCGGCGATGGGCGTGTCCGGCGCCGCGCACGGCGGCGCGCGACAAGTCGCGAAGGCGCGCGTGTAGCGGGCATCGAGCCGGGTGAGCGCGACCGCATAGCGCCAGCGCGGCGCCAGCGGCCCGTCCACCGACAGTTCCCAACCGTCGCGCGCGCTGCGCGTCGCGTTCGCGTACGTGCTGCGTCCGCCGATGCTGCTCGCGACCACCAGTTCGTCGTCGGTGCGGCTGGCGAAGGCGACGAACTCCAGCGCGTGGCCACCGCGGTGCGCGCGCAGGCCGAGCTCGGCGCTGCGGCTGCGCGCCGGGCGCAGCGTGGTGTTCAGTCCGCTGCCGCCGTCGTTGCGATAGGCGAGCTCGGAGAACGTCGGCGTCTCGAAGCCACGCCCGGCGTTTGCGAACAATTCCATTCCGTCGTCCGGTGCGTACAGCAATCCGAACACCGGTGTCGTCCGTGCGTAATGCAACCGTCCGCTGTCGTCGGGATTGCCGGGTGCGACATAGGCATCGTCGGAGTGGAACGCCACCACGCTGCGGCGCACGCCGAGCGTCGCGTTCCAGCGGGGCGCGAAGCGCCATCGCACCTCGGCATACAGGTCGTGGTCGTCGACGCCGTCCTGTTCGTCGCGCCGCAGCGCGCCGACCACGCCGAGCCGGCCGCCGGCGAAATTCTCGTAGCCGCGCCGATGCTCGCTGCTGCGCTGCCACTGCGCGCCGACCGTGAGGTCGAGCGGCCGCGCGCCGTCCGCCAGGCGATGCCGCCAGCGTGCGTCGACGCCGCCGTAATCGCGGTCCAGGTCGACCGCGCCGCCACCGCTGCCGGGCGCAGCCTGCGCCGCGACCGGGACCGACAGCATCTGGAAGGTCGCGCGGTGGCCGGTCCACACGCTGACCGTCCATGCATCGCCGTCGCCGAGCGGATGTTCGACGCGCAGGCCGAGCTGCTGCTGGCGCACGCGCTTGCGGGTGTCGAACGCGAGCGCACCGGCGCTGGCTGCGCGCGGCGTTGCCTGCGCCTGCGCGAGGGTGAGCCCTTGCGGATCCTGCGCGACGAGGTCGAGCCCATTGGCGGTGAGCGCGACACGCGTGCCGTCGGCGCCATCCCACAGCAGGCGGGCCTGGGCGACGTCGCGCCGGGCGCGGCCGTGCGTGCGGTAGCCGGCGGTGTCGTAGTGCTCGCCATCGAGGCGGTAACCACCGCTGCCGTCGCCATCCCACGGTGCGCCCCACCACAGCGACGCGCGCGCGCCGTCATCCGTGCCACCACCCGCGCGGATGCCGAAGGCGGGTCGCGCCGGCGGGTCCCTGCTCCAGAATTCGAGCACGCCACCGGCCGCATTGCCGTACAGCGCGGAGAACGGGCCGCGCAGCACGTCCACCCGTTGCAGCGCGCCGAGCGGCACGTGCGAGAGCTGGCCCTGCCCGTCCGGCATCGTCGCCGGGATGCCGTCGACGAACAGCTGCACGCCGCGCACGCCGAACGCGCTGCGCGCGCCGAAGCCGCGCATGCCGAGCTGCAGGTCCTGGGCCAGGTTCTGCCGATCGTGCGCGACGACGCCGGGCACCCGCCGCAGCAGTTCCGACACGCTGCGACCGCTGCGTGCCGGCACCGCGTCCGCGTCGATGCGATCGACCGCCGCCGGCGTTCCCTGCGATGCGCGCGCGGCGGTCACGATCACGCCGGGCAGCGTTGCGGGCGCAGGCGGCTGTGCGTGCGCGGCGCATGCGCAGGCCGCGAGCAGCACCACCGCCGCGCGTTCGCTCGCTGCGCCCATCCCCGTCTCCACCCCGACTGAATGCGGCACCTTGCGAAGGCGCACGTCGCCGGCGCGTGACAGGCGCCGGGCGGACAGGCGCGCGGTCATCATGGTGAACGGGATTTTCCCGGGAATTCAGCGATTTGGTGCGGTTTCCTTCACCGGATGCGAGTGCCGGCTGCCCTATAAACACCGGCATGCACGAACCGGTCCTGGTGATCGTCGACAACGATCGCGCCTTCGCCGCGGAAGCGGCGGACTTCGCCCGCAGCCGCGGCTTCGCTACCCATGTCGCGCATTCGGTCGCCGAGTCCGAGCGCTACGCCGGCATGCCGCGCGACCTCAGCCTGCTGGACGTGTCGCTGCCGGACGGCTCGGGCTTCGACGTCATCCAGAAATGCGCGCTGGACGACTACGGCAAGGTGGTGTTCCTCACCGGCGAACCCGCGGACGATGCCCCTCCCGCCCCGCCGCTCCCGGCGTCCGACTACCTCAGCAAGCCGCTCGGCCAGGACAAGCTCGAGCAGCTGCTGCGCGAGGTGTCGATCCGCGTCTCGCGGCGCGCGCCGCTCGGCGATCCACAGTTCGGCATCGTCGGCGAAAGCCGCGCCATCCAGCGCCTGCGGCGGGAGATCGCGAAGATCGCGCCGACCAGCGTGCCGGTGCTGCTCACCGGCGAGACGGGGACCGGCAAGGAGATCGCCGCGCGCGCGATCCATCGCGCAAGCGGCCGGCGCGGGCCGTTCGTCGCGGTCAACTGCGGCGCCATCGCGCCGGACCTGCTCGCCAGCCAGCTGTTCGGCCACGAGCGCGGCAGCTTCACCGGCGCCAACACGCGCCACATCGGCGTCTTCGAGCAGGCCGAGCACGGCACGCTGTTCCTCGACGAGATCGCCGAGATGCCGCCGCAGATGCAGGTGTACCTGCTGCGCGTGCTGGAATCCGGCCTGGTCACGCGCGTCGGTGGCCACGCGGAGATCGCGGTGGCCGTGCGCGTGGTCGCCGCCACCAATCGCGATCCGCGCGCGGCCATCGCCGACGGCCAGCTGCGCGAGGATCTGTACTACCGCCTCGCGGGCTACGAGATCGCGCTGCCGCCGCTGCGCGAGCGCGGCGACGACACGGTCCTGCTCGCCAACGCGTTCCTCGACCAGCTCAACGCCGAGCACGGCACCGGGCGCCTTCTCGACGCGCGCTGCGCACAGGCCCTGCGCGAGCACGCGTGGCCCGGCAACGTGCGCGAGCTGCGCAGCGCCATCGCGCGCGCCTACCTCGTCGCCGAGGGCGACGCGGTGTCGCTGTACCCGCAGCGCGGCGCCGGCAGCGTGCCCGCCGCGCGCGGGGACGAGTTCGTGTTCCGCGTGGGCATGAGCTATGCGGAAATGGAGAAGGCCATGCTGCTGCGCACGCTGGCGCATTTCGATGGCGACAAGCGCGCGACCGCGGCGGCGCTCGGGGTGAGCCCGCGCACCATCCACAACCAGCTCGCGCGGCTGCGGCAGCGCGCGCCGGACTGAAGCTCAGGCTTCCGCCCACCCCTGCTCGTCGTGCAGCTTCTGCCAGACCCGGCGCGCGGCGGGCGCAGCGCGGCTCCACGGGATGCGCGAAGGGCCGCGCACGCGCTGGTAGGCGGCGACGATCGCGGGCTCGATGCTGTCGAAGTCGCGGTCCGGATAGGCGATGAACGCGTGGATGCCGACGCGCACCGCCGGTTCCCACTCCTGGAACAGGAAGACGAGGTCGCTGGGCGAGTCCCCAAGCTGCCGCCAGCACGCGTGCCCGGCGTCGACGTCGATGACGACGGCAGGGGCATTCCAGGCATCGGCAGCATGCATGGCTCCTCCTCGGCCGGCGTCCGGCTACCGGGCAGGAGGAAGCGGAGCAACCTTCGTGCCATGTGCGCGACGACGGCCGTCGATGGGCCGCTGCCCGCGCTACGCGCCGGTTTTTTCCGACGGTGAAAGAATTTCATGCCGCCGCTTCATGGCGTGCGGCGGAAACAGTTTCCGTCGCGTGAAAAAACGTCCCGCTGCGACGCGCCATGGCGCACCGGCGGCGCGGGACGGTCCACCGTTGCCGCTGGCACGACTCTTGCGCCTTCTCCTTACGGCCGTCACAGAGACGAGGACACGACCGTGCAGGACGAAAACCCCGCTGCCTTCACTGCCCACGACATCAAGGCTGCCGCGCGCGACATGCTGCGGATGGGCTCCCGCTGGGCGCATTCCGCCCTGGATTGGATCGACGAGAGGAGAAACGACATGAACGACCGCTCCCGCGACGAACGCGATATCGGGGATCGCACCCGCAGCCAGTACTCGCCGTACGCGTCCTCGCATGGGGACTGGCAGGAGCGCGATCGCTACCGCCGCCACGGAGGCCGCAGCGACCGCGACATCCAGAGCGATTACAGCGGCGGCGGTTACGACCGGATGGCCAGCCGCGACCAGCAGGGCGGCGGGACCGACTGGCGCGGTGGGCGCGAGAGCGAATACTCGAGCGACGTCGGTTCCGGCGGTCGCTACGGCGGTGCCGGTTACGGGTATGGCGCCGCCGGTGCGGGCGGCGTCGGCTACGGCGCGCCCGGCTACGGCGCCGGTGCGCCCTACAGCGCGGGCAGCCGCTATCGCGGCGAATTCCAGTCCGACCGCGACTGGCTCGACGAAGGCGAAGGCTACAGCGGTTACAACTACAACCGTGGCATGGACAACCGCTACGGCGGCGGCAGCCCGGACGGTGCGTCGGCGCGCGAAGGCCAGCACGGCCGTGAAGGCTACGGCCAGCACCGCAGTAGCGGCCGACAGGACTGGCGCACCCGCGGCAGCGCCGGCCAAGGCTACGGCGAACGTGGCTACGAGTCGCACGAACACGATGACCGCACGCAGGGCTACGGCACGCAGGCGGGCCTGCAGGGTTCGCAGCCGGGCCAGCTCGGCCGCAGCTACCGCGGCGTCGGGCCACGCAACTACACGCGATCGGACGAACGCATCCGCGAAGACCTCAACGAGCGCCTCACCGACGCCCACGACATCGATGCCAGCGGCATCTCGGTCGAAGTCAGCAACGGCGTGGCGACCCTCTCGGGCTCGGTCGACGAACGCTGGATGAAGCATCGCGCCGAGGACATCGCCGACGGCTGCAGCGGCGTGCGCGACGTGCACAACATGATCCAGGTGGTGCCGCATGCGCCATCGCAGCACGCCGGCAAGGCGCATCACGCCCAGGGCAGCAGCACGGGTTCCACCACGTCGCAGGGCAGCCACGGCAGCACCGGCGCATCGGGCGGCAGCCTGGGCGCGAGTTCCGGTTCCACGCAATACGGCGGCACGACCGGCAGCGGCACGTCGGGAAGCAGCACGCCGGGAAGCAGCGCGGGCGCCAGCTCCCCGCATACCGGCAGTACCGGCAGTACCGGCAGTTCGCGCGGCCCGAACGTCTGACCGCATCCCTTCCATCGCGCACGCAACGCGTGCAGGAGATACGCCATGACCATCACCCAACGCACGACATTCCGCATCGCACCGCTCGCCACCGCGTTGCTGCTCGCCACCACGCTGGCGGCCTGCGCCAAGCACGAGAACGAGAACACCGCCGCCACGGCGCCGGCTGCGACGAGCACCGCGCCCTACGCCAGCGCGGCCACGCAGCCCGGCGGCGCCACCGCCACCACCAGCGACAACACCGCGATGGCCAACACCAGCGGTACGAGCGCCGGCACCACGATGGGCAACACCGCCGCCGGCACCACCACGGGCAGCATGAGCAGCTCGGGCGGCGCGACGCCGGCCACCACCAGTGCCGACGCCAGCGCGATGGCCAATGAAATGAGCAGTGGCCCGATCACCGACACCGACTTCTACCGCGAGGCGATCAACGGCGGGCAGAAGGAGATCGATGCTTCCAGGCTGGCCGAGAAGAGCAGCAACGCGGAGGTGAAGGCGCTGGCCAAGGCGGTGATCGCCGACCACTCCGCGCTCGACGACAAGGTCAAGGCCGCGGCCGGCGCGCATGCATCCGCACCGACCTCGCCCGACCTCTCCTCGCTGACCGGCAAGACCGGCAAGGACCTCGACAAGGCCTATGTCGACATGCTCGTCAGCGACCACCAGAAGGACATCTCGATGTTCGAGAACGCGTCCAGGAACGCGAGCACGGACAAGGCCAAGCAGCTCGCCACCGCGGCGCTGCCGAAGCTGCACAAGCACCTCGACATGGCGCAGAAGGTGCAGTCCTCGCTCCAGTAACCGCTTCCCGTCGTAGCACGACCTTTCCGCCGGCCATGCGCCGGCGGTTTTTTTTCAGGCGCGGGGAACGGCGAGGACGGTGATCTCCTCGCGGTCGTGGTACAGCTGCCGCGCACGCACGCGCAGCGGCACCTCCGCCTCGTCGACGAAGCGCTGCAGGCACAACTGCGTCTCCAGCCAGCGCTTCTTCATCGGCAGCTTGAGATTGAAGATCGCCTGCCGGCACCAGCCTTCGCGCAGCCAGGTCGCCATGCGCGAAGCCACGCGGCGCGGCTGCTCGACCATGTCGCACACCATCCAGTCGAGCGGGCGCGGCGGCTGCCAGTGGAACCCGTCGGCGCGCAGGTGTTCGACCTGCCCGGTGGCGAGCACGTGTTCGCGCAGCGGTCCGTTGTCGACCGCGGTGACGTGCAGGCCGTGGCGCACCAGTACCCAGGTCCAGCCGCCGGGCGCGGCGCCGAGGTCGGCCGCGCGCATGCCCGGTTGCAGCAGGCGCGCGCGCTCGTCGGCATCCGGCAACGCGAGCAGCGCTTCCTCGAGTTTCAGCGCGGAGCGCGACGGCGCTTCGGCCAGCAGCTTCAGGCGCGGAATGCCGAGCGGCCACGGCGCGCCGTCGGCGGGCTCGCTGCGCGCGAGCAGTGCGTGGTCGCCGGCAAGGAACACGACGTGCAGGCGCGGCAACCGCGCGTCCTCGCCCCCGGCGAGCAGGCCGGCCTTGCGCAGCGCCGGTCGCAGCGCGTTGCCGAAGCTGCGCGCGAGGCCGGCGAGCGGCTTGCCGGCATCGGAGTCCGGATGCTCGACCCACAGCGTGCCGTAGGCCGGCGCCTGCCCCGGGACGCGGGCATGCGCCAACGCATCCAGCATCGGCGCGATGCGATCCGTCGGATCGAGACCGCGCAACTCGGCCAGCAGCACCAGCTTCTGCCGTGCGAACACCAGTTCGCGCCAGGGCAGCGAGCGTGACAGCGCATCGCCGTCGGCGCCCTGCAGCAGCACGTAGCCGCTGTTGCGCTCGGTGCGCGCATACGCCGGAAGCCCGGCGAGCGCGGCGCGCTCCTGCAGCTCCGCGGCAAGGTCCGGCTCGAAGCCCGCGCGGCAGTAGCAGAGCAGGCCGTCGCTCATGCCAGGCGGACGCACGCCATCAGTAGAAGACGCCGCCCTGCTCGCCGTAGGCGCGCAGCACCGCGCGCGCGTCCTCGCGATGCAGGTCGCGCACGACGGCGATGCCGCGGCGCGCGAGTTCGCCGGCCCAGTCGGCCGGCAGCGGGCCCTCGTCGAATTCGGTCAGCGACATCACGTCTTCGCTGCGTGCGCCGACCAGCAGGCGGTCGATACCCGCCCAGAAGGTGGCCCCGTAACACTGGCAGCAGGGCTGCGCCGACGTCGCCAGCGTGACCGGGCCGCCGTCCTCGTTGAGGCGTGAACGCTGCAGGCGCTGCTGCGCGAGCATGTAGGCCATCATCTCCGCGTGCGCCACCGAGCAGCTCTGCTCCAGCACCCGGTTCACGCCGATCGCGATCACCCGATCATCGGCGTTGAAGACGACCGCGCCGAACGGACCGCCAGTGCGCGCCTCGACATTCCGCCGTGCCAGCTCGATCGCCAGCGCGACCTTCGCCTCGTCGCCCGGATAGGCCGGCGCGAGCTGCAGCTCGTGCACCCAGACCGGCAGCGTCAGGTGCAGCTGCAACGGCGGCAGGAAACCCGCCACCGGCTCAGGCCTTCTGTGCCCAGGTGTCGCGCAGCGAGACGCTGCGGTTGAACACCGGCGCGTCGGGCCGATGGTCGTAGCGGTCGGCGACGAAGTAGCCGAGGCGCTCGAACTGGAACGACTGCTCGGGCGCGGCCTGCGCGGCGGCGGCTTCGACGTAGCCGCGCACGACACGCCGCGATTCGGAATTGAGGTAATCCTTGTAGGTCTTGCCGCTGCTCTCCTCATTGTCCGGATCGGCGACGGTGAACAGCCTGTCGTACAGGCGGATCTCCGCCGGCACCGCGTGGCGCGCGCTGACCCAGTGGATGGTGCCCTTGACCTTGCGGTTGGCGCCTTCCATGCCGGGACGCGATTCGGGATCGAGCGTGCAGCGCACCTCCGCCACGCGACCGTCGGCGTCCTTGACGACCTCGTCGCAGCGCACGATGCCAGCCCCGCGCAGGCGCACGTCGCCCCCCACCGTGAGGCGCTTGAACCCCTTCGGCGGCACTTCCTCGAAGTCCTCGCGCTCGATCCACAACGTGTTGGAGAAGGCGACCTCGCGCGTGCCCGCCGCCTCGTCCTTCGGATGATTGGCGAAGGCAAGCTGTTCTTCGTGCGCGTCCGGCAGGTTGGTGATGGTCAGCTTCAATGGGTCGATCACCGCCATCCGCCGCGGCGCGTGCGCGTCGAGGTCGTCGCGCAGCGCGCCTTCGAGGATGGAAATGTCGAGCAGCGAGTTCTGCTTGCTGATGCCGACGCGGTCGACCATCAGGCGCAGCGCCGAGGGCGTATAGCCGCGACGGCGGATGCCCTGCAGGGTCGGCATGCGCGGGTCGTCCCAACCGTCGACCAGGCCTTCCTGCACCAGCGCCATGAGCTTGCGCTTGCTCATGACGAGGAAGTTGAAGTTCAGGCGCGAGAATTCGATCTGGCGCGGCTTCGCGGCGGGATCGGTGATGCCCTTCGCGCGCAGCGGCGCGAGCAGCTCCGGCCGGTGCGCGAGGTCGACCTTGTCCACGCACCAGTCGTACAGCGGCCGGTGGTCCTCGAACTCCAGCGTGCACAGCGAATGCGTGATGCCCTCGACCGCGTCGCTGAGCGAGTGCGCGAAGTCGTACATCGGGTAGATCGGCCACGCGTCGCCGGTGTTCTGGTGCTCGACGTGCTTGATGCGGTACAGCGCCGGGTCGCGCAGGTTGATGTTGCCGCTGGCCATGTCGATCTTCGCGCGCAGCGTGCGTGCGCCGTCGGCGAACTCGCCGGCGCGCATGCGGCGGAACAGGTCGAGGTTCTCCTCGACGCCGCGGTCGCGCCAGGGCGAGTTGCGGCCCGGCTCGGTCAGCGTGCCGCGGTATTCGCGCACCTGCTCGGCGGTGAGGTCGCACACGAAGGCATCGCCCTGCCGGATCAGCTGCTCGGCGGCGAGGTGGAACACCTCGAAGTAGTCGGACGCATGGCGCAACGCATGCCAGTCGAAGCCGAGCCAGTGCACGTCGTCCTGGATCGCGCGCACGTACTCCGGGTCTTCCTTCGCCGGGTTGGTGTCGTCCAGGCGCAGGTTGCACCAGCCGCCGAACTCGGCGGCGACGCCGAAGTCCAGGCAGATCGCCTTGGCGTGGCCGATGTGCAGATAGCCGTTGGGCTCGGGCGGGAAGCGGGTGCGGACGGCCGCATGCTTGCCCGCGGCGAGGTCTTCGCGGACGATCTGGCGGATGAAGTCGTTCCGGACCGGGGTATCGGCCGGGGCGACGGTCTGGGAGTCTGTGGAAGCCAGGGATTCGGCGGGGTGCGACACGGCTGCGGGGCGGCGAAAAGACAAGCCGCCAGTGTAGCCGAGGCCCCGCCGGCGGCACCGGAATCGCTTTTTTGGCACGCAACTTGCGAGCCGATTTCCGGAAGACAGGGGGAAGGACCATGCGGGTCGTCTACGAAGCGACGAACCTGATCGACGCGCACCTGGTGCGCCACGCGCTCGAGGACGCGGGCATCCCCGCGTTCGTGCGCGGCGAGGCGCTGCTGGGCGGGGTTGGCGAACTGCCTGCCTGCGGGCTGCTCGCGGTCTGCGTGCCGGACGCGGCCTGGCCGGAAGCCGACGCGCTGGTACGCAGCCTGCCGCTGGTGGCCGGCGAACCGCGCGAACGCGACACACCCTGGCCGGCCGGAGTGATCGGGGCCTGACATGCGCCCGCCCGACCGTGCCCACGAGCACCTTGCCGCGGCGGGCCTGGCCTGGCTGCTGGTGCTGTTCACCATGGGCGTGCTGGCGGCCACCCGGCCGGTCGCGGAGCCGGCGCCGCTGGTCGTCCAGGCCGAACCCGGATCGCATCTGGGCCGCGACGACGAGGCGCTGCTGCTCGCCGGCGGAGCGCAGACGACCGCCTCGGCGGGGCTTGGGTTCACCCTGCCCGCGCAGGACGGGACGCGCTGGGTGCTCTGGCTCGACCGCGATCCGGTCGACGCGCTGTGGCTGGAAGGCGCCGGCTGGCGCAGCGCACGGCGCGACTTCTTCCATCCCGCCGCCGACGAGGGCACCTTGCCGAGCGGCTTCGTGTTCCCGCTGCCGGCCACCTGGCGCGGCGACATCAGCCTCGTGCTGCATGCGCAAGGCCACGTGCGCGCCGCGCTGCGCCCGCGCCTGCTGCGCGAAGCGAACGCGGCGCGCCTGGCGTATCGCGGCATCGCGCTCGACAGCGCGGTGTACGCGGGCCTGTTCCTGATCGCGCTGCTGGCGCTCTCGCTGTACTCGGCGTCGCGCGAACGCGCCTTCCTCGCGCTCGCCGCCAGCAGCGGCACCGCGCTGCTGCTGGCCGCGGCCAGCAACGGCCACCTGTACGCGACGCCGCTGCTGGACCTGTTCGCGATCTGGCGTGGCGGCGGACTGTGGGCGCTCGAACTGCTGTTCTGCGCGGCCACCCTGCAACTGCTGTTGCGCTATGCCGACCTGCGCGAAGGCGGGATCACGGCCACGCGCTGGTTCGACCTGGCCAGCGTCCTGCTCGTCGTGCTGGCGGCGGTGTGCCTGCTCGACCTGCAGGGCCTGGCGCCATGGCTGCAGCCGGCGGTGACGGTGGCCTCGCTGGCCGCGGCGGCGGGCGCGGTGGTGGTGCTGGTCGATGCCACGCAGCGGCGGGTGCCGATGGCCTGGTCGCTGCTCCTGCTGGGCGTGCTCGCCTGCGTCGCGGGGCTGGCCCGCGCCGCGCTCTCGCACGGACTGCTGCCGGATTCGCTGTGGACGCGCTCGGGCTACCAGCTCGCGCTGCTGGTCACCGCCGCCGTCCTGATGATCGGCCTGATCAGCCGCATCGGCGAATACCGCGACCAACGCGACCGCGACCACCTCGCCCGCATCGATTCCGAGCGCCGCATGGCGCGCGAGGCCGCACGCGCCGAACTCACGCTCGCGCTGCAGACCCTCCTGCGTACGCTGCCCGCCGCCGACATCGAGTGGACCGCCTTCCGCCTGCTGCTCGAGCATCTTCTGCCGCACGTGCCGGTGCAGTCCGCCGCGGTCGTCGCGTACGGCTACCACGGCCACGACCTGATGCTGGTCGAGCCCGCGCGGGCCAAGACCGCGCTGCAGGAGGACGTGGCCACGCGCAGCCTGGCGCTGCGGCGGCTCGCACAGGCCGGGCTCCCGCTGCAGCAGCCGCGCACCCTGCATGCGCAGCCGGTGATGGAAGCGGTGCAACCGCTGGCGGTGCGCGCGCCCGGCTGGGGCGTGCTGCTGCTGCAGCGCGCGGGCAGCGAGGGCTTCAGCACCGAGGAACTGGCGCTCGCCGGTGAATTCTCGCGCCTGGCCGTGCTGCACGCGGACGAGGCGCTGGCCGCGTTCCAGTTGCGCTGCTCGGCGGAACTCGACGCGCTTACCGGCGCGTTCAACCGCCGCAGCATCGACCAATGGCTGGCGCGCGCCTTCACCGACGCCCATCGCCGCTCGCAGCCGCTGTCCCTGCTGTTCATCGACGTCGACCATTTCAAGGCGATCAACGACCGCATCGGCCACCAGGGCGGCGACCATTGCCTGCGCGCCATCGCGGCCACGCTGCGCGGGGCGCTGGAGGAAGGCGACCTGCTCGGCCGCTACGGCGGCGAGGAGTTCATCGTCCTGCTGCCCGGTCGCGGCGGCGCGCAGGCGCGGGAAATCGGCGAGCGCCTGCGCGCGGCGGTCCAGCACGGCCGGGTGGAGTACGAAGGGCAGACCGAGCAGCTGACCGTGAGCGTCGGCGTCGCCTCGCGCCTGGAATGCGAGGACACGCCGACGGCCACGGTCGAACGGGCCGACAAGGCGCTGTACGCCGCCAAGCGCGGCGGCCGCAACTGCGTGCAGGTGGCGCCGGCGGTGTTTTCGTAAGGCGCCGGTGGGCACCTCGTGCAGTCCCCTCTCGCCCGGGAGAGGGTTGGGGCAAGGATCCGGAGAAGCGACGGCGTAACAGTCGCCAAGATGACCGTACGCACTCCGGTCCTGCCCGGACCACCCGCTAGGATGGCGTCCCCACTCCGCGCGCCCCGTCATGCCCACCCTCGTCATCGGCAACAAGAACTACTCCTCCTGGTCGCTGCGTCCGTTGCTGCTGCTGCGCCATTTCGGCGTCGCCTTCGACGAGCAGCGCCTGGTGCTCGACACGCCCGCGTTCCATGAGGACATCGCCCGCTGGTCGCCGACGCGCCGCGTGCCGGCACTGCACGACGATGGCCTGGCCGTGTGGGATTCGCTCGCCATCTGCGAATACGCCAACGAGCGCTGGCTCGACGGCCGCGGCTGGCCGGACGACCTGCGCACGCGCGCGGTGGCGCGCGCCGCGGCGGCGGAGATGCATTCCGGCTTCGCCGCCCTGCGCACGCAGTTGCCGATGAACGTGCGGCGCACGCCCGACAACTACCGCTGGGACGACGCGGCGCAACGCGACATCGACCGCGTGCAGCAGGTCTGGCGGCAACTGCGTACCGCGCACGGCGCGGGCGGCGATTTCCTGTGCGGCGACTTCGGCATCGCGGACGCGATGTACGCGCCGGTGGCATGGCGCTTCGTCGGCTACGGCGTCCCGATGGACAACGTCGCGCAGGCCTACGTCGACGCGCTGCTGGCATTGCCGGCGATGCGCGAATGGCGCGACGCCGCGCACGCCGAGCCCGAGCGCAACGCCGCCACCGACGCGCTGCGCGGATGAGCAACCATCCAGCACGCGGCCCGCTGGCCGCGATGGCGCTCGGCGCGGCGCTGATCAGCACCTCGGCGGTGTTCGTGAAGTGGGTGCACGTCGGGCCCACCGCATCGGCGTTCTGGCGCATGGGCCTCGCCGCGCTGCTGCTGCTCTTCGCGCTGGCGCGGCCCGCGATCCGCGTGGGGTGGCGACCGGCGCCGCGCGTGCTCGGGCTGGTCGCGGTCGCCGCGGTGTTCTTTGCGCTCGACCTGTGGATGTGGCACCGGAGCATCCTCTATGTCGGCGTCGGGCTGGCCACGCTGCTCGGCAACTTCCAGGTCTTCGCGCTCGCCGGCTACGGCGCGCTCGCGCTCGGCGAACACGGCGGCTGGCGGCTGTGGGCGGGACTGCTGCTGGCGATCGCGGGACTCACGCTGCTGCTCGCGCCGGGCTGGTCGGGCTTCGACGCGCGCTTCCATGCCGGCGTCGCGTTCGGGCTCGGCACCGCGGCGGCGTATGCCGGCTTCCTGATCGCCTTCCGCGCCGCGCAAGGTCGTCGCGCACAGGCGGCGAACGAGGCGTTGTTGTGGTGGCTGTGCCTGTTCAGCGCCGCGCTGCTGCTGGCGATGACACTATTCGAAGGGGAACCGCTTGCGCCGCACGGTGCGCACGACTGGGGCGCCCTCGTGGCCTATGCACTGGTCGCGCAGGTGTTCGGCTGGCTGGTGATCGGCAAGGTGATGCCGAAGCTCGCCGCCGGCGTGCTCGGCCTGTGCCTGCTGCTGCAACCGCTGCTCGCCTACCTGTGGGACGCGCTGCTCTTCGGCACGCGGCTGGGGCCGCTCGGGCTGCTGGGGCTGTTCCTGTCGCTGGCCGGCATCTTCCTCGGCCTGACGCGCGCGCAACGCCCCCCTGTTGCCACAGCGTCAAGGGTGCAACCTTGAACGGGCGCAGCGCGTAACTGGGAGGCCTCCTGCTTGAAGCAGGGCGGCGGCGACCGCATCTCCACGGGACAGGAGGCATTCCCCATGTTCGGAATCGGCGCATTCAAGCAACGCATGCCGCGCGCGGAAGACGCGTTGCCCGGTCGCGCGGCGGAAATGCCACTGCGCAACACCCACCACGTGCACGGCCGTCCGCTGCGCGACGACTTCACCGGCCTCGCGCAGGTGCAGTTCGGCATGGGCTGCTTCTGGGGCGCGGAGCGCAAGTTCTGGTCGCTCCCTGGCGTGGTGACGACGGCGGCCGGCTACTCGGGCGGCCGTACGCCGAACCCGAACTACCGCGAAGTCTGTAGCGGCCAGACCGGCCATGCCGAAACCGTGCTGGTCGTCTACGACCCGGCGACGGTAAGCTTCGACCAGTTGCTGCAGGCCTTCTGGGAAAGCCACGACCCGACCCAGGGCATGCGCCAGGGCAACGACACCGGCACCCAGTACCGCTCGGCGATCTACTGCACGACGCCCGAGCAGTACGCCGCCGCACTCGCCAGCCGCGATGCCTACCAGCAACGCCTGCGCGACGCCGGTCATGGCGCGATCACCACCGAAATCCGCTATCCCGCGCCGCCGTTCTATTACGCCGAAGAAGAGCACCAGCAGTACCTGTCGAAGAATCCGATGGGCTACTGCGGCCTGGGTGGGACCGGCGTGAGCTGTCCGATCGGCTTGGACACCTGACGCTTCCGAGGAACGACGTTAGGAGCGGCGTGAGCCGCTACGGTCGGATCTTTTGCAGGAGCGGCTTATAGCCGCGAACTCTTCGGTTGTTGGACCACGCAAGAAGTTCGCGGCGATAAGCCGCTCCTACGTGGGCCCGACGAAACACGTTGCGGCTCACTTCGCTCCTCCGTGCGCGCCGTCGCGCACGCCCGGCGACAGTCGCCGCCTGCTCACTGCGGCGTGAGCGCGCACACGTACACCACCTCGCAGGCGCCGCCGCCGCTGTCCTCGCGGGTGAGCGAACTGCGCCAGCGCCAGCCATCGGGCGCATCGGCCTCGACCAGCCAGCCATCGATGCGCACGCCCCCGTTGCTGCGCACGCGATGCAATGCGGCGGCGACGTGCGCGTTCGCCGGGATCATGTGCATGTTGGCGCTGGAGCGCACGATCTCGTCCAGCGGCAGCGGCGGCTCGCCACGCCACGCGTAGTGGTACCAGCGAGAGGATTGGGAGACGTCGAGCCGGGCGAGCACGGCGTCGTCGCGCATGCGACCCCAGCCCAGCGCAAGATCGGTCGGCGACAGATCCGACTCGCGGCCGAAGTGGTAGTCCTCGCGTGACAGGACGCGCGCATCCACGCTGAAGCCCGCGAGCGGCGTGAGCGTCGCCACCCGCAGGCGGAACGGCGCGAGATCGGCGGGAACGTCGCTCTGCAACGGCGGCTCGCCTGGCACCGCCCGCGGCGGCAACGGGCAGCGCGGGACTTCGCCCGCTGCATGCGCCGCCACGGCGGGCACGCGCGGCGACAACGGCGAATACCACCAGCCAACGAGGGCCAGCGCCAGCAGTGCCAGGACGAAACGTTGGCTCATCGGCGTTTCGCCGTCCGCTTCTTCGGTGCGGAAGCGACGGGCAAGATCGGCATCGGCCGCAGCAGTTCGCGTGGCAGGGCGCGGAACTCCTGCGCGAGCTGCATCAGGAATCCGCCCATCGCCGAACTGCGCCGCCACACCATCGCGATCTCGCGGCTCGGCGCCTTGCCCCTGAAGGGCAACAGGCGCACGTCGGGCGACGGCGGCACCGGCGGCTGCACCGCCAGCGCCGGCAGCAGGGTGATGCCCACGCCCGCCGCGACCATCTGCCGCAACGTCTCCAGGCTGGTGGCGCGGAAGCCGTCGCGTTCGCTGGCGCCGGCGGCGCGGCACACGTCCAGCGCCTGGTCGCGCAGGCAATGGCCTTCCTCCAGCAGCAGCAGGTGCTGGTCATCGAGGTCGCGCAGGTCGAGCGGCTTTTCGCGGCGCGCGAACGGATGCGACCCCGGCACCGCCAGCACGAAGGGCTCCTCGAACAAGGGCTCGGCGTGCAGCTGGTCGTCGTGCAGCGGCAGCGCGAGCAGGCCGGCGTCGAGGCGGCCGTCGCGCAGGCGGGCGAGGATCTGGTCGGTCTTCTCCTCGACCAGCAGCAGCTCCAGCCGCGGGAAGCGCGCACGGATGGGCGGGAGCACGTGCGGCAGCAGGTAGGGCGCGAGGGTAGGAAACAGGCCGAGCCGCACCGTGCCGGCCTCGGGATCCTGGCTGCGTCGCGCGAGCTCGGTCATCTGCCCGACTTCGGCCAGCACGCGGCGCGCGCGTTCGGCGATCTCGCGCCCCACCGGCGTGAGCATCACGCGGCGTGGCGCACGCTCGACCAGCGGCACGCCGAGCTCGTCCTCGAGCTTGCGGATCTGCGTCGACAGCGTCGGCTGGCTGACGAAACTGGCCTCCGCCGCGCGGCCGAAATGCTTGTGATCGGCGAGCGCGACCAGATATCGCAGGTCCCGCAGGTTCATCGGGCGCTCCATCGGTGATGGCTATCGCCATCATAGGAACAATTCATTTCCCCGATCAAACCGCGACGCGCACAATCCTTTCCGTTGCCTCGGGCCTCCGCCCTCCCCCATCCCCAGACAGGAGTCGAAAACGATGCTCACCGTCGGCCAGAAGTTCCCCGCCTTCCACCTGAAGGCCACCGTGTCGAACGACCTTTCCAATGCGTTCGTCGACATCGACAACAACACCTACAAGGGCAAGTGGCTGGTGGTGTTCTTCTACCCGAAGGACTTCACCTTCGTCTGCCCGACCGAGATCACCGGCTTCGCCAAGCTCAACGAAGCCTTCAAGGACCGCGACGCGCAGGTGCTGACCGGCTCCACCGACAGCGAGTTCGTGCACCACGCCTGGCGTACGCACCACAAGGACCTCAACGCGCTGCCGTTCCCGATGCTGGCCGACATCAAGCGCGAGCTGACCTCCGCGCTCGGCATCCTCGGCGAGGACGGCGTGGCGCAGCGCGCGACCTTCATCGTCGATCCGGACGGCGTGATCCAGTTCGTCTACGTCACTGCCGGCAGCGTCGGCCGCAACCCCGAGGAAGTGCTGCGCGTGCTCGACGCGCTGCAGACCGACGAGCTGTGCCCGTGCAACTGGCACAAGGGCGAGGAAACGCTCAAGGTCGCCTGAGCCTGACTGACGCCGTGGCGCCTGCTTCCGGGCGCCACGGCCCGGTTTTCCGCGCGGCCGCCCCTCCCCGGCACTCTCCGCCGCGCGGCGCAAAGGCGGCTTCGGCCGCCTTTGTTGTTGCAGCAACCCACGCACGCAGGGTGGTTCGCGTGCGGCCACACATGCCTGTCGCCCGGAACCCGGAACGACATCCGCCTGGAGACGTCCCATGAGCCTCACCGATCTGCGCAACGCCCTGCCCGACTATGCCAAGGACCTCAAGCTCAACCTCGACTCGGTGCTGAGCGAAACGGGCGCCGCCGGCCTCGACGGCAGGCAGTTGCGTGCCGTCGCCTTCGCCTCCGCGATCGCCGGCCGTCATGCGCCGCTGGTCGAGGCGATCAAGGCCTTCGCCGCCGAGCAGCTCTCCGCCGACGAGATGAACGGCGCGCGCGCCGCCGCCGCGATCATGGCGATGAACAACATCTACTACCGCGCCACGCACCTCATCCACAACGACGAGTACGGCACGATGCGCGCGGGCCTGCGCATGAACATCCTCGCCAACCCGGGCCTGGACAAGGTGACCTTCGAGCTGTGCTCGCTGGCGGTGTCGGCGATCAACGGTTGCGGCGCCTGCCTCGATTCCCACGAGCGCACCGTGCGCGAACACGGGGTCAGCGCGCAGGGCGTGCAGAGCGCGCTGAAGATCGCCGCGGTGCTGCACGCGGTGGCGGTCACCGCCGAACAGGCGCAGCCCGCGGCCTGACCGCTCCACCCACCGGCACGCACGCGGCCGCTTGACGCTCCTCTCACCGCGCCGGGCCTAAGGTCGGCCCGGAAAACGCGAGCGGAGGCCGCCATGGACGCCATGCTCATGCTGCGCACGTCGGTGTGGCTGTTCGTGCTCACTGCGCTGGGCGGTCTCACCATGGCGGGAATACGGTTTGCCGGCCAGCGCAACCCGCCGGTGTGGCTGTCGATGGTGCACGGTTTCGCCGCCGGCGCCGGCGCCACCCTGCTCGCCTACGCGGTGGCGACCGCGGCGGTGCCGGGCACGGCGAAGGCCGCGCTCGTCCTGTTCCTGGTGGCGGCGGCCGGCGGCGTGCTGATGGCGCTGGCCTATCAGTGGAAGCAGCGGCTGCTGCCGTCCTGGCTGGTCGTGGTCCACGCACTGCTGGCCGTGCTGGGGTTCGTGCTGCTCCTGGTCGCCGCGTTCACCTAATGCTTGAATCGCGGCGCTCGCGGTGGCTGCTGTGAGCCGCACCGGCGCGAACCGGCCTTGACGGGATACACGCGCACCGCGGCGGCGCGTCAGGCGTCGAGCAGCAGCGCCAGGTCGGCGACGAAGCCGCGGTAGGCCGCATGGCGGGACGTCGCGTCGCGCTGGCGCAGGATGAAGGACGGATGCACGGTCGCGAACGCGCGCGTGCCGTCGGGCAGCGCCTGCCAGGTGCCGCGTTGCGCCATCAGCCGGAACTTCGAACCGAGGACGTTCCGGGCCGCGATCGCGCCGAGGCAGACGACGATGTCGGGCTTGATCCGCGACAGTTCCCCTTCCAGCCAGATGCGGCACGCGGCCTGCTCGGCGGGATTCGGGCTGCGGTGCAGGCGCACCTTGCCGCGCCGCTCGAACTTGAAATGCTTGACCGCGTTGGTGACGTAGAAGCGGCTGCGGTCGATGCCCAGTTCCTCCAGCGCGCGGTCGAACATCTGCCCGGCCGGGCCGACGAAAGGCCGGCCGGCGAGATCCTCCTGGTCGCCCGGCTGTTCGCCGACCACGAGTACGCGCGCCTTCGCCGGCCCCTCGCCGAACACCGTCTGCGTCGCCGGTTTCCACAGCGGGCAGCGCTTGCACCCGGCCGCCGCGTCGCGCAGCGCGGCAAGGCTGTCGTCGACCGGCTCGGGCGCGCTGCCGTCGGGGACCGTGCGCGGACGCCTGGGCGGGCTGGCGCCTGAGCGCGGGGAGCGCTTCGCCGGCGGGCGCGTGGGTGTCTTGCGCGTGGCCATGGCGCATCTTCGGATGCGTCGGGTGAAGGCAGCCGGATGGCGAGGCGCGCGACGCCATATGCAAGTGACGCCATATGCAAGTCATGCCCGCCGCGCGTCTTCGGAAATGCCATCAAATGCCATCAGAGGAGCGAAGCGAACCGCGGCCGGGTGTCACGTCGCGATTTACGTCGCTCCTGCGTGGGGCGTTGTTGCGGCGGCCCCTGCGGCATCGAACGCGAACGCCGACTCCGGCTCGCGCAACAGCACCCTGCGGACGCGCCGCTGTTCCTCGTCAGGCAGCTCCGCCAGCCACTGCACCTCGCCGCCCACCAGCGACGCCAACGGCACGCCGTCGCGATACAGCACGCGCGCACCGAGCTGGCGCGGCACCTTCGCGCCGGCGACGACCGTGCCGACGAGGTTGAGCGGGTCCAGCGCGGACACCGCGACCCGCTCGCCATCCGGCGTGCGCTTGCGCACCTGGCGCAGCGCCGCGACCGCTTCGGGCAGCGCGAACTGCTCGCCCGACAACCCGGCGACGAAGCGTCCGCCGCGGATCTCGCCGCGCGCCTCCAGCCGGTGGTACACGCGCAGCAGTTCGCGCCACGGCGGCAGCCAGGGCGCCTCGCGCTCGATCAACCGCCAGCACACCATGCCGTAACGTCGCAGCAAGGTGCGCGCGACGTGTTCGACGGCATCCGCATCACGCTTGCCTTCCACGGATGGCCTGCGCGTCAACGTCCAGCGTCCCGCATCCTCGATGCCGAACAGCGCCGCGCGCCGGCTGCGCCGGCCGAATGCGTGCGGCCGCTTCGCCTGCGGCACCAGCAGCGCGCGCAGGCCGGCGAAGCTGTCGCAGGTGGCGCGCCCGCGCGCGACCAGCTCGGCGAGCGCATCCTCCAGCTCGGTGTGCAGCAGGCGGGTGTCGCGCGCCAGTTCGTCGAAGAACGCTGCGCCATGCTCGCGCAGCGTGTCGGCCACCTTCTGCGCGCGCGACGACAGCGGTGGCTCGTCCTCGCGTGCGGTCGCCGCAAGCTGCGTCCACGGCGCCAGCTGGCGGCGCGGCAGCAGCACGATCGGCGTGGCGCGCACCGGCGAAGCCGCGCCACGCCCCCCGCCTTCCGATGCGGCGCGCAGTCGCGTCCATGCGACGCGGCCGGCGGTGCACTGGTCGTCGAGCCAGGAGATCGCGTAATCGGAGACGCGCGCGGGCAGCAGTTCGCTTTCCCACGCGCCGGCCGGGGCCTCGAAGCCCTCGAGCTGGGTGAGCACGCCGGCAAGCGCTTCCGGCCCGCTCACCCGCGCGGCCTTCGACACGCGCTGCCAGTCGAACAGGAAGCGCATGAAGTCGCGCGGCTCGACCGGTTCGATCTCGCGCCGCAGCCGGCCGACCGTGTAACGGTGGATGCGCGCCAGCAGGTGGCGCTCGCACCACTCCTCCGCGTCGTCGTCGGCGCAGGCCGCCGGCGTGAAGCGGCCGCGCATGGCGTAGCCCTCGCTTTCCAGCTTCAGCAGGGCCAGCTCGATCTCGCCACGCGGCGCCACGAGCGCCGCGGCGAGCACGTCCGCCGTGGTCGGGCCGAGTCCGGTCAGTCGCGAACGCACGAGTTCGACCAGCGCGTCATCGCGACTGCACGCGATCGCGAATTCCGTCGGCGCCTCGATGGCGGGCGTGCGTTTCGCCCCCGGATGCACCGCGTCCGCCTGCGCGAGCCGTTCCGCCGCGAACCACAGCGCATGCGCCGCATGCACCGGCTGCACGCGGGTCGCGCGATGTGCCTTCGCCAGTGCCTGCAGCGCGCCGTCCCAGCCGCTCGTCGCGGCTTCGTCGTCGGTCACGACGCCAAGGCCGACCAGCGCCTCGTGCATCTCGTCGGCGTGGCGCACTTCCGGCCAGGCCTGCGCACGCACTTCCTCGATCGCACCGGCGTCGAGGCGACCGAGGTCGCCGGCATCCTCGGCATCGAAGCGGCGCGATTGCACCGCCTGCGTGCGGCGTTCCTCCAGCGGCGCGTCGTCGAGGAAGGCGTATGGCCTCGCGCTGAGCGCCTCGCCAGCGAACGGCGACGGCGCGGTGAGATCACGGGCGACCACCCCCACCCTGCCGCTCTCGAGATCGCGCAGCAGCTGCAGCCAGCCTTCGGTATCCATCGCCTCGTGCAGGCAGTCGTCGAGCGTCTGCGCGACCAGCGGATGGTCGGGGATCTCGCGTTCGCCGACGATGTTTTCCAGGCAGGCGACCTGGTCCGGGAACACCGTCGCCAGCAGGTCTTCCGACTTCATCCGCTGCAGCTGCGGCGCCACCTTCTTGCCGCCGATGAAGCGCGGCAGCGCCAGCGCGGTGGTCGCGTTCCAGCGCCAGCGCGCGCCGAACAGCGGTGCATCGAGCAGCGCCTGGACGAGGATGTGCTCGGCCGACGAGGAATGCAGGTACTGCGCGACCTCGAGCAGCGGGAAACTGTGGCTGGTCGAGAGCGACAGCACGATCGCGTCCTCGGTCGCCGCGGCCTGCAGCTCGAAGTTGAACTTGCGGCAGAAGCGCTTGCGCAACGCAAGGCCCCAGGCACGGTTGAGCCGACTGCCGTAGGGCGTGTGGATGACCAGCTGGGTGCCGCCGGATTCGTCGAAGAAGCGCTCGAGCACCAGCTGCGCGCGCGTCGGCATCACGCCGGTCGCGCTGAGCTGGCGGCCGAGGAAGTCGACGATCTGGCGCGCGGCGTTGTCGTCGAGGCCCACCTCGCCGGTGAGCCAGCGCATCGCCAGGTCGACGCCCGGCAGCCCGGCGACCGCATCGTCGAGCTGCGGCAGCGCGACCGGTTCGGCGACGAGGTCGGGTCTCAGCCGTCGCGCGATCTCTTCGCGCAACCGCGACACGCCGATCGACAGTTCGTCGGTGCGGCCGGGTGCCTCGCCCAGCCAGAACGGGATCGTCGGCGGCGCGCCCTGCGCGTCCTCCACGCGCATGCGGCCCGGCTCGACCTTCAGCACGCGGTAGCTCGCGTTGCCGAGCTGGAAGATGTCGCCCGCCATGCTTTCGATGGCGAAGTCCTCGTTGACGTTGCCGATCGTCGTCGCCTGCGGTTCCAGGATCACCGTGTAATCGCCGGTGTCCGGGATGGTGCCGCCCGACATCACCGCCGTCATGCGCCCGCCCTTGCGTCCGCGCAGGCGCCTGTGCACGGCGTCGCGATGCAGGTAGCCCGCGCGCGTGCCGCGGCGCGTGGTGAACCCTTCGGCGAGCATGCGCACGACGGCGTCGTAATCCTTGCGCTGCAGCTGCGCGTATGGCCATGCGCGGCGCATCCAGTCGTACAGCGCGTCCTCGTCCCATTCGGCGCTCGAGACTTCCGCGACGATCTGCTGCGCGAGCACGTCCAGCGGCGCCTTCGGCATGATCAGCGCATCGAGTTCGCCACGCCGCACGCAGTCGAGCAGCGCGGCGCATTCGACCAGTTCCTCGCGCGTGGTCGGGAACAACCGGCCCTTCGGCACGCCGCCCACGAAGTGGCCGGAGCGGCCGACGCGCTGCAGGAAGGCCGAGATCGCGCGCGGCGAGCCGATCTGGCAGACGAGGTCGACGTCGCCGATGTCGATGCCGAGTTCCAGCGATGCGGTCGCGACCAGCACCTTCAGCTGTCCGGCCTTGAGCCGCTGCTCCGCGTCCAGGCGCAGCTCCTTCGACAGGCTGCCGTGGTGCGCGGCGACGTGTTCCTTGCCGAGCTTCTCGGCGAGATGGCGCGCGGCGCGCTCGGCCATGCGCCGCGTGTTGACGAAGACCAGCGTGGTGCGGTGCTGTTCGACGAGCTCGGCGATGCGCGCGTAAATGAGGTCCCAGTGCTCGTTCGACATCACCGTCTGCAGCGGCACCGGCGTGAGTTCCAGCGCCAGGTCGCGGCGGCGGGTGTAGCCGATGTCGACGATGGCGCAGTCGGGCGTGCCGCGGTCGGGCACTCCTCCCCCTGCGGCGATAGGGGGGGGAGGCTGGGAGGGGGCTGCCTGATCGCCGACGGCCACGGCCGTGTCGCCAGCCTCCGAAGCAACCCCTCCCCAGGCCACCCCGACCTTCGCAGGGGAGGGGCCAGCCACGTTCGCCGCACCGACCAAGAAGCGCGCGACGTCCTCGACGGGCTTCTGCGTCGCCGACAGGCCCACGCGCGCCAGGCGGCGCCCGCACAGCGCTTCCAGGCGTTCGAGCGACAGCGCGAGGTGGCTGCCGCGCTTGCTCGACACCATCGCGTGGATCTCGTCGACGATGACCGTGCGCGTACCCGCCAGCATCGCGCGGCCCGATTCGGAGCCGAGCAGCACGTACAGCGACTCGGGCGTGGTCACGAGGATGTGCGGCGGCTGCCGGCGCAGCGCTGCGCGTTCGGCCTGCGGCGTGTCGCCGGTGCGCACCGCGGTACGGATCGCGACGTCGGGCAGCCCTTGGCGCGCGAGCTCGGCGCGGATGCCTTCCAGCGGCGCTTCGAGGTTGAGATGGATGTCGTTCGACAGCGCCTTCAGCGGCGAGACGTAGACGACCTGGGTCGCGTCGGGCAGGCCGCCCTGTTCGAGGCCTTCGCGCACCAGTGCATCGATGGCGGAGAGGAACGCGGTCAGCGTCTTGCCGGAACCGGTGGGCGCGGCGACCAGCGTATTGCGACCTGCGCGGATCGGCGGCCACGCCTGCATCTGCGCCTCGGTCGGCGCGGGAAAGGCAGAGGCGAACCACGCGGCGACCGCCGGATGGAAGCCGGCCAGGACGGGGGCGTCGGGCATGCCGCGATTATCCGGGCCGCGGCCGTGGAGCGCCTGAACGCGAGCGGATGCCGCGGCCGCATCGGGCGCCGGAAGGAAGTCGAATCGGATCTGGCCGCGCATCGCGCGAGGCTGGCACGTTGGCGTCGCAGGACTTGCGACATGGCCGAAGCGGGGCGCCTAGGCGAGCTCGGCTTCCTGCACGGGGCGGATGCGGTAGGCCGCGAGCGCGGCCTCGTCCGGCACGCCGATGCCCTGCCGGTCACCGACCACGTAGTGGGTGACGTGCGGCGGCGGGCAAGCCGGGAAATCCGGAATGCGTTCGGCAATCGCCGCGTACAGGTCCTGCATGCCCGGCACGTGTACATGCTCGATCACGCTATAGCAGGCGACGGCGCCGTGCGGCGCGGGCTTGAGCTTGCCGAGGAAGTCGTAGGCATGCAGGCGCTGCACGCGCCAGTCCAGCGCGGCCAGCGTGACCTGCAGCGCAGGCTCGTCGAGCAGCGCGCGCAGCCGTGGCCCGAGCGCACGGCTGAGGAGGGTGACGTGGAATTCGTCCTTGCGGCGCAGCCAGAGGCCGCCGACGCGCACGCGCGGCGCCGACGGCGGCTCCATCGCCACCGCATCCAGCGGCAGGAGCAGCGCGCCGGTCGCGGCGAATTCCGGCAGGGGCGCTGCAACCGCGCGCCGCGGTGCCCCGAGGCGGGTCATCGTCGCGCTCAGCGCTCGTGGAGGCCGCGGTCGCCTTGGCCGCAGCCGACAGCGCGTCCCGCACGTTGTCGGGGATCCGGCGCCCGCGAGCGCGCCGCGGCGTCGCGGCAGTGCTCGTCGTTACGTTCCAGGCGCGCAGCGCCGTCGGCAGCCATCCGTTCATGCCTGCTGGCCATGGTTCACTCCGCCATCAAGGGGCCCTCTCGAACATGCTGAACCCGCTGCTATGAAGCCCGCGCGAAGCGGGCACGCGCGCCCCGCCATGACACCGCTCGACAAGCCCCTGCGGCGCGAACTCGCCATCGAGGGCCGCGCCTACACGCTCACCCTCGATCCCGACGCCCTGAAGCTCGTCGCGAAAGGCCATCGCAAGGGCATCGAACTGGCCTGGCGGGACCTCGTCAACGGCGACGCGGCGCTGGCGACCGCGTTGCAGGCCTCCCTCGCGCGATCACGCTGAACAGGCGCAAACGCGGGCGCTGGTGCTTTACGCGGGCTTGATCGGGGCGGGTCTACGGTCCCGTTGCGATTCTCCCCCTTCACCGAGGTTCCCACCATGATGCGTACGACCACCCTGACGTTCGCCATCGTCGCTGCGCTGGGCCTTGCCGGCGCCGCGCACGCCCAGGCGGCAAGCCCGCAGTCCACCACGGCCACCCCAGCGCAGGCCGAGCAGCAGACCGAAGCCTCTTCGCAATCCGCGAACCAGGCCGCGCAGAAGGCGAAGAAGTCGGCGAAGGACGCCCGGAAGTCCGCGCACATGGCGCACGACATGGGCTCCACGGCCGACTCCACCGCCAGCACCGCCGCCAACGAAGCGCAATCGGCGGCCGGCACCGCGGACGTCGGCGCCGAGCAGGCGCAGGCGGCCAACTCGGTCGCCAACTTCGGCACCAACAAGCGCGGCACCGTCGAGGGCGCGGCGGAAGGCGCCTCGCAGGCCAACTCGGCCGCGGACACGGCAGCCAACGCGGCCGCCGCGGCGCAGGCGGCTGCCACCCCGCAAAGCACCATGCCGCCGTCGAGCACGACAGCGACGACTCCCTACGGCCAGGCCAGCACCGGCATGCAGCCATCCACACCGGCGACCACCGCCGGCAACATGGCCACCGGCAATGCGACGCCCACCGCGGCCAGCGTGACCTCGTCGCCGGGCAATTCGATCAACAGCGACTACCACATCGACTTCAACGCGATGGACACCAACCACGACGGGACGATTTCGCGCAAGGAAGCGAGATCCAACGCCGACCTCACCCGCGAGTTCCGCGTCGTCGACCGCAACCACGACGGCAAGCTCACCAAGGACGAGTTGAAGGGCTGGCAGTAAACGCCGCCCTTGCCGAAGGAATGCAGACGCCCCGCGCAAGCGGGGCGTTTTCCTGTCAGGCGCCCGACGCGCGTCGCCAGAGCAGATGGGCGAGCGGCGGCATGCGCCCCGCCAGGCCCAGCAGCGGGCCGCGCAGCAGCGTGGCCATCGGCGCATCGTGGGCGAACACGCGCAGCATCCCTTCGAACGCGTATGCGGCCAGCGCGTTCTCGCTGTGGCGGGTGCGCCCCCAGCGGGCGAGACGGTGCGGCGCGCTCCAGTCGGTGCGCAGGCGCAGCGCCGCGGCCACGCTGTCGCGCAGCGCGGCCACGTCGCGCAGGCCGAGGTTCACGCCCTGCCCGGCGAGCGGATGCACGACGTGCGCGGCGTCGCCGACCAGCAGCACGTGGCCCGCCACGCATTCCTGCGCCAGTTGCCGGCGCAGCGGAAAGGCCGCACGCGGCGAGGCCAGCGCCACATCACCCAGGCGCGCGTCGAATGCATGCGCCAGCTCGGCGACGAACGCAGCGTCGTCGAGGGCGAGCAGGCGCGTCGCCTCCGCATCCGGCGCGCTCCATACGATCGAGCTCAGGCCGTCGCCGCATGGCAGGAACGCCAGCGGCCCGCCGGGCAGGAAACGCTGCCAGGCCGTGTCCTCGTGCGGATGCGCGGTCGAGACATACGCGACGATGCCGCGCTGGTCGTAGTCGTGGCGTGGCGCATCGACGCCGGCGAGCGCACGCAGGCTCGACTCCGCGCCGTCGGCCGCCACCGCCAGCCGCGCCGCCACGCGCGTGCCATCGTCGAGTTGCAACCGCACGCCCTGTGCGTCCTGCGCCAGCGCGTCGACGCGCGCGGGACACAGCACGCGCACGCCCGCTCCGGCCAGGCGATCCCACAGGCGGTCGACCAGCAGTGCATGCTCGACGATCCAGCCGAGCTCGCGCCGGCCGAAGGCATCCGCGTCGAACGCCAGCTCGCCACCGCCGGCCGCGTCCCACACGCGCATGCGCCGGTAGGGTTGCGCCCGCGCGGCGAGGACCGACTGCCACGCGTGCAGCGAGTCGAGCAGCGCGGCGTTGTCGGGAGCGAAGGCATACACGCGCAGGTCGCGCCGCGCCGCCTGCCAGCGCGACGGGGCGCTCGCCTCGACCAGCACGACCTCCAGGCCGAGTTGCGCCAGCGCCAGCGCGCAGGCCGCGCCGACGACGCCGGCGCCCACCACCACCACATCGGCCTGGCCGCGCGCGCTCATGCGCGGCACAACGCCGGCACGTCGCCGCGATAACCCATCGCGCCGCCGACCAGCGCCGCCTGCAGCGACGGCACGCGGTCGAGCGCGAGCAGGCCCAGGCTGCGCAGCGGGCGCAGCAGCGGATTGCCATCCGCGGTGAGCCGCGCGAGTCCGTCCGAGAAGGCGAGCGTGCGCCGGCGATCCTCGTCGCGGCGCGCGGCATGCGCGGCGAGCAGCAGGCCGAGGTTGAAGCCCTGCGCGCCGATCGGATGCAGCGACTGCGCAGCGTTGCCGACCAGCACCGCGCGCGGCGCGACGAGCCGGTCGGCGACCACGCGCATCGCCGGATGGCGGCTGCGCGGACCCACCGCGAGCAGGCGGCCGACGCGCCAGCCGATGGCGGCCTGCGCGCGCGCGAGGAACGCGGCATCGTCGAGCGCCGCCACCATGTCCGCTTCGCCCGCGTCGACCGCGTGCACGAGGCCGTAATGACGATCGCCGCGCGGCAGCAGCGCGGTAGGACCCTGCGGCCCCAGCCGCTCCCATGCCGTGCCATCGGGTGCGTGTTCGGCATGCAGGCGCGCGACGAACAGCGCCTGCCCGTAGTCGTGGAGCACCATGCCGATGCCGAGCGCGTCGCGCACGCCGCTCTGGCTGCCGTCGGCGCCGACCACCAGCCGCGCATGCACCACGCGCTCGCCCGCGTCGTCGGCGATGCGCACCGCGCGCGTGTCGCCGTCACTGTCGCCGAAGCCGACGAAACGCGACGGTCGATAACGGATGAGCCTGGCGAGTTCCGCGAGCCGCGCCTCCAGCGCCTCGCCGAAGTCACGCGCGACCACCACCTGACCGAAGGCTTCGCGGCCATACCCGGCCGCGTCGAACCGCGCGCGCCCGAAATCGCCGGCGCGGCTGACGTGGATGCGGCGGATCGCCCCGGTCGGCGCGCGAAGCTTCGCCATCACCCCGAGCGCGGAGAGCGCGTTGACGGTCGCTTCGGCGAAGCTCAGGTTGCGCTGGTCGAACACCGCCGGCAGCGCGCCGGCGGGCGTCGCCTCGATGAGCGCGACGTCGAGGCCGAGCCGGTCGAGCGCGATCGCGAGGCTGGCACCGACCAGGCCGCCGCCCACGATCGCCACGTCATGTCGCGCTGCCGTCATCGCGAAGGCCTGCCGGTGGGGTGCGTTATGCTAGCGGTTCCGCCGCACCGCCCCCAGCACACGAATGAACCGCGCCGCTTCCGCCTCCTTCGCTCCCGGCCCGCTGGTCCTCGCCGGCCTGATCGTCGTCGCCGCGCTCAGCCGCCTGCTGCCGCATCCGCCGAACTTCTCTCCGGTGGAAGCGGTCGCGCTGTTCGGCGGCGCCTACTTCGCGTCGCGCCGCTGGTCGCTGCTGGTGCCGCTCGCGGCGATGCTGCTGTCCGACCTCGCGCTCGGCCTGATCCATGGCGGCCTCTACCTCGACTACTTCACCAGCGCGGGCTTCTGGCTGCAGTACGCCTGCATCGCGCTGCTGACGGTGTTCGGCTTCGGCCTGCGCGGCCGCGTCGGCGGCGCGCGCGTGCTGGCGTATTCGCTGGCCGGCTCGTCGATCTTCTTCCTCGTCACCAACTTCGGCGCCTGGCTGGGCTCGCCGATGTATCCGCAGACCGCCGGCGGCCTTGCCAGCGCGTACCTCGCGGGCATCCCGTTCTTCCAGTGGACGGTGCTCGGCACGCTGTTCTACGCCGCGCTGCTGTTCGGCGGTTTCGCGCTGCTGCGCGAACGCATGCCGGCGCTGCGCGCGCAGACGGTCTGACGCCGCCGCGCGTCGCCCGCATGGGCAACCGCCTCTCGAAGATCTACACGAAGACCGGCGACGACGGCAGCACCGGTCTCGGCGACGGCACGCGCGTCGCGAAGGACTCGGCGCGCGTCGCGGCGTACGGCACCGTCGACGAGGCCAATTCGGCGATCGGGATGGTGCTCGCCAGCGAGGTCGCCGACGACGTCCGCGCGCTGCTGACCACCGTGCAGCACCAGCTGTTCGACCTCGGCGGGGAGCTCTGCATCCCCGGGCATGCGGCGGTCTTCGACGCCGACGTCGAGGCGCTCGAACGCGCGCTCGATGGCTTCAACGCCGACCTGCCGCCGCTGAAGGACTTCATCCTGCCGGGCGGCGGCGAGGCCGCGGCGCGCTGCCATCTCGCGCGCACCGTCGTGCGCCGCGCCGAGCGCGAAACGGTGACGCTGGCACGCCACGACGCCGTGCGTCCCGAGGCGATCCGCTACCTCAACCGCCTGTCCGACCTGCTGTTCGTGCTCGCCCGCGTGCTGGCGCGCGCCAGCGGGCACGGCGAAGTGCTGTGGAAACACGAACGCCGCAAGGCCTGAGCATGCGCGTCTACACGCACGCGGCCTGCCTCGCGCACGACACGGGGCCGGCGCATCCGGAGCGGCCGGAACGCCTGGCCGCGGTGACCGGCGCGCTGCGCACGGCCTTCGGCGACGCGCTCGACTGGCACGAGGCACCGCGCGCCACCCGCGAGCAGCTGTCGCGCGTGCACGCGCGGTCGCTGGTCGAACTGGTGCTCGACAGCGCGCCCGCGCACCCCCTGGCGCTCGATCCCGATACGGTGCTGTCGCCGCAGTCGGCGGAAGCCGCGTTGCGCGCGGCCGGCGGCGCAGTCGCCGCGGTCGATGCGGTGCTCGGCGGGCAGGCGACGCGCGCGTTCTGCGCGGTGCGCCCACCCGGCCACCACGCCACCCGCGACACCGCGATGGGGTTCTGCCTGTTCAACAGCGTCGCCGTCGCGGCGGCGCACGCGCTGGTCGCGCACGGGCGCGCACGGGTGGCGATCGCCGACTTCGACGTGCACCACGGCAACGGCACCCAGGCGATCTTCGCCGCCGAGCCGCGCGTGCTGTTCGCCAGCTCCCACCAGCTGCCGCTGTATCCGGACAGCGGCCATCCGCGCGAGCGCGGCGTGGGCAACGTGTTCAACGTACCGCTGCCCGCGGGCGACGACGGCAGCGCCTTCCGCGCCGCCTGGCGGGACGCGCTGCTGCCCGCGATCGACGCCTTCGCGCCGCAGCTGCTGCTGGTCTCGGCCGGCTTCGATGCGCACGCACGCGACCCGCTCGCGCAGCTGCAGCTGTCCGGCGAGGACTACGCCTGGCTGACCCGCGAACTGGCCGCGCTCGCGGACCGCCATGCCGGCGGTCGCGTCGTCTCGCTGCTGGAGGGCGGCTACGACCTCGACGCGTTGCGCGAGAGCAGCGTCGCCCACGTGGCCGCGCTGCGCACCTGACTCAGCTGCCGGCGGCCGCGGCCGGTTCGAAGCCGAGCGACGCCGAGTTGATGCAGTAGCGCAGCCCGGTCGGCCGCGGGCCATCCGGGAAGACGTGGCCCAGGTGCGATTCGCACTTCGCGCATTTCGCCTCCACGCGCCGCATCCCGTGGCTGGTGTCGGCATGCTCGCTGACCGCGCCGGCCGCGACCGGCTGGTAGTAGCTGGGCCAGCCCGTACCGGAGTCGTACTTGGCGTCCGAGGCGAAGAGCGGCGCTCCGCAGGCGGCGCAGGTGTAGGTGCCGGCCTGCTTGTGGTTCCAGTACTCGCCGGTGAAGGCCGGCTCGGTGGCCGAGCAGCGGCAGACGGCGTACTGCTCGGGGGTCAGCGCCTCGCGCCATTCGGCGTCGCTGCGCGCGCGGGGATCGGTCGCCATGCGCGGGGTCTCCAGTGGCCTTCGGGCGACATGGAGCCTGCATTGCCGCCCTACAAGGGATGGGGCAAGCTAGCGGCCATTTTCCGCCGACGGATGCCCGCGTGCGCCCTGCCTTCCGCCTGCTGCCGCTGCCGTTCTGCATCGCGATGTCCCTCGCCGCCCAGGCCGCCGAGGACCGCCCCGGGGAATGGCGGCTGTGCCCCGTCGTCGACGCCGTCCCCGCCTTCCCCGACGCCCAGGCACCGACCACCAAGCCGCAGGCGCGCGTGCAGCTGCCGACCGACATCTCCGGCGACCAGCTCAGCGGCACCGACACCCAGCCGCAGTTCAGCGGCAACGTCGTCCTGCGTCGCGGCGACCAGTTCATGGGCGCGCAGAACCTCACGATCAACAAGGACACCGGCGAGTACGTCGCCCAGGGCAGCGTCCGCTACCAGGATGCGTCGATGCGCCTGATCGCCGACCGCGGCGAAGGCAACCAGAACACCGACATCAACACCCTGCAGAACGTGCGTTACCAGCTGATGTCGCGGCGCGGCAACGGCGGTGCCGACCATATCCGCATGCAGGGCACGCAGGGCGCCCTGTTCGGCTCCAGCTATTCCACCTGCCCGCCCGACCAGCGCGACTGGGAGCTGCGCGCGCAGGAAATCGACGTCGACACCGAGAAGGGCCTCGGCGTCGCCCACAACGCCACCCTGCACGTCGGGCGGTTCCCGGTGCTGTACGTGCCGTGGTTCGAGTTCCCGATCGACAACCGCCGGCGCACCGGCCTGCTGTATCCGTCGGTGACCATGTCCGGCCGCAACGGCTTCGACTGGCGCCAGCCGATCTACCTCAACCTCGCGCCGAACTACGACGCCACGCTGATGCCGCGCTACATGTCCGACCGCGGCATGCAGCTGGGTGGCGAATTCCGCTACCTGGTGCCCGGCGGCGCCGGCATCTTCCAGGCCGAGTACCTGCCCGGCGACAAGCTCACCAGCAGCAGGCGCGCCGACGAACTGACCGAGTTCCTGCAGAACGGCTACCCGCTCGACAACCGCCGCGGCGACAACCGCGGCCTCTTCCACTTCGTCGGGCACCAGGACATCAACAGTACCTGGCAGGCGCGCGCCAACATCACCTGGATCAGCGACGCGCGCTATTTCGAGGACTTCAGCAACCACATCTACGGGCTCTCGCCCTACTCGTCGGGCAGCGCGATCGGGCTGTACGGCACCGGCGACACCTGGAACGCTTCGGTCAGCGCCGACTACCAGCTGCTGGCCGACTACACGCTCAGCCGCAGCGTGCTGCCCTACAACCGCCTGCCGCGCGCCACCTTCCACTGGGACCAGCCGCTGCAGCCGTGGCTGCATGCCGGCGTCGACACCGAGGCGGTGCGCTTCCAGCACGACCGTGCCTCCGAGCTGCCGGCCAGCCTCCAGAAATACGGCGGCAGCCGCCTCGACCTGAAGCCGTGGCTGAGCCTGCCGCTGCAGGGCGCCAGCTGGTACGTCACCCCGACGCTGGCCTGGCGCTACACCGGCTACCAGCTGAGCAGCGAACTCGCCGACCAGGTCGCCGCGCAGCGCGCGCAGGACTTCGTCACGGTCAACGGCGGGAGCGTCACCCCCGAGCTGCTGGCACGCTTCCGCAACAGCACGCCCAGCCGAAACCTGCCGATCGGCTCGATCGACGCCGGCCTGTTCTTCGACCGCGAAACCTCGATGGGCGGCAAGAGCTTCCTGCAGACCCTCGAGCCGCGCCTGTTCTACCTGCGTGCGCCCTACCGGAACCAGGACGACCTGCCGCTGTTCGACA
The DNA here is from genome assembly GCA_013362405.1 of Lysobacter sp. Taxonomy (GTDB): domain Bacteria; phylum Pseudomonadota; class Gammaproteobacteria; order Xanthomonadales; family Xanthomonadaceae; genus JABFWF01. Next base: position 10,307 of record JABFWF010000081.1, on the reverse strand, counting down.
CCCGCCCGCTGACTTTCAGCTGGGGCCAGCTGTTCCGCGACAACCGCTATACCGGCGCCGATCGCCAGACCGACGCCAACCAGCTCACCATGGCGCTCACCACCCGCCTGATCCGCCAGTCCGACGGCCGCGAGAAGCTCAGCGCCAGCATCGGGCAGATCCGGTATTTCGAGGATTCGCGCATCACCGTGCCGGGCGAGACCCCGGTCGAACAGGGCAAGTCGGCCTGGGTGGTGGACGCCAACTACGCCGTCAACGACCGCTGGACCATCGGCGGCTCCTACCAGTGGGATCCGAAGTTCCGCCGCCAGGACCTCGCCAGCCTGCACACGCGTTACCTGATGGGCGACGACGGCGTGATCAACTTCGGCTACCGCTACCGGCGCAACCTGCTGGAGCAGGTCGACCTCTCCTTCCTCTACCCGATCACCCCGGCGTGGAGCCTGGTCGGCCGCTATTACTACTCGCTGTACAGCGACCCGACGCGCAACCTCCATCCCGGCCTGCTCGAGGGCATCGCCGGCGTGCAATGGGACAGCTGCTGCGTGGCGATGCGCCTGGTCGGCCGCCGCTACATCCACAACCGCGAAGGCCAGCTCGACAACGCGATCGAATTCCAGTTCGAACTCAAGGGCCTGGGCTCGGCCGGACCGGACACGGAGTCGCGCCTGCGCCATGCTATCCTCGGTTATTACCGCGAGGACCTCTACCTCGTGCCGCCGAACGACGTCGACCGCGCCGCCGGGAACGACAGCAACGGCGTCGACCCCACCGTTCCCAATCTCGACGAATGAACAGACTCCTCGCCTGCCTTCTCGCCTTCGCGGCGGTCCTCGCCGCGCCGCTGCACGCCCAGCAGGCGACCCCCGCCGCAGCGCTGCAGCCGCTCGACCGCGTCGCCGCGGTGGTCGACGAGGACGTGATCCTGCAGAGCGAGCTCGACCAGGCGGTGCAGAACATCCTCGCGCAGTACGCCCAGCATCCCGAGCAGTTGCCCCCGCGCGACGTGCTCCAGCGGCAGGTGCTCGAACGCCTGATCCTGGTCCGCCTGCAGGTCGCGCGCGCGGCCGACACCGGCATCCGCATCAGCGACCAGCAGGTCGACAGCGCGATCGCCGGCATTGCCCGCCAGAACAACGTGAACGAAGACCAGCTGCGCGCGAAGATCGCCCAGCAGGGCCAGACCTTCCCGGAGTTCCGCGCGTCGGTCCGCGACGAACTGACCATCCAGCGCCTGCGCCAGCAGTTCGCGCAGACGCGCATCTCGGTGAGCGACGCCGAGGTCGACGCCGCGCTCGCCGCGCGCGCCGGCGACAAGCAGTACCACCTCGCCAACCTGCTGGTCGCGCTGCCCGAAGGCGCGACGCCGGAGCAGATCGCCACCGGCCAGAAGAAGATCGAGGGCGTCAAGGCGCTGCTCGACAAGGGCTCGATGGACTTCCAGGCCGCCGCGGTGCGCTACTCCGACGCGCAGAACGCGCTCGAGGGCGGCGACCTCGGCTGGCGCAGCCTCGACGAGATCCCGACCGCGTTCGCGAACGCGATCCGCGCGCTGCAGCCGGGCCAGGTGTTCGGTCCGGTGCGCGGCGCCAGCGGCTTCCAGCTGGTCAAGGTGGTCGAGGTGCGCGACGCGAGCCAGGCCACGCCGCAGATGGTCACCGAGTACCACGCGCGCCACATCCTGATCCGCACCGGCGAGGGCGGCATGGACGACGCGGCGGCGAAGGCGAAGATCGACACGCTCGCCGCGCGCATCGCCGGCGGCGCCGACTTCCAGCAGCTCGCGCGCGAGAATTCGCAGGACCCCAGCAGCGCGCCCGCGGGCGGCGACCTCGGCTGGTTCAACCAGGAGACCTATGGCGCCGACTTCGGTGCGCAGGTCGCCGCGCTGCAGGACAACCAGGTCTCGGCGCCGTTCAAGACCCAGGCCGGCTGGCACATCGCCCAGCGCGTGGGCACGCGGCAGTCGGATGCCGGCAAGGACAACCGACGCGCGCAGGTCCGCGAGAGCATCGGCCAGCGCAAGCTCGAGGACGAGTGGACGCGCTACCTGCGCGAAATGCGCGGCGATGCCTACGTCGACATCCGCACCGGCGACCGCGCCGGGCAGGCTCCGGCGACCGACGCCGGCACCAAGCCGGCCGGCTGAGATGCGCCCGCGGCTGGCGCTGGTGCCGGGCGAGCCGGCCGGCGTCGGCCCCGAATTGTGCGTGCGCGCCGCCCAGCGCGACTGGGATGCCGACCTCGTCGTTTACGGCGACCGCGCGAGTCTCACGCGCGCGGCCACCGCGCTCGGCCTGCCGCTCGAGCTGGTCGATCCGGGCACGGCCTCGGCGCCGGGCCGCCTGTCGCTGGTCGACGTTTCCTGCGCCACCCTGCCCCCGTTCGGCGAACCCGACCCGCGCAATGCGTCCATGGTGATCGCCGCGCTGGAACAAGCCGCGGCCGCCTGCCTGCAAGGCGCCTGCGCGGGCCTGGTCACCGGCCCGGTGCACAAGGGTGCGATCAACGCCGGCGGCATCGCCTACACCGGCACCACCGAACTGCTCGCCGCGCAGGCCGCGCACCCGGTGGTGATGCTGCTGGCCAACGACATCATCCGCGTCGCCCTCGCCACTACCCATCTGCCGCTGCGCGATGTCGCCGACGCCATCACGATCGCCGGCCTGCAACGCGACCTGCGCATCGTGGATGCGGCGCTGCGCGCCGACTTCGGCATCGCCGACCCGGTGGTCGCCGTGCTCGGCCTCAACCCGCACGCGGGCGAAGGCGGCGTGCTCGGACGCGAGGAACTCGAGGTGATCGAACCCGCGCTCGCCGCGCTGCGCGCCCAAGGCATGCGCCTGGTCGGGCCATTGCCTGCCGACACCGCCTTCCTGCCCGCGAAGCTCGCGGGTTTCGATGCGGTGTTCGCGATGTACCACGACCAGGGCCTGCCGGTGCTCAAGTACAGCGGCTTCGAGCAGGCGGTGAACCTCACCCTCGGCCTGCCCTATCCACGCGTCGCGGTCGACCATGGCACCGCGCTCGACCTCGCCGGCAGCGGCCGCGCGGATCCGTCCAGCCTGTTTGCCGCGATCGCCACCTGCGCGCGCCTCGCCCGCACCCGCGCCGCCGCATGAGCCGCCACGCCGACCGCGACACGCGCGACGAGGCCGGCTTCCGTCGCGACGCCAAAGACGATCCCTCGGGTTTTTTCGCCAAGGCGAAAAAGCATCTCGGCCAGAACTTCCTGCACGAAAAGGGCGTGGTCGAGAAGATCGTGCAGGCCATCGACCCGCGGCCCGGCGACCGCATCGTCGAGATCGGCCCCGGCCAGGGCGCGCTGACCTTCCCGTTGCTCGACCGCCACGGCGCGCTGACCGCGATCGAGTTCGACCGCGACCTGCTCGCGCCGCTCGCGCAGGCCGCGCAGGCGCATGGCGCGCTGACGCTGGTTCCCGCCGACGTGCTCACCGTCGACTTCACCGCGCTCGCGGATGGCGGCCAGATCCGCCTCGCCGGCAACCTGCCCTACAACCTCTCCTCGCCGATCCTCTTCCACGCGCTCGACCACGCCGCGGCGATCCGCGACATGCACTTCATGCTGCAGAAGGAAGTGGTCGACCGCATGGCGGCGCCGCCCGGCAGCAAGGTGTACGGGCGGCTGAGCGTGATGCTGCAGGCGTACTGCGCGGTGACGCCGCTGTTCAAGGTGCCGCCGGGCGCGTTCCGTCCCGCGCCGAAGGTGGACTCGGCGGTGGTGCGGCTGGTGCCGCGCGCGCCCGCGACGATCGGCATCGAGGATCCGCGGCGCTTCGCCGCGATCGTGCGCGCCGCGTTCGGCCAGCGGCGCAAGACCCTGCGCAACGCGCTCGCGGGCGTCGAGGACGAAGGCACCATCGAAGCCGCCGGCCTCGCGCCCGGCGCGCGCGCCGAACAGCTCGCCGTCGCCGATTTCGTGCGGCTGGCGAACATCGCGACCTCCCGCTAGCGCCGGTTTCGCCCACCCGTTCACGCTTCGCGCTTACACTCCGTCGCATGACGGAACACACCGGCGGGGCGCATCGCCTCGCGATCACTGTCGCCACGCGCTACCTCGACGCCGATTCCGCGCCGGCCAACGAGCGCTACGCGTTCGCCTACACCATCCACATCCGCAACGACGGCACCGTGCCCGCGCGCCTGCTCGGCCGGCACTGGGTGATCACCGACGCGGCCGGCGACGTGCGCGAGGTCGATGGCGAGGGCGTGGTCGGCCAGCAGCCGTGGCTGCGTCCCGGCGAGGAGTACACCTACACCTCCGGCGCGGTGCTGCCGACGCCGATCGGCACCATGGCCGGCAGCTACCGCATGCTCGCCGACGACGGCACGCGCTTCGAGGCGCCGATCCCGCCCTTCACGCTGTGCGTCCCGCACAGCCTGCACTGAGGCGCGCGCATGGCGACCTGGGCGATCGGCGACCTGCAGGGCTGCCACGAGCCGACGCTGCGGCTGCTCGAGCGCATCCGCTTCGATCCGGCGCGCGATTTCCTGTGGTTCTGCGGCGACCTCGTCAACCGCGGCGGCGAATCGCTCGAGACGCTGCGGCTGGTGCATTCGTTGCGCGATCGTTGCGTCAGCGTGCTCGGCAACCACGACCTGTCCCTGCTGGCGGTCGCCGAGCGCACGCCGGAGGAGCAGCGCAAGGTCAATCCCGACCTGCAGCAGGTGCTGCTGGCCGACGACCGCGACGAGCTGCTCGGCTGGCTGCGCACGCAGCCGCTGGTGCACGTCGACCGCACGCTCGGCTGGATGATGGTGCACGCCGGCCTCGCGCCGAAGTGGACCACCACGCTGGCGGAGAAGTACGCGCGCGAAGTCGAAGCGCGCCTGCGCGGCGACGGCTACCGCCGCCTGCTGAAGAACATGTACGGCGACAAGCCGGCATGGTCGCCCAAGCTCACGGGCGTCGACCGCGACCGCGCGATCATCAACGTGTTCACCCGCCTGCGCTACTGCACGCCACGCGGGCGCATCGGCTACGACGACAAGGGCGCGCCCGGCACGCAGGCGACCGGCCTCTATCCCTGGTACGAGGTACCGGGGCGCGCCGAACGCGACCTGCGCATCGTCTGCGGCCACTGGTCCACGCTCGGCCTGTTCATCGGCCTCGGCGTGCACGCGATCGATACCGGCGCCGTCTGGGGCGGCCAGCTGACGGCCCTGCAGCTCGACAGCGAGGAGTTGCGCATCGTGCAGGTGAAGGGCCGCGACGTCCCCGCCAATCCGCCCAAGCCGCCGCGCCGCCGACGCGGCGGCACGCGCAGGTCGCAGTAGGAACGCCTCGCGGCATCATCGCGCGACCACGCGCGCGGCCGTCCAATGGTCGCTCGCGCCGGCAGCCCGGCGCGCGCAACGCCTGGCCCGCGCCACGCAGCAATGGAGACAACGCATGAAGACCGAGGCCTTAGGCGCAACCGCCGCCGACAAGCCGCTGGACGCGATGCGCATCGAGCGTCGCGCGCCCGGACCGCGCGACGTGCAGATCGACATCGCCTATTGCGGCGTCTGCCATTCCGACCTGCATACCGTGCGTTCGGAATGGGGCGGCACGCTGTATCCGTGCGTGCCGGGGCACGAGATCGTCGGCCATGTCTCGGCGGTGGGCACGGAGGTCAGTGGCTTCAAGGTGGGCGATAGCGTCGGCGTCGGCTGCCTGGTCGGCAGCTGCCAGCATTGTCCTGCATGCGCGGAAGGGCTCGAGCAGTATTGCGAGAACGGCTTCGTCGGCACCTACAACGGCCCGACCGCCGATGCGCCCGGGCACACGCTCGGCGGCTATTCGCAACGCATCGTGGTCGACGAGAAGTTCGTGCTGCGCATCCGCCATCCGGAGGCGCAGCTGGCCGCGGTGGCGCCGCTGCTGTGCGCCGGCATCACCACGTACTCGCCGCTGCGGCACTGGCGCATCGGCCCCGGCAGCAAGGTCGGCGTCGTCGGCATCGGTGGCCTCGGCCACATGGGCATCAAGCTCGCGCATGCGATGGGCGCGCACGTGGTCGCCTTCACCACGTCGGAAGGCAAGCGCCAGGACGCGCATGCGCTCGGCGCGGACGAGGTGGTCAATTCGCGCAACCTGGAGGAAGTGAAGCGCCACCACGGCAGCTTCGACTTCATCCTGGACACCGTCGCCGCCAGCCACGACCTCGACCTGTTCACCGCCCTGCTGCGGCGCGACGGCACCCTGTGCCTGGTCGGCGTACCCGAGCACGCCCATCCGAGCCCCAGCGTCGCGCAGCTGATCTTCGGCCGCCGATCGATCGCCGGCTCGCTGATCGGCGGCATCGCCGAGACGCAGGAGATGCTCGACTTCTGCGCCGAGCGCGGCATCGTCGCCGACATCGAGATGATCCCGATGCAGCAGATCGACGCGGCCTACGACCGCATGCAGCGCAGCGACGTCAAGTACCGCTTCGTGATCGACAACGCCACGCTGGGCAAGGGGCCCGCGTAACCCGCTTCAGTCGCGGCGCGCGTAATCCACGAACTCGAAGGGGAACGCGTGGCGTGCGTCGGCGGCGTGCGCGGCGCGGTCGGTCACGCGCCACCAGGTCGCGTCGAAGCGCGGGAAGAACGCATCGGCGCCCTCGACCACCGTGTCCACCCAGGTCAGGTGCATGCGCGCGGCGAGCGGCAGCGTCTCGGCGAACACTTCGCCGCCGCCGATCACGCACAGCTCGTCCACGTCGGCGACCGCGTCGAGCGCGGCGGCCAGCGACGCAACCGCTTCCATGCCGTCGAACGGCACCCGCCCGCTGCGCGTGAGCACGAGGTTGCGTCGCCCGGGCAGCGCGCGCCCGAGCGACTCCGCGGTGCGCCGGCCCATCAGCACCGGCTTGCCGAGGGTGAGCGCCTTGAAGCGCTTGAGGTCGTCGGGCAGGTGCCAGGGCAGCGTATTGCCCTTGCCGATGGCGTAGTCGCGGTCGAGCGCGGCGAGCAGCGAGAGCGCCGGGCGCGCGCTCACACCGCCACCGGGGCCTTGATCGCCGGCAGCGGATCGTAGCCCTCGATGGCGATGTCGTCGTAGGTGAACGCGAACAGGTCGCGCACCCCGGGATCCAGGCGCAGCGTCGGCAACGGCCGCGGCGTGCGCGACAGCTGCTCGCGCGCCTGCTCGAAGTGGTTGGAATACAGGTGCGCGTCGCCGAGCGTGTGCACGAAGTCGCCGACGCCCAGGCCCGTCACCTGCGCGACCATGTGGGTCAGCAATGCGTAGCTCGCGATGTTGAACGGCACGCCGAGGAAGATGTCGCCGCTGCGCTGGTAGAGCTGGCAGCTCAGCTTTCCATCCGCCACGTAGAACTGGAACAGCGCGTGGCACGGCATCAGGGCCATCTTCGGGAGGTCGGCGACGTTCCAGGCGCTGACGATGAGGCGGCGCGAGTCGGGGTTGCGGCGGATTTCCTCGACCACCCAGCGCAGCTGGTCGATCTCGCTGCCGTCGCCGGCGCTCCAGCGTCGCCATTGCTTGCCGTAGACCGGGCCGAGTTCGCCATCGGCGTCGGCCCATTCGTCCCAGATCGTCACCTTGTTGTCGCGCAGGTAGGCGACGTTGGTCTCGCCGCGCAGGAACCACAGCAGCTCGTGCACGATCGAGCGCAGGTGCAGCTTCTTGGTGGTGACCAGCGGGAAGCCCTGGGCGAGGTCGAAGCGCATCTGCCAGCCGAACACGCTGCGCGTGCCGGTGCCGGTGCGGTCGGCCTTCTCCGCGCCGTGCTCGAGCACGTGGCGCAGCAGGTCGAGATATTGCTTCACGCGGCCGTGCTCACTTCGAGGCGGCGACCGGCATCGGCTGCGGCTGCAGCGTCGGCGCACTGCGCGAGCGCCACAGCCAGAACAGGCCGACGAGGATCAGCGGCACGCTCAGCAGCTGGCCCATCGTGAGCCAGCCGAAGGCGAGGTAATTGAGCTGCTCGTCGGGCACGCGCACGAACTCGACGAGGAAGCGGAACACGCCGTAAAGCAGCACGAACATGCCGCCGACCGCATAGCGCGGCCGCGGCCTGGACGAGAAGGTCCACAACGCGATGAACAGCACCAGGCCCTCGAGCGCGAACTGGTACAGCTGCGACGGATGCCGCGCGAACACGTTCAGCGCGCCCGCCTCGAACTGCGCGCGCAGCTGCGCCGGCGTCATCGCCGCATACGGCATCGGCAGCGAGGTCGGGAACACCACGCCCCAGTCGGCGTGGGTCAGCTTGCCCCACAGCTCGCCGTTGATGAAGTTGCCCAGGCGCCCGAAGCCGAGCCCGGGCGGCACCAGCGGCGCGATGAACTCGATCGTGTCCATGAAATGCAGCCGGCGCCGGCGCGACCACAGCCACACCGCGGCGCACACGCCAAGCAGGCCGCCGTGGAAGCTCATCCCGCCTTCCCAGATCTTCAGCACCTGCAGCGGATGCGCGACATAGGCCGGCAGGTCGTAGAAGAGGATGTAGCCGACGCGGCCGCCGATGACGACGCCGAGCATCGCGTAGAACATCAGGTCGCCGTAGGCCTGCTCGTCGACGCCCGGCAGCCGCCCGACGTGGATGCGGTTGCGGCCCAGCCACCACGCGGCGGCGAAGCCGAGCAGGTACATCAGGCCGTACCAGTGGATCTTGAGCGGACCGAGCGCGAGCGCGATCGGGTCGATCTGGTGCAGGAAGATCATGCGGCGCGGCGGCCTTGCGGGGCGATCGGGCTATTGTGCCCGAGGCTCACAGGATCTGCGGCCGGTCCGGCAGCTCGTTGCCGGTCGTGCGCCCGGCCGTCGCGGGGAAATGATGCGCGACCAGGTCCGAGATCGCGCCGATCGCGCCGGTCACGGCGGCTTCCGCATCGCCGGTGCGCAGGCCGCCTTCCATGCGTTCGCAGATGGCGCGCCAGTGCGCGTCTTCGACCACGGCGCGCAGGCCGCGGTCCGCGACGATCTCGATCCGGCGATCGGCCAGCAGCAGGTACAGCAGCACGCCGTTGTTGGCCTCGGTGTCCCAGGCGCGCAGGCGCGCGAAGGCGTCCTCGGCGGCGCGCCGCGGCGTGGTACCGGCGAGCACGGCACGCCAGTGGAGCGCGGGCTCGACCGCGAACAGCACCTGGCCGGCGTGGCGACGCTCGCCTTCGGCGACCGCCTCGGCGATGCGGTCCATCGCGGCCGCCGGGAACACGCGCTGCGCGGAGGGTGCGAACAGGTGGCGCAACAGGCGCATCGCGTCGCTCCTACCAGCTGCCGGAGGCACCGCCGCCCCCGCTCATGCCGCCACCACCGCCCCATCCGCCACCGCCGCCACCGAATCCGCCGCCGCCCGTCCACGGCCCACCGAAGCCACCCCAGCCGCCCGGACCGGCGAAGCGCGTGCGACCCGGCCGCGCAAGGCCGAGCAGCAGGCCGATGAAGGCGCCGATGCCACCGACCAGCAGCAGCGACGACAGCAGCCAGGCGATGCCGCCCGCCGCCGCCGCGCCGAACAACCCGCGCAACGGCGTCGGCGCGCGCCCGAAGATGCCGCGCGCCACCTGCGCGACGATGAAGGCGACGAACAGCGCGAATGGCCACGACGGTCCTTCGTCGCGTCGCGCATGGTTGTCGGCCATCGGCGCCGGCAGCGGCTCGCCGTCGATCAGCTTCACCAGCATCGCGGTGCCATCGGCGAGACCGCCGGCGTAGTCGCCGGCCCGGAATTTGGGCACCAGGTATTCCTGGATGATGCGGTTGGCGATCGCATCGGGAATCGCGCCTTCCAGCCCGTAGCCCGGCTCGATGCGCACGCGGTGGTCGTCCTTCGCCACCACCAGCAGCACGCCGTCGTCGATGCCCTTGCGGCCGAGCTTGACCTGGTCGAACACGCGCTGGGTGTACTGCGCGATCTCCTCCGGCTGCGTGGTCGGCACCATCACGATCTGCAACTGGCTGCCCTTGCGCTGCTGCAGGGCGAGCGACTGCTGCACGAGCTGCTGCTTCTGCGCGTCGGTAAGGGTGCCGGTGGCGTCGACCACCGGCGAGTCGATCGTCGGGATCGCCGCCAGCTGCTGCGCCGATCCGTCGGCGCAGGCCAGCAGACCGAGCAGAAGCGCGAACGGGCGCAGCCAGCGGATCACGTCGGTGCGCCGGTGGTGGCGGTCAGTGCCCGGGGGCCGGGTGCTGCGCGGGAGCCTGCGGCTGCGGCGCCGGCTGCGCGGGCGCCGGTGGTGACGCGGGTGCGGGCGCGGCCGGCGGCGCGGTGTTGAAGTCGACGTTCGGCGCCTGCTGGATCTGCGCTTCGTTCTCGACGGTGAAGTTCGGCTTCGTCGCGTAGTGGAACACCGTC
>JABFWF010000092.1 GCA_013362405.1 Lysobacter sp. | reverse complement strand
GGGGAAGACGGCCACGAGGCGGCCGGAGACGCACCCGGCCGCCCCGACGGCCCCCCGCCCGACCTCGAGGACGTCCTGCGCGAACTGGGCGACAGCGGCCGCGCCACCTTCCGCGCCGGGCGCGACGCCGCCCGCGCGTTGCGCCTGCTCGTCGCCACCGACGTCTCGCTGGCGCGCAGTGCGTTCGGCCGCACCCTGGCCTGCACCGGCGCGGCGATCGCCTTCGGCGCCTCCGCCTGGCTGCTGCTGATGGGCGCGCTGGTCGCCTGGTTGAGCCTCGATGTCGGCTGGGGCTGGGCGCCCTCGCTGCTGGTCACCGGCCTTGTCAGCCTCGCCCTCACCGCGCTCGGTGGCTGGAGCGCGGTGCGCTATTTCGAATACACCCGCCTGCAGGCCACGCGCCGCCAGCTCGCGCGGCTGGGCATCGGCGAACTGTCGAAACTGGTGCCGGGCGCGACTTCGGCCGCGAGCGCCAAGGCGGCGACCGAGCGCGTCGGCGAGCGCGGCCCGGTGAAGCCCGACCTCGGCGTGGATGCCACGCCGTAAAGTGGCCATTCCCGACCGCACGCACGCCATGAGCTTCGAGGCCCTGATCGACAAGGTGAAACAGGCCGAGGCGGCGCTGGAGGCGCACGAGCGCCAGGCCGGCGCGGACTGGCGCCAGTTCACGGCCGCATGGGCGCAACTGTGGACCCCGGGCAGGCTGCTGCTCGCGGGCCTGGGCAGCGGCTTCGCGATCGGCCTGCTCGAACCGGGCAAGCGCCTGGCCAACGGCCGTGGCGCGTTGCAGATGCTCGGCACGGTCGCCGGCCTGTTCGCCGGCGGCAGCGCGCAGGCCGCCGCGGGCAAGGCGGAGGATGCAGCCGACAGCGCGGCGCAGGTCACCGCCGTCGCCGACGCGGGGATTGCGATGCCGCCACAGGCGGTGGTGGCGGGCGACGATCCCGAAGCCCTGCGCCGCGCGGGCCTGCTGTGACGCGCATGACCGACCAACCCTCCGGCGAGCTCACGCCCGCGCCGGCACCGCCGCCGCGCGCGCCACGCCCGCGTCCGCGCTCGACCAACGCCACCCTGGTGATGGCCACGCTCGCGGTCGGCTACACGCTGTGGGCGGCGCAGGCACTGCTGCTGCCGGTGCTGCTGGCGCTGTTCTTCGCCCTGGTCGGCAACCCGATCCTGCGCCTGCTGCAGCGGCTGTGGATCCCGCGTTTCCTCGGCGCCGCGCTGCTGCTGGTGCTCGGCCTCGCCGGCACCTACCAGCTCGCGCACCAGCTGGTCGCACCCGCGGCCGAATGGGTCCGCGAGGTGCCGCGCGAGATGCGCGACCTCGCGCCCAAGCTGCGCTCGCTGGTGAAGCCGGTGCAGGAAGCGAACCGCGCCGCCGAGAACATCGCCCGCGCCGCCGGCGGCGAGAACGCGGCGCGCCCGCTGCAGGTGGTGAAGACCGAAGCCAACGATCCGCTGCGCGCGCTGACCAGCACGCCGCGCATGGTGACGTCCGTGCTGGCGGTGGTGCTGCTGACGTTCTTCTTCATGGTGTACGGGCAGAGCCTGCAGGACAATGCGATCGCGCTGCTGCCGGGGCGCCAGCAGCAGCGGCTCACCGTCGAGATCCTGCAGTCGATCGAGCGCGAGATCTCGCGCTACGTGCTGACCATCAGCATCATCAACGCGGTGTTCGGCCTGGTGTACGCGGGCGTGCTGCACCTCGCGCTGGACGTGCCCGTCGACGAGGCGCTGCTGTGGGGCACGATGGCGGCGCTGCTCAATTTCGCGCCCTACGTCGGGCCGCTGATCGGCATGCTGGTGATGCTGCTGATGGGCTTCGTCAGCTATGCCGAACCGTGGCAGTCGCTGCTGCCGGCGGGCGTCTACCTCGGCCTGCACACGCTGGAAGGCCAGCTGGTCACGCCGATCGTGCTCGGCGCGCGCATGGCGCTGTCGCCGCTGGTGCTGATCCTCGCGCTGATGGTGTTCGGCTGGCTGTGGGGCATCGTCGGCCTGCTGCTGGCCGTGCCGCTGCTGGTCTGCATCAAGCTGGTGCTCAAGCGCATCGAGGGCATGGAGAAGTGGGCGCGGCTGCTCGAATAGGCCTGGCGGAACGTGTCTTTGCACGCCTGCATCGGGAATGACTCGCGACCGAAGCGCCGGGTCGCGACGCACGTCGCTCCTGCATCGATCCCGCATCGGCCTGCATCGCCTGCACCTCGGCGTCCCGAAAAAAAAGCTCGCGGCTGCGAGCCGCTCCTACAGGCAGGCAAGCCGTCACGGCGACGGAGCCGCCACGCCTCCGGCGCTAGAATGCGCGGGTGAGCTTCCCGGTCCGTGCCATCACCCTCGACCTCGACGACACCCTGTGGCCGATCGCGCCGGCGATCGACCGCGCGGAAGCCGCGCTCGACGCATTCCTCGCCACGCACGCGCCGCGCACGCTCGCGCGCTGGCCGCTGCAGGCGCGGCGCGCGCTGCGCGATGCGGTCGACGCCGAGCATCCGCAGCTCGCCCACGACTTCACCCGCCAGCGCCTGCTCACGCTCGAGCGCATGCTCGTCGCGGCGGGCGACGACGTCGCGCTGGTCGATGCCGCGTTCGAGGCCTACTTCGCCGCGCGCTGCGAGGTCGAGCACTATCCCGACAGCGTGCCCGCGCTCGAGCGCCTCGCCGCGCGCGTGCCGCTCGCCTCGATCAGCAACGGCAACGCCTGCCTGGTGCGCATCGGCCTGATCCACCTGTTCCGCTTCCAGCTCGCCGCGCGCGAGCACGGCGAGGCGAAGCCGGCCGCGAGCATCTTCCACGCCGCCTGCGCGCAGCTTGGCGTCGCGCCGCGCGACGTGCTGCATGTCGGCGACGACATCGAGCTCGACGTCGTCGGCGCGCACCGCGCGGGCCTGCGCACCTGCTGGATCAACCGCGACGGCCGCGCCTGGCCGCGCGCGGACCTGCGCCCCGATCTCGCCTTCGATTCGCTCGCCGGCCTCGCCGACTGGCTCGACGCCTCCCTTCCTTCCTCCACGCGAACCGCCGCATGAGCCTGCCCGCCGGTTTCACCGCCCCGACGAAAGACGCCCGCCCGCTGCACCTCGTCGAGCGCGATGACTACGCGCAGTGGCGCACGCGCCAGCCCGAGGGCGTGCACCGCTGGCTGGACGCGCATGGCTTCGACGCGTCGGCCGGCAGCGTGCAGGTGCTGCCTGGGGCGGATGGCGGCATCGCCGGCGCGGTGGTCGGCATCGGCGATCCGCTCGATCCGCACGGCTGCGCGCATGCGCCGTTCGCGTTGCCGGCGGGCGACTGGGTGCTGGCCGACACGCTGGACACCCCGCACCTGCGCGCGCTGCAGCTCGGCTGGGGCCTGGGCGCGTGGCGCTACACGCGCTTCCGCGACGCGACGCGCGCGCCGGCACGCCTGGTGGTGGACCCGCTGGACGCGGAAACCGCCGACCTGCTCGCCGCCAGCCTGCGCGTGCGCGACCTCGTGTCGACGCCGACCGAGCAGCTCGGACCCGCGCAGCTCGAGGAGGTCGTGCGCGGGATCGCGCAGCAGCATGGCGCGCGCTTCGAGGCGATCGTCGGCGACGACCTGCTGGCGAAGAACTTCCCCGCCATCCACGCGGTCGGCCGCGCCTCGCACCGCGCGCCGCGCCTGCTCGCGCTGCGCTGGGGCGAGGAGAAGCACCCGCATCTCGCGCTGGTCGGCAAGGGCGTGTGCTTCGATACCGGCGGCCTGGACATCAAGCCCGCCGACGGCATGCGCAACATGAAGAAGGACATGGGCGGCGCGGCGCACGCGATCGCGCTGGCCGAGCTCATCATGGCGCGCAGGCTGCCGGTGCGGCTGACGCTGCTGGTGCCGGCGGTCGAAAACGCCATCGGCCCCGACGCCTACCGGCCCGGCGAGGTCCTGCGCACGCGCAAGGGCGTGACGGTGGAGATCGACAACACCGACGCCGAAGGCCGCGTGATCCTGTGCGACGCGCTCGCCTACGCGAGCGAGCAGAAGCCCGACGTGCTGATCGACTTCGCCACGCTCACCGGCGCCGCGCGCATCGCGCTCGGCCCCGACCTGCCCGTCCTGTTCGCCAACGACGATGCGCTCGCCGATGCCTGGCTGGGCGCGGGCGAAAGCGAACGCGATCCGCTGTGGCGCCTGCCGCTGTGGCGCCCGTACCTGCGCTACCTCACCAGCACCGTCGCCGATCTCGCCAATGCCGGCCCGTCGAAGATGGCCGGCAGCATCACCGCCGCGCTGTTCCTCGAACGCTTCGTGCCGGCCGCGCTGCCG
>JABFWF010000182.1 GCA_013362405.1 Lysobacter sp. | reverse complement strand
GCGACATCGCGTGGCTCGCCGACGCCCAAGGCGCCGCGCTGCGCTGCCGCGGCCCGCACCGCGCGCAGGCGGCCAACGACCTGCAATCGCTGCAGGCCGCGATCCGCTTCGCGCTGCCGGAAGGAGGCGTCGTCGCCCGCCAGGTGCAGGCGCTGCGCGGCGGCTGCGCCGATGTGTCCGGCTAGCCGCCCGACGGCAACGGCAACGGCGCCTGCAGCGGCGCGATCGAGCCCTCGTCGCGCATCACCTTCTTGAACTCCGCACGGCTCACCGACACGTAGCGCTCGTTGCCGCCGATCTCGATCTGCGGGCCGGCGTGCACCGCGCGCCCCTGCGCATCCACGCGCACGGTCATGGTCGCCTTGCGCCCGCTGTGGCAGATCGTCTTGATTTCCTCGAGCTCGTCGGCCCACGCGAGCAGGTGCTGGCTGCCTTCGAACAACTCGCCGCGAAAGTCGGTGCGCAGCCCGTAGGCCAGCACCGGGATGCCGAGCGCGTCGACCACCTCGCTCAACTGCCATGCCTGCGCGCGGGTCAGGAACTGCGCCTCGTCGACCAGCACGCAATGCAGCGTGCCGTGCGCGGCGATGTCGGCCTGCACGAGGCGGTCGAGGTCGTCGTCGCGGTCGAACATGCGTCCGGCCGCCTGCAGGCCGATGCGCGAGGCGACCGTGCCGCTGCCGTCGCGATGGTCCAGCGCCGGGGTGAGGATCAGCACGCGCATGCCGCGCTCGCGATAGTTGTGCGCCGACTGCAGCAGCAGCGTGGTCTTCCCCGCGTTCATCGCGGAGTAGTAGAAGTACAGCTTGGCCATGCGACGAGTGTAGGACGGGGTTCACCCCGCCGAACAGGCTGCAGGGAGTCGCATCCGCTCCGGCCATGCGTCACGGACTCCGCGATCCGCGCCGCGACGTCGCGATGATGGGTGGAACCCGCCCTACAATGGCGCGCCCGGTCCACCCGCCTCCATGCACGGCCTCAACCCACCCCAGCGCGCCGCCGTCCTGCACACCGAGGGACCGCTGCTGGTGCTCGCGGGCGCGGGCAGCGGCAAGACGCGCGTCATCGTGGAGAAGATCGCGCACCTGGTCGCGTCCGGCCGCATGCCGGCGCGGCGCATCGCCGCGATCACCTTCACCAACAAGGCCGCGCGCGAGATGCGCGAGCGCGTCGGCAAGCGGATCAAGGGCGATGCGGGCGAAGGCCTGACGATCTGCACCTTCCATGCGCTCGGCCTGCGCATGCTGCAGGTCGAACACGCGAAGCTCGGCCTCAAGCGCGGCTTCTCGATCTTCGACGGCGAGGACAGCAACGCGCAGCTGAAGGACCTGCTGCCGCCGGGCAGCAAGCCGGACGCCGTCGACGCGGCGAAGGCCCTCATTTCGCGCGCGAAGAACGCCGGCCTGTCGCCCGAGCAGGCGCTGGAAGCGTCGCGCAGCACGCGCGAGCAGGAGGCCGCGCTGCTGTACGCGCGCTACCAGGCGCGGCTGACGGCATTCAACGCGGTCGACTTCGACGACCTGATCCGCCTGCCGGTGCAATTGCTCGAAGCGGACGAAGACGCCATCGCCGGCTGGCGCGAGCGCATCGGCTACCTGCTCGTCGACGAGTGCCAGGACACCAACGACGCGCAGTACCGCCTCCTGAAGGCGCTCGCGGGACCGAAGGGAGACTTCACCTGCGTCGGCGACGACGACCAGTCGATCTATGCATGGCGTGGCGCGAACCCGGACAACCTGCTGCAGCTCGGCGTGGACTACCCGGCGCTGAAGATCGTCAAGCTCGAACAGAACTACCGCTGCTCCAACCGCGTGCTGCGCGCGGCGAACGCACTGATCGCCAACAACCCGCACGAGCACCCGAAGACGCTGTGGAGCGACCAGGCCGACGGCGAGCGGATCCGCGTGTGGGAATGCCGCAACGCCGAGCACGAGGCGGAAAAAGTCGCCGACCGCATCCACTTCCTCAATGCCTCGCGCGGCGCGCCGTGGAGCGACTTCTGCATCCTGTTCCGCGGCAACCACCAGTCGCGGCCGCTGGAGAAGGCGCTGCAGCTGCTGCGCGTGCCGTACCACATCACCGGCGGCACCGCGTTCCTCGACCGCGGCGAGGTCAAGGACGCGATGGCGTGGCTGCGCCTCATCGCGAACCCCGAAGACGACGCGGCGTTCCTGCGCGCGGTGCAGTCGCCGCAGCGCGGCGTCGGCGGCACGACGCTGGCGAAGCTCGCCGAACTCGCGCAGCACGCGCACCTGCCGCTGTCGCGCGCGGCCGAGTCGATCGGGCTGACCAAACAGTTGCCCGCGCGCACCTCGACGGCGCTGCAGGGCTTCGTCGACATCGTGCGCGGCCTGCGCGGCGAGGCGCAGCGCCTGCCGCCGGCGCAGCTGGTGCGCGCGTTGAACGAGCGCTCGGGCCTGCTCGCCGCGCTGCGCGCGCAGTGCAAGGACGAGGCGCAGTTCCAGGCGCGGCGGCGCAACCTCGACGAGCTGGCCGACTGGTTCGACGGACCGAAGACCGCGGGCCCCGGCGATCTCGCCGCTGCGCTCGCATTGCTCTCGCACGCCGACAAGGGCGACGCCGGCAACCAGGTGCGGCTGATGTCGCTGCACGCGGCCAAGGGCCTGGAGTTCCGCTACGTCTTCATCGTCGGCGTCGAGGACGGCAACCTGCCGCATGAGGCGTCGATCGAGGAGGGCCGCGTCGACGAGGAGCGCCGCCTGCTCTACGTCGGCATCACCCGCGCGAAGGAACAGCTGTGGCTGTCGTACTCGAAGGAAGCGCAGCGCTGGGGCGAACGCCAGCGCAACCTGCCGAGCCGCTTCCTTGACGAACTGCCCGCGACGGAGGTGCAGCGCGACGGCGCCGATCCGGTCGCCGACGCCGAGCAGAAGAAGGAGCGCGCCGCGGTCGGCTTCGCCGACATCCGCGCGTTGCTCGAAGACTGAGCGGCAACGCGTTGTAGCCCGGACAGCGCAGCGCCTCCGGGCGGGCGGTTCCCGGGCGCGATGCACCTCCCCCGCTACGAGGACCGGCGTCGCCTTCCTACAATGCCGGCATGCATGCCGACGCCTTGCCGCTCCGCGACGCCACTGCCGCCGACCATCCGGCGATCCTCGCCCTCAACCGGCGCTACGTCGAACTGCTGAGCCCGCTGGACGCCGTGCGGCTGTCCCGGCTGGCGTCACAGGCGGCGTACCTGCGGGTGGTCGACGAAGGCGACCGCGTCGCCGCCTTCCTGCTCGCCTTCCGCGAGGGCGCGGACTACGACAGCCCCAACTACCTCTGGTTCGCCGCGCGCCACCCGCGCTTCCTCTATGTCGACCGGGTGGTGGTCGACGGCGCCACGCAGGGGCGCGGCCTCGGTGCGACGCTGTACCGGGACCTGTTCGATTTCGCCGCCGTGCAGGGCGTGGACACGATCGCCTGCGAGTACTACAGCAAGCCGCCGAACGAGGCGTCGCGGCGCTTCCATGCCCGCTTCGGCTTCCGCGAGGTCGGCCGGCAATGGTTGCCGGACGCACGCAAGGAAGTGTCCCTCCAGATCGCGCTCGGCAATAAATCAAATACTTAGCGCGAATAACTTCGCGTCTTGCATCAACTGCAGGGAGCCGCTAGGCTGCGCTTCGTCCGGCTGCGGCCGGAGCCATGCCACAACCGATTGTCCAACCGGCGCGAGCCGGCTTTCAGGGAGGCTCCGGCCTCCTTTTTCTTGCCGGCAGCCGCCTGCCTGGCGGGAAAGCGTGACCCGCGTGCTTGCCGCCCGGCCGCCGGGGCCGCGAAGATCGGCCGCATGCCACGCTTTCCCCCCGTCGTCGCCCTGCTCCTGGCCAGCTCGCTGCTGGCCGCCGGTTGTCGTGCGCCCAGCGACGACGCGAGCCTTGCACCGGCTGTCGGCGGCCCGCCTCCCGGCCCCGCGCAGACGGTCGAAACCCTCAACGCAGCGCTGCGCGGCAACGACTTTGCGGGCTTCGCCCGCACGGCGGTGCCGCCGGCCGTGCACGCGCGGCTCGCGCAGGCCTGGGTGGACGGCCGCACGCGCTGGCCGCTGGACGAGCTGCCGTTCGGCGTCCACCTGCCCGGCATGCTGCAGGCGCTGGCGGTGCCAGGGTCGGAGACCCGGCTGATGGCGGTGTTCGACCGCCAGTTCGGCGGGGCCGACCGCCAGCTGCATGGCGCGGCGGTCTCGCTGGGCGTCTTCGGCACCCGCTACGTGCAGACCGCGGGCAGTTACGGCGACGCCGAGCGCCAGCACTACACCCAGCTGATCCAGGCCGCCGCCGGCTGGAGCACGCATGCGCCGCTCGCCGACCGCGCGCGCGCCC
>JABFWF010000199.1 GCA_013362405.1 Lysobacter sp. | reverse complement strand
GCCGGCGCCGGTTCGGTCGAACTGCTGTCGCTGCGCGCGCAGGCGGCGCACCAGCAGGCCACGCTCGACGGGACCCGCGCACAGGCCCAGCGCGAAGTCAACGCGCTCGCCGCGCGCCTGGCCGAGCTGCAGGCGCAGGCCAACCGCCTCAACGCGCTCGGCGAACGGCTGACGCGGGTCGCCAAGCTCAACGACGGCGAATTCGATTTCGACAAGCCCGTGGGCATCGGTGGTGTCGGCGCGGTGCGCGACATGCGGCCGGGCGAACTGCGCGCGGGCCTCGGCCAGCTCGGTTCGCAGCTCGATGCCTCCGGCGGCCAGCTGTCGGTGCTCGAGTCGCTGCTGTTCAACCGCCGGCTCGACCAGGCGGCGACGCCTTCGCGCATGCCGATCGCCGACAGCTACATCACCTCCGGCTTCGGCGGCCGCGCCGATCCCTTCGGTGGCGGCGCCGCGTTCCACAAGGGGATCGACTTCCACGCCAGCATCGGCGATCCGGTGCTGGCGGTAGCGGACGGCGTGGTGAGCTATGCCGGCGACCGCTCCGGCTACGGCAACGTGGTCGAGATCGACCACGGCAACGGCTACGTGACCCGCTACGCGCACAACGCGCAGCTGCTGGTGCGGGTGGGCGAACTGGTGCACCAGGGCGACCAGGTGGCGCGGGCCGGCTCGACCGGGCGTTCCACCGGCGCGCATGTGCACTTCGAGGTGTGGGTCAACGGCCGGGTGGTGAACCCCAGCCGCTTCCTCGGCGAGCGCCCGGTGACGCGCGGCTGAGCGGCCGGCCGCTTGATAGGCGGTCCCGGCGTCCTCACGTTAGAATCGACAGTTGCCACAGGGCGCCCAGGCGCCCTGTTTCGTTAGCGGGCAGGGAAACGCCCGCCAACGCCGTCCCTTTCCCGGATCCGCCTTCCCATGCTCAACCGCCTGCTCACCAGCGTCTTCGGCAGCCGCAACGAACGCCTGCTCCGCCAGCTCAACGGCATCGTCCGGAAGATCAATGCGCTGGAACCGCAGATGCAGGCGCTTTCCGACGAGGCGCTGCAGGCCAGGACGGCGGAGTTCAAGGAGCGGCTCGGCAAGGGCGAATCGCTGGACAAGCTGCTGCCGGAGGCCTTCGCGGTGTGCCGTGAAGCCAGCGTGCGCGTGTTCGGCATGCGCCACTTCGACGTGCAGCTGATCGGCGGCATGGTCCTGCACATGGGCAAGATCGCCGAGATGCGCACCGGCGAGGGCAAGACCCTGACCGCGACGCTCGCGGTGTACCTCAACGCGCTCGAGGGCAAGGGCGTGCACGTGGTCACCGTCAACGACTACCTCGCGCGCCGCGACGCCGCGCAGATGGGCAAGCTGTACGGCTGGCTGGGCCTGACCACCGGCGTGGTGTTCCCGGGCATGCCGCATTCGGACAAGCACGAAGCCTACGGCGCGGACATCACCTACGGCACCAACAACGAGTTCGGCTTCGACTACCTGCGCGACAACATGGCGCTGTCGAAGGAGGACCGCTACCAGCGCGGCCTCAACTACGCGATCGTCGACGAGGTCGACTCGATCCTGATCGACGAGGCGCGCACGCCCCTGATCATCTCCGGCCCGGCCGACGAGTCGCCGGAGCTGTACATCAAGGTCAACCGCATCGTCCCGCAGCTCAGCCGCCAGAAGGAAGAGGAAGGCGAGGGCGACTACTGGGTCGACGAGAAGAGCAAGCAGGTGCACCTGTCCGAGGACGGCCAGGAGCACGCGGAAGGCCTGCTGCGCAAGGCCGGCATCCTCGGCGAGGACGAGAGCCTGTACTCGGCGCAGAACATCCACGTCGTGCACCACCTCAACGCCGGCCTGCGCGCGCATGCGCTGTACCAGCGCGACGTCGACTACATCGTGCGCGATGGCGAGGTCGTCATCGTCGACGAGTTCACCGGCCGCACGCTGCCAGGCCGCCGCTGGTCCGACGGCCTGCACCAGGCGGTCGAGGCGAAGGAAGGCGTGCCGGTGCAGCGCGAGAACCAGACGCTCGCGTCGATCACCTTCCAGAACCTGTTCCGCATGTACCGCAAGCTCGCGGGCATGACCGGCACGGCGGACACCGAGGCCTACGAGTTCCAGAACATCTACGGCCTGGAAGTGGTGGTGATCCCGACCCACCGGCCGATGATCCGCAAGGACCATTCCGACGCGGTGTTCCTCAACCGCAACGGCAAATATCGCGCGGTGCTCAACGAGATCCGCGAGGCCAACGCACGCCGGCAGCCGGTGCTGGTCGGCACCACCTCGATCGAAGTGTCGGAGATGCTCAGCGAGCAACTCAACGACGCCGGCGTCGCGCACGAGGTCCTCAACGCCAAGCAGCACGAGCGCGAGGCGCACATCGTCGCCCAGGCCGGCAGCCCCGGCGCGGTGACGATCGCCACCAACATGGCCGGCCGCGGCACCGACATCGTGCTCGGCGGTTCGCTGGATGCCGCGCTCGCCGCGCTCGGCGACGACGCCGACGAGGCTGCGAAGGCCCGCGCCAAGGCGGAATGGCAGCAGCGCCACGAAGCGGTGGTCGCCGCCGGCGGCCTCCACATCGTCGGCACCGAGCGCCACGAATCGCGCCGCATCGACAACCAGCTGCGCGGCCGCTCCGGCCGCCAGGGCGACCCCGGGTCCTCGCGCTTCTACCTGTCGCTCGAAGACAACCTGATGCGCATCTTCGCGGCCGACTGGGTCCAGCGCGTGATGGCGCGCATGGGCCTGAAGGAAGACGACATCATCGAGTCGCCGCTGGTCACCAAGCAGATCGCCAACGCGCAGCGCAAGGTCGAGGCGCACAACTTCGACATCCGCAAGAACCTGCTCGACTTCGACGACGTCAACAACGACCAGCGCAAGGTCATCTACCAGCAGCGCGACGAGCTGTTGGAAGCCGACAGCGTCAAGGACAACGTCGACGGCATCCGGCAGGACGTGGTCGCGGCGATGGTCGAGCGTTACGTGCCCGCCAACTCGATCGACGAGCAGTGGGACCTGGGCGGCCTCGAGTCCGAGCTTGCCGCCGAGCTCGGCGTACAGGTGCCGCTGCGCGACCTCGTCGCTTCGCGCTGCGAGTTGGACGCCGAGCAGGTCGCCGAGGAAGTGCAGCAGGCGGTCGCGCGCATGTTCGACGAGAAGGAAGCGCTCGTCGGCGACGAGACCATGCGCATGATCGAGAAGCACCTGATGCTCAACGTGCTCGACCAGAACTGGAAGGAGCACCTCGCGCGCATGGATTACCTGCGCCAGGGCATCCACCTGCGCGGCTATGCGCAGAAGCAGCCGAAGCAGGAGTACAAGAGCGAGGCCTTCCTGCTGTTCTCGGACATGCTCGAGAAGGTCAAGCGCGAGGTGGTCACGCTGCTCGCCCGCGTGCGCGTGCGCAGCGAAGAGGAGGTCGCCGCCGCCGAGGCTCAGGAGCGCGCGCGCCGAGGCGATGGCGCGGCAGATGCAGTTCCAGCACGCCGACCTGGGCGGCTACGGCAGCGCCGAGGAAGCCGCGCAGACGCCGGAAGGCGCCGCGCTGGCGGCCACGTTGCCCGCCGCCGCGGCGGCGCTGCCCAAGGTCGGCCGCAACGATCCCTGCCCGTGCGGCAGCGGCAAGAAGTTCAAGCATTGCCACGGGCAGCTGGCCTGACGACCGCGCATCCTGCGCGGCCAGTCCCCGCGGTATCGCCGCCGTCCTTGCGTGGGACGGCCGCACGCGCGAGGGGCGCGCGGGACTGGCCTTGAACGATTCCCGGAGCCCGAAAGCCGAGCGTGTCGTCGAGGTCGTCGCCGGCGTGATCACCGACGTTCGCGGCCGCATCCTGCTGGCACGCCGGACCGAAGGACGCGACCTCGCCGGCCTGTGGGAATTTCCCGGCGGCAAGGTCGAGGCGGGCGAAAGCCCGGAAGCGGCGCTCGCGCGCGAACTGCACGAGGAACTCGGCATCGAGGTCGAGCTCGGCGCTGCGCTGATCGCGGTGCCGCAGCGTTACCCGCACAAGCGGTTGCGGCTGGACGTGCGCCGCATCGCCCGCTGGCACGGCAGCGCGCGGGGCCACGAAGGCCAAGCGCTTGCCTGGGTGCCCCCGCGCAAGCTTCCGGACTACCCGATGCCGCCCGCCGATCGTCCGGTGGTCGCCGCTCTGCTGCAGCCAGACCGCTATCTCGTCACCCCGGCGCCCGGCCGCGATGACGCAGGCTGGCTGCGGGCACTGCAGGCTGCGCTCACCGCGGGCATTCGGCGAGTGCAGTTGCGCAGCGGCGGAGCGGTTGAACCAGGCCGTTGGCGCGCGCTCGTCAAAGCCGCCGTCGCCGCCTGCAACGAGGCGGGCGCGCAGGTGCTGCTCAATGGCGATGGGGATCTCGCGCGCGCGTTGAAGATCGGCGTCCACCTGCGCGCGGAGCAACTGCGCACCCTCGACGCGCGCCCGCTCGACGCGGACTGCCTGGTGGGCGCTTCCTGCCATGGCCTCGAGGAACTGCGTCGGGCGGAAGCGATCGGTTGCGACTTCGCGGTGCTCGGCCCGGTGTCGCCGACCGCGTCGCACCCCGGCGCGGCGACACTCGGCTGGGCCGGCTTCGCCGCCCTGCGCGAGGCGGTCGCACTGCCGCTGTATGCGATCGGCGGCATGGGCGGTGCCGACATCGCGCCTGCGCGCGCGCACGGCGCGCAGGGCATCGCGGCCATCCGTGCGTTGTGGCCGGGGCAGGCGGGCGCGCACTCGTAGCGCGACGGGGATTGCAACCCGCGCGATCGTTCCACTTTCAGCAAGCCGGGCGAACCAGCCCGGATGCCTTCAGTCGCGCGCGTCGCCCGCCATCGCCAGCGTGCGATAGCGGAGGTCGAGCGCCGCGACCTGCGGCGCCAGCGCGTGCTCCGCGCCGTCGTTGACCAGCACGTCGTCGGCGATCGCCAGCCGCGTCGCGCGATCCGCCTGCGCGGCGAGCATGCGGTCCGCCAGCGATGCATCGACGCCGTCGCGGGCCTGCAGCCGCGCGCGCTGCACGGGCGCGGAAGCATCCACCACGAGCACGCGCGCCAGCCAC
Source organism: Lysobacter sp. (assembly GCA_013362405.1). GTDB lineage: Bacteria > Pseudomonadota > Gammaproteobacteria > Xanthomonadales > Xanthomonadaceae > JABFWF01. Next base: position 10,251 of record JABFWF010000199.1, on the reverse strand, counting down.
GGATACGCGGCGCGGCCGCCTTCGGCCAACAACGGGATCGCGGCGATCGCGTAGGCGCCTTCGGCATTTCGGCACGCCCCTTCGAGCGATGCGCGCACCTTCGGATGGACGATGGCTTCCAGGCGCCTGCGTGCAGCGTCGTCGGCGAAGACGCGCGCGCGCATCGCCGCGCGGTCGAGCGAACCATCGGCCGCGAGCACCTTGTCGCCGAACGCGGCAACCACTTCCGCGAGTCCCGCCGAACCTGGCGCGACGACCGCGCGCGCCGCCTCGTCCGCGTCCGCCACCGCGATGCCGCGCGCCACGAACAGCCGGGCCACGGTCGTCTTGCCGGAGGCGATGCCTCCCGTCAGGCCGATGACGTAGCGCGCCATCGCGAGTCCCGTCCGCTCAGCGCAGACCCGACAGGTGCAGGTAGGCGTCGATCAGCGCCTGCCCCCAGAAGAACACGACCCAGCCCGCCGCGGCGAGGTAGGGGCCGAACGGGATCGGCGTGGCGCGGTCGCGTCCCCTGACCGCCAGCCAGATCGAGCCGACGATCGCGCCGACCAGCGAGGACAGGAGGATCGTCGGGATGATGCCCTTCAGGCCCACCCACGCGCCGAGCGCGGCCAGCAGCTTGAAGTCGCCGTGGCCCATGCCTTCCTTGCCCGTGAGTTGCTTGAACAGCCACCACACCGACCACAGGCTGAGGTAGCCGACCATCGCGCCGACCATCGCCTGCTTGGGCGTGAGGTACAGGGCATCGATGCTGGCGACCAGCCCGAGCCACATCAGCGGCAGGGTGAGCTGGTCAGGCAGCAGCTGCGTGCGCAGGTCGATGCCCGACAGCGCGATGAGGAAGCAGCTCAGCAGGATCGCGCCGAAGCCGTGCCAGCCGAAGCCGAAGCGCCACACGCTCGCCAGCACCAGCAGCATCGTCACAAGTTCGACCAGCGGGTACTGGATGGAGATCGGCTGGTGGCAGTTGCGGCAACGACCGCGCAGCGCCAGCCAGCTCAGCACCGGGATGTTCTCGAACCAGCGCAGCTGGTGCTTGCAGTGCGGGCAGTGCGAGCGTTCGACCACGATGCCGGGCGGCGGCGGGTCGTAGAGCTCCGGTTCGCCGAGGATCTCGCGGCTGTCGCGCTTCCACTCCCATTCCAGCCGGCGCGGCAGGCGCAGGATGACGACGTTGAGGAAGCTGCCGACGAGCAGCCCGAAGCCGGCCGCGGCGGGATAGCCGAGGCCGGGATTCTGGTCGAGGAACGCCATCGAGCCGGGCGGCCGTCAGACGACGGCGGCGAGCTTGAAGATCGGCAGGTACATGGCCACGACCATGCTGCCGACGATCACGCCGAGGACGATCACGATCAGCGGCTCGATCAGGCTGGCGAGCGCGTCGACCGCGTTGTTGACTTCCTCCTCGTAGAACTCCGCGACCTTGAACAGCATCGTGTCGAGCGCGCCCGCCTCCTCGCCGATCGCGGTCATCTGCACGACCATGTGCGGGAACAGGCCGACTTGGCGCATCGCCATGTTGACCTGGTAGCCCACCGCGACGTCGTCGCGGATGCGCTTGACCGCCTGCTCGTAGACCGTGTTGCCGGTGGCACCGGCGACCGAGTCAAGCGCCTCCACCAGTGGCACGCCGGCCTTGAAGGTGACGGCGAGCGTGCGCGCGAAGCGGGCCACCGCGGCTTCGTGCATGATCTTGCCGAGCACCGGGATGCGCAGGATGGTGCGGTCGAGGAAGTGCGAAAACGCGAGCGAGCGCTTCTTGAAGGCGATCAGCGCGATCCCAGAGCCCACCGTCACGATCAGGATCAACCACCACCAGCCGATCATGAAGCGGCTGAGGTTGACGATGACCTGGGTGAACGCAGGCAACTCCGCGCCGAAGTTGCGGAACACCGCCTCGAACTGCGGCACCACGAAGATCAGCAGGATGGCGCTCACGAGCAACGCCGCGGCGACGACCATCGCCGGGTAGAACATCGCCTTCTTGATCTTGCCCTTCAGGCTCTCGATGTTCTCCTTGTAGGTGGCGACCGTGTCCAGCACGGTATCGAGCACGCCCGCCGACTCGCCCGCCTTGACGAGGTTGCGGTACAGCTCGTCGAACTGGACGGGATGCTTGCCCAGCGCCTCCGACAGCGAGGAGCCGCTTTCGATCTCCGTGCGCAGGCCATTGACGAGATCGCGCATCTTCGGGTTCTTCTGGCCGCCGCCGATGATCTCCAGCGACTGCACGATCGGCACGCCCGACTTGAGCATCGTCGCGATCTGGCGGCTGAAGACGGCGATTTCCTTCGGCGTGATCCGCTTGCCCTGGCTGCCGAACAGCGGCTTGGGCTTGGGCTTGACGACCGTCGGCGTGATGCCCTGGCGGCGCAGCTCGGCACGCACCAGGTTGGCGGTCCGGGCCGCCTGTTCGCCCTTCATCTTGGTGCCGCGCTTGTCGGTGCCTTCCCAGACGAACGTCGGCAGCTGGTCGGCGGGGCGGGCGATAGCCTGCTTGGCGGCGGATCGGGTCACGGCCATGGCTTAGTCCTTGGTGACGCGGTTGATTTCGGCGAGGTCGGTGACGCCGTTCCTGACCTTGAGCAGCGCCGACTGGCGCAAGTCGCGCATGCCGGCGCGCTGGGCTTCTTCGGTCAGCTGCTGCACGTTGCCACCGGCGAGGATGATCGACTGGATCTCGTCGGTCATCGGCATCACCTGGTAGATGCCGGTGCGGCCCTTGTAACCTTCCGTGCAATCCGGACAGCCGACCGCCTCGTAGATCGTCAGGCCGGCGTGGATTTCGTCCGCGCTGAAGCCCTCGGCCAGCAGCGCGTGTTCCGGAATGTGCACCTCGCGCTTGCAGTCGTGCAGGCGACGGGCGAGTCGCTGGGCGATCACCAGCGTCACCGAGGAGGTGATGTTGAACGGCGCCACGCCCATGTTCATCAGGCGTGAGATCGTCTGCGGCGCGTCGTTGGTGTGCAGGGTCGACAGCACCATGTGGCCCGTCTGCGCGGCCTTGACGCCGATCTCGGCGGTCTCGAGGTCGCGGATCTCGCCGACCATGATCACGTCCGGGTCCTGGCGCAGGAAGCTGCGCAGCGCGGCGGCGAAGGTCATGCCGCGCTTGACGTTCATCTGCACCTGGTTGATGCCGGGTACGCGGATTTCGACCGGATCCTCGACGGTGGAGATGTTGCGGCTGTCGTCGTTGAGGATGTTGAGCGCGGTGTAGAGCGACACGGTTTTGCCCGAGCCGGTCGGTCCGGTCACGAGCACCATGCCGTAGGGCTTCCGGATCGCATCGAGGAACAGCCGCTTCTGGTCGTCCTCGTAGCCGAGCTTGTCGATGCCGAGCTTGGCCGCGCCGGCGTCGAGGATACGGAGCACGATCTTCTCGCCGAACAGGGTCGGCAGCGTGCTGACGCGGAAGTCGATCTGCTTGCTCTTGGACAGGTTGAGCTTGATGCGTCCGTCCTGCGGGATGCGCTTCTCGGCGATGTCGAGCTGCGCCATCACCTTCAGGCGCGCGGCGATGCGCGCCTGAAGTTTCACCGGCACCTTGGCGACCTGCTTGAGCAGGCCGTCGATGCGCAGGCGGACCCGATATTCCGTCTCGTACGGCTCGAAGTGGATGTCCGAGGCGCCGCGACGGATCGCGTCCACCAGCACCTTGTTCACGAACTTGACCACCGGCGTGTCGTCGCCCTTGGCGTCGACGCCCGATTCGCTGCCAGCGAGGTCGTCCTCGCCGCCGCTGGTTTCGAGGCCTTCCAGCCCCTCGCTGTCGGCGACCGCATCGGCGAGCGCATCGGCGGACTCGAGCCACTGGTCGATGGTGCGCTTGATGCGCTCATCGTCGACGAGGATGGCTTCGACCGTCAGGTTGACGTGGAACTTGATCTCGTCCAGCGCGCGGGTGTTGGTCGGGTCGGCGATGCCCACGAACAGCCGCCCGCCGCGCCTGAACAGCGGCAGGGCGTTGTGCTTGCGGACCAGTTCCTCGCTGACCAGCTTGATCGCCGAGTGGGCAGGATCCAGCGACGATACGTCGAAGATCGGCATGCCGAACTCGATCGAGTTCGCCGCCGCCAGGTCGGCCGGCGCGATGAGCTTCTTTTCCAGCAGGTAGCCGGCGAGCGGGCGCTTCTCGCGGGTCGCCGCGTCCATCGCCTCGCGCGCGGCGGCTTCCTCGAGCGCGCCATCCATCACCAGGCGCCGGGCAATGCCGGTGATGCCGATCAGGTTCGCGGCCATGTGGTGCTTCTCAGGTACTTCCCCAAACTTGACTTTACCCCAATCCCGCCTGTGGACAAGCGGGCTACCGTCGCGTTTTCCCTAAAGTTTCAGCCCCGGCCGGCTGCCTTCACGCCCGCTTCGGGATACCCTTTGGCCGAAGGGAGGGCGCATGCGCATTTCGGTGATCCTGCCGGCCAAGAACGAAGCCGAGGGCCTCAGGCGGACGCTGCCCGCCTTGGGAACGTGCCTGCCCCAGGCCGAGGTCATCGTGGTCGACGATGGTTCCAGCGACGACACGGCCGCCGTGGCGGCAGCCCATGGGGCGCGGGTGCTGTCGTCCCCGTATTCCATGGGCAATGGCGCCGCGATCAAGCGCGGTGCGCGTGCGGCGTCCGGCGACGTCCTCGTGTTCATGGACGCCGACGGCCAGCACGACCCGACGCTGATTCCGCGCCTGCTCGAACACCTGGAGCAGGGCTTCGACATGGTGGTGGGCGCGCGCAGCGCAGCGGGCCAGGCCAACGTCAGCCGCGGCGCGGCCAACGCCTTCTACAACCGCCTCGCCAGCTGGATGACCGGCCACCGCGTCGCCGACCTGACTTCCGGCTTTCGCGTCGTCCGTGCGGAGCGGTTCCGCGAATTCCTGCACCTGCTGCCCAACGGGTTCAGCTACCCGACCACCAGCACGATGGCGTTCTTCCGCAGCGCCTATCCCGTCGCTTACGTGCCGGTGCCGGTGGCCCAACGCATCGGCCGCAGCCACATCCGCCCGCTGCGCGACGGCCTGCGCTTCCTGCTGATCATCTTCCGCATCGCGACGCTGTATTCGCCGCTGAAGCTGTTCGCGCCGGTGAGTCTTGGCTTCTTTGCGCTGGGGTTGGCGTATTACGGCTGGACCTTCGCCACCGAGCACCGCTTCACCAACATGAGCGCGCTGCTGTTGAGCGCCTCGGTGATCGTGTTTCTGATCGGGCTGGTGTCGGAGCAGATCACCGCATTGACTTACCGGCGAGACTCCTGATCAGCGAATGCGCTTCAGATAGCCATCCGGCGCAACGGTGATCTGGATCTTTGCCTCGATGTCGCGGTCGATCTCAAACCGGCCATCGCCTGCCAGAAATTCATGCACCGCCGTCTTGGGATTGTCGCCGACGCCCCATGGCCGCGCAGGGAACGCATCCGGTGGCATGTCTTCCACGACCGTGTCGTAAACGACGCAGTAGCTGCCGACGCTGACGAGTGGTGCATAAGCTTGTAGTTCCGCCAGCACGTGGGCGTGGGTATGGTTGGAATCAAGAACAACGAGTACCCGCTTGCCGGCAGCCTCAGCTTGGACGCGCTCGATCATCGAGCGCTCGATGCTCGAACCCTCCAGCATGCGGATGCGGCTCGCCATCGGATGGGCTTCGATGGCCTTGCGGTTATGCGGTCGAATGTCGATATCGACACCGAGGACTTCCCCGTGTCCGATCAGTTGACACAAGGATGCGTAATAAACCAAGGATCCACCGTGTGCGATTCCGGTCTCGATCACAAGGTCGGGACGGACCTCCCACAGGATCTCCTGCATGGCGATCATGTCCTGCGGGTACTGGATGATCGGACGCCCCATCCAGCGGAAGTTGTAGGAGTACCGGCGCTCGGCCGAAGCGACGAGCCAATTCATCGACTGCGACTTCAACGCAGCATCTTGGCGAAGCCTGGAAATGTTGGCGGTCACCGAGTCGCTAAATTCCGAATCTGCGCTCATGTACGTTTGCCTGTTGTGGTCAGGTGTGGACGTGCAGGGTTGCCGACGACCGTCGCTCCCTCCGCGACGTTCCGGGTAACTACCGCACCAGCGCCGACGATTGCGCCGGTGCCGATTCGTATCCTCGGCAGCAAGACCGCCCCGGCGCCGACGAATGCAAATGCTCCTATCTCGATGCCGCCAGCGAGGACCGCGCCAGGGCCGATATGCACCCCGTCGCCGAGCTGACAGTCATGGTCGACCGATGCGCCGGTGTTGACGATGACCGATCGACCTAGGCGCACCGCCGTGCAGACCGCGGCATTGGCGAGCACCTGACAGCCTGCGCCGAGCGTGGCCTCTGGAGAGACGAACGCGCGCCGGTGAACCACCGTCAGCGGCGAATAGCCACGCGCCGCGAGCCATTGCTGTCGTTCGAGACGGTCGCGACCGCGGCTTCCTCCTATCGCCACGCAGGAATGCACCAAGCTCCCATGGCGGCGGCTGCGCTCCCACGAGGCAAATCCATCTTCGCCGATAAAGACAGGCACGTCTTCGAACGGAGGCTCGATGGGAAGGTTGTCGAAGACAGCCAGAAGGGAGGCCTCGCCGCGCAAGGTGTCTCTCAATACCTTGCACTGACCGGTGCCGCCCCAGAACACAACGGGTTTCATGTGCCACGCCCGAATTGCCCGATGACCTGCGCGCAGACGCGCTGGATCTCGGTGTCGGACAGGTCGTGGTAGCTGGGCAGGTTGATCGCGCGCGCGCAAAGAGCGTTGGCCACCACGTTATCGGGTCGCGCCTCGAACATCGGTAGCGTCGACAAGGGCCAGAAGAATACCCGGCCGTCGATGTTGTCGGCCTGAAAGGCTGCCAGTAGCGCGTCGCGGTCGAAGGCCGAGCCCGCGTCCGCAACCATGGTCGGCATCCAGAACCCATTGGTGGTGCCCGGTGGCTCGGGGTTCAATGCCAGCGGCAGGTCTACCAGCGCCTCACGATAGCGCTCGAAAACGTGGCGCTTGCCCGCGACCAGCTCGTCGATGCGTTCCATCTGGCCGCAGCCGATCGCCGCCTGTACGTTCGACATCTTGTACTTGAAGCCGACCGTCGAAGGCCAGAACTGCCGAGTCTCGCCGCGCGCACGGCCGTGGTTGGACAGCGTCAGCACCCGTTCGTACAGATCCGCGTCGTCCGTGACGAAGATGCCGCCCTCGCCGGTGGTGATGGTTTTAGTGCCGTGGAAGGAAAATGCTCCGAAGCGCCCCAACGCGCCAGCACGACGGCCATGCCAGACGGAGCCAAGGGCTTCGGCTGCATCCTCGATTAGAGCCACGCCGTGTTTGTCGGAAATCGCCTGCAGTGCATCCATGTCACAGAGGTTGCCATACAGATGCACAGCCATGATTGCCTTCGTGCGCGGCGTGATCGCCGCTTCCACGCGCTGCGGATCTAGGCACCACGTGTCGGGAAGTACGTCCACCAGCACGGGCGTGGCACCCAAGTGGACGATGGGTGCCGCCGATGCGATCCAGTTGATGTCGCCAAGGACCACTTCGTCGCCGGCGCCGATGCCCAGGCCGGCCATGCCCAGGTGCAGCGCGCCGGTGCCGCTGGAGGTGGCGATCGAATGCTTCGCCCCGAGGTGCTCGCGGAACATCCATTCGAAGCGCTGGATGTAGTCGTAGCAGTGCTCACCCCAACCGTTGGCGGCCGCATCGGTGGCGTAACCGATCTCCAGCGCGGTGATCGACGGCTTTGTGTAATGAATGCGCGATCGTCCGACCTGGCTCATGCGATCTCCAGGCGCGGCACAGCCATTACGAAGCGACCGCCCCAGTCGCGAATATAGGCGAGTTGTGCGGTGATCTCTTCGCGTAAGTTCCAAGGCAGCACCACGACGAAGTCTGGCCGCACGCTGCGCAGGTGTGCCTCGTCCATCACCGGTATGCGTGAGCCGGGCAGGAAGCGGCGCTGCTTGTGCGGCGAGGCATCTGCCACGAATGCGAGCAGGTCACGGCGTATGCCCGCGAAGTTAAGCAGGGTGTTGCCCTTGGCAGCGGCGCCGTAGCCGGCGACGCTGCGACCTGCACGCCGTTGCTCCAGCAGGAAGGCGAGGAAATCGTCCTTCACTGCTTCGGCAGCAGCCTGGAAGTTGCGGTAGAAGCCCATTTCCTCCATGCCCGCCTCGCGCTCGCGCGCCTGCATCGCCGGTACGCGAGATGTTTGCGCGTGCGTGGCATCGGCATGGCAGGCCCAGACGCGAAGCGAGCCGCCGTGCGTACGCAGCGTCTCCACGTCGAAGACGCGCAGGCCGTGTGCCGCGAAGATGCGCGCGGCAGTGCCAAAGGACAGATAGGAAAAATGCTCGTGGTAAACAGTATCGAACTGGCGTTTCGCCACGAGCTCGAGCAGGTGCGGGAACTCGACGGTGACCACTCCCTGCGGCGCCAGCAGCGCGGTGAACCCGCCGACGAAATCGTTGATGTCGGGTACGTGTGCCAGCACGTTGTTGGCTGCGATGAGGTCAGCGCGGTCGCGGTTGGCTGCAAGTTCGCCTGCGAAGGCCGTGCCGAAGAAGCGCTCGAGCGTCTCAATTCCCCGTGCGCGTGCCACCTGCGCGGTGCCTGTCGTTGGCTCGATCCCCAGGCACGGAATGCCGCGCGCGTCGACGTATTGCAGCAGGTAGCCGTCATTGGAGGCGACCTCCACCACGAAGCTGTCCGCACCCAGCCCCAGCCGCGTCACCGCTGTATCGACGTAACGCTCCGCATGCTCCAGCCAGGAGCGAGAGTAGGACGAGAAATATGCGTAGTCCGGTGTGAACAGGCGCTCGTGGTGCTCGACCTCGTCGACTTGCACCAGTCGGCACTCTGAACAGGTGAAAAGCTTCAGCGGAAACCAGCGTTCCGGCGCCTGCAGCGCGTCCGCGGACAGGAAGGCGTTGGAGGGCGGCGCAGTCCCTAGGTCGAGGAAAACCTCATCCAGTGGCGTGGCGCAGAACCGGCATTTCATGCGGCGATACCTTCGAAGCTGTCGTCCAGCAATGGGTGGGTGCGATCGCGCTCGGACAGCTGCAGCACCGGCAGCGGCCAGTCGATGCCCAGACGCGGATCATCGTGGCGCAGGCCGCCTTCGCAGCCCGGCGTCCAGGGCGCCGTGTGCAAGTAGAGCAGCTGGGCGCCGTCGGAGAGTGCCTGGAAGCCATGGGCGAAGCCTTCGGGAATGAAGACCGCGCGGGGCTCTTCTGCGTCGAGCTGGATGGCGTGCCAGCGCAGGTAGGTCGGCGATGCCGCCCGCAGGTCGACAGCGACGTCGAAAACACGGCCACGCAGGCAATGGATCAGTTTTGCTTCGGCGGCGGGTGGACGCTGGAAATGCATGCCGCGCACCGTGCCGGCGCACGCGGTGGTGGAGAGGTTCACCTCCGCGAAATGCAGATTGGCGCGCAGCGTCTTCCACTCGGATTCGCGGTAAAGCCGCTCGAAGCGTCCACGCGCATCGATGATCGGGAGCGAATCGACGATTTGCAGGCCCTGCAGCGGCGCGCTGGACACTTTCATGTCCAGCCCACGCCTGCGGCAGCAGCATCCTTCGCGAATGCGGCAAGGTCGTCGTATGTCGAAACCGTGCCCTTGGCCGACAGCTCCCGGTACCAGCGTGCCGTGCGTCCAAGCGTAGCGTCCGCGTCCCAGACGGGCGCCCAGCCCAACTCACGCATGGCACGGCGGCTGTCGAGCGCAAGCAGTGGCGCCTCGTGCGGATGTTCGCCGTCGTCGTGCTTGACCTTGAGTTGCGGCCAGTCACGTTGCAACCTCGAGATGACATCGCCTACGGCTAGCGTCGCGTCCGCTGCTGGCCCGAAGTTCCAGGAGTCGCCTTCCAGGCTGCCGTCCAGCAACAGTTGGCCGATGCGCAGGTAGCCCGAAAGCGGTTCGAGGACATGCTGCCATGGCCGCGTCGCGCGCGGGTTGCGCAGGCGTAGCGGCAGACCTGTCTGCACCGCGCGCACCGCGTCGGGTACCAGGCGATCTTGCGACCAATCGCCTCCACCCACGACGTTGCCCGCGCGCGCCGTCGCCAGGCGGACGCGATCGCCGACGGCGAAGTAACTGCTGCGATAGCACGCGGACACCAGTTCCGCGCAGGCCTTCGAGGTGCTGTAGGGATCGTGGCCGCCAAGCGGATCCGACTCGGCATGTGCCCGCGGCGCGTCCGGCGGCGCATAGACCTTGTCGGTGGTCGCGTTCACCACCGCCCGGACGGACGGGCAGGCGCGCACCGCCTCCAGCAGGTGT
>JABFWF010000272.1 GCA_013362405.1 Lysobacter sp. | reverse complement strand
ATGATCCTGCCGGCGTTCGGCATCGTCTCGGAGATCGTGCCGACCTTCAGCCGCAAGCCGCTGTTCGGCTACCAGGCGATGGTGTACGCGATCGCCTCGATCGCCTTCCTGTCGTTCATCGTGTGGGCGCACCACATGTTCACCGTCGGCATGCCGCTCGGTGGCGAGGTGTACTTCATGTTCGCGACCATGCTGATCGCCGTGCCGACCGGCGTGAAGGTGTTCAACTGGGTCAGCACCATGTGGCGCGGCTCGCTCAGCTTCGAGACGCCGATGCTGTGGGCGGTGGCCTTCGTGGTGCTGTTCACGATCGGCGGCTTCTCCGGCCTGATGCTGGCGATCGTCCCGGCCGACTTCCAGTACCACGACACCTACTTCGTGGTCGCGCACTTCCACTACGTGCTGGTCACCGGCGCGCTGTTCGGCATCATCGCCGCGGTGTACTACTGGTGGCCGAAGTGGACCGGCCGCATGTTCAGCGAGAAGGGCGGCAAGTTCCACTTCTGGTGGTCGGTCGTCTTCGTCAACCTGCTGTTCTTCCCGCAGCACTTCCTCGGCCTGGCCGGCATGCCGCGCCGCGTCCCGGACTACAACGTGGTGTTCGCCGACTGGAACCTGGTCAGTTCGATCGGCGCGTTCGGCATGTTCCTGACGCCGTTCATGATGGCGGGCATCCTGTGGCACTCGCTGAAGCACGGCGCCCGCGCCTCGGCGCGCCCGTGGGAAGGCGCGCACGGCCTGGAGTGGACGGTGCCCTCGCCGGCGCCGCACCACACCTTCACCACGCCGCCGGTGATCCGCGACGAAGACCTCGCCCACGGCGACTTCGCCCACCAGGACTACGACTGAGCCGGTGATGGCGCCTGAGCCCGTGACCCCGCTGACCGCCGAGCAGGCCGCCGCGCGCAGGCGCGGCGCGCTGCGCACGGTGTGGATCGTGGCGGCGGTCGCGCTGGCCGTGTACGTCGCCTTCCTGCTGACCGGAGTGCTGGGCAAGTGAGCGCGCCGCGCCCGATGGGCATCGCCAAGCTGGTGGGCATCGCGCTGGCCGCGTTCGCCTTCACCTTCTCGCTGGTGCCGCTGTACCGGATCGCTTGCGAGAAGGTGTTCGGCGTGCGCCTGGAGAAGACGGCCGCGCGGGCGGGCGACAAGGAACGCCAGGGCGACCAGCGCTGGGTCACCATCGAATTCGACGGCGGCGTGAACTCCAAGCTGCCGTGGGCCTTCCATCCGGAGCAGCTCCGCCTGCGCGTGCATCCCGGCCAGCTGTACGAGGCGAAGTACTTCGCCCGCAACAGCGGCGACCACGCGATCGTCGGCAACGCGGTGCCCTCGCTGGCGCCGGCGCGCGCGTCGGGCTACTTCAGCAAGACCGAATGCTTCTGCTTCACCGCGCAGACGCTGCAGCCGGGCGAGTCGCGCGACATGCCGGTGCGCTTCATCGTCGATCCGTCGCTGCCGGCGGACGTCACCACGATCACGTTGTCCTACACCTTCTACAAGAACGACGCCCTGACCGCGCAGCTCGATGCACACGCCGGCCACGCCGGCGCGTCGACCGCGCCGCTCGCGGCGCCCTGATCCAAGCCTTCGAACCGGACCCACCCGCCATGGCCCAAGCGCATTCCGACGCCCACGATTCCAACGCCTACTTCGTGCCACATGGCAGTCGCTGGCCGGTGTTCGCCTCGGTGGCCCTGTTCACCACGATGGTCGGCTTTTCCGGCTGGCTCAACGAGTTCGGCTGGGGTCGCCCGACCTTCTTCGCCGGCATCGCGGTGCTGGCGGCGATCCTGTTCAAGTGGTTCGGCGACGTCATCCACGAATCGCTGCGCGGCTACTACAACAAGCAGGTGGACACCTCGTTCCGGATGGGGATGATCTGGTTCATCTTCTCCGAGGTGATGTTCTTCGCCGCGTTCTTCGGCGCGCTGTTCTACGTGCGCCAGTACTCGACGGCGTGGCTCAACGGCGAAGGCGACGGCGTGGCCACGAACGCGCTGCTGTACCCCGGCTTCTCCGCCGGCTGGCCGAGCAACGGCCCGGCCGCGATCGGCGGCCACTTCCAGATCGTGCCGGCCTGGGGCCTGCCGCTGCTCAACACGCTGATCCTGCTGTCCTCGGGCGTCACGGTGACGGTCGCGCACCACGCGCTCAAGGCCGGCCACCGCAAGCAGCTGCTGTGGTTCCTCGGTGCCACCATCCTGCTCGGCGCGTCCTTCCTGTACTTCCAGGCCACCGAGTACATGGAGGCCTACCACGAGCTCAACCTGACGCTGGGCTCGGGCATCTACGGCTCGACCTTCTTCATGCTCACCGGCTTCCACGGCGCGCACGTCACGCTCGGCACCATCATGCTGGCGATCATCTGGCTGCGTTGCCTCAAGGGCCACTTCAAGCCGGACGACCATTTCGCCTTCGAGGCGGTGGCGTGGTACTGGCATTTCGTCGACGTGGTCTGGCTGGGCCTGTTCCTGTTCGTCTACGTGCTGTAAGCAGCGTCGGCGGCAATGAAAAGGCCGGCATCGCGCCGGCCTTTTCTGCTTTCGGAAGGCGCCCGCGTCAGGGCGAGCGACCGATCCCGTGCGGCGTGATCCAGCCCATGTAGATCGCCAGCGCAACCAGCAGGATCAGCGCGACCGACAGGGTGATGCGGCGGGTCAGGGCGTTGACCGTGCGCTTGGTCGTACCCTTGTCGACCAGCATGTAGTACAGCCCGGCGCCGAGGTTCCAGAGGATGACCAGCAGGAACGCGATGATCACCAGCGTCTTGAGCGAATCATTCATGGCGGTTGTCCTGCGCCGCGCGGGCGGCGCGATGCGCGCATTATCGCAGCCCGGGGATTGATGCAGGTGCGAAGCCGGCGACCCCTCGTGTTCGGCTGGACGCTCGCGCTGCTCGCGAGCGCGCTGTTCGCGCGCCTGGGCGTCTGGCAGCTCGACCGCATGCACCAGAAGGAAGCCATGCTGGCCGCCGCGCACGCGGTGCTCGCGCAACGCGTGCCGCGACCGCTGGCGCTCGCGGGCGACGAGGCGCGCACCCGCGACTACGCCTGGGCGGCGGGCGACGGGCACTTCGCCGACGTGCCGGCGGTGCTGCTCGACAACCAGGAACGCGACGGCCGGGCCGGCGTCCGCGCGTATCGCGTGTTCGTGCCCCAAGGCGCCGCGCCGTTGCTGGTCGAACTCGGCTGGCTGCCGGTGTCGGCCGATCGCCGCATGCCAGCGGTGCCGCCTCCGGGTTTCCGCCATGTCGCCGGCCTGCTCGCGCCGCCGCCGTCCGCGGGTCTCGCGCGGCCGGTGGCGCAGAAGCAGCCGGACGGCGGCCTGCTGCTCATCGCGCTCGATATCCCGCTGCTGCGGCACGAACTGCGCCTGCCCGCGCTCGCGCCACGCGTGCTCAAGCTCGATCCCGCGTTGCCGCCGGCCTATCCGCGCGATCTCGACATCCTGCCGAACACGCTGCCGCCCGCGCGCCACCTCGGCTATGCGGTGCAGTGGTTCGGGCTATCGCTCACGGTGCTCGCGACTGCGCTCGTGCTGACGCTGCGCAAGCCGAAACCCTCGCGGAGGACCGGACCGTGACACCCACTCCCAAGGATGTGCGCCGCAATCGTGGCGTGTTGCTGCTGATCGCCGTGCTGTTCCTCGGCAGCCTCGTGTTCGCCGGCATCCTGCGCTTCTCCGGCTGGCGCCCGGCGGGAACGAAGAACTTCGGCGAGTTGCTCGATCCGCCCGGCGACCTGCGCGCGCTGACGCCCGGGCTGCTTTCCGGCGGCGACTACCGCTGGGAGCCGCGCGCGCGCATGTGGCGGATCGCGATCGCACCGCCTGCCGACTGCGGCGATGCGTGCGTGCGCGTCGCGGGCCAGCTCGATCTCGTCTGGCAGCTGATGGGCAAGGACGCCGACCACGTCGACGTGCTGTGGCTGTGCGCGGACTCGCGCTGCGAAGTCCCCGCGCCGCTCGCGCGCGAGCCCTCGCTGCGCCGCCTGCGCGCCGACGCCGCGCTGCGCGCCGGCCTGCCGCGCAACGACATCGACGCGGCCGCGCCGCAGCGCGGCCTGCCGGTCTACGTGATCGATCCCAACGGCTTCGTCATACTGCGCTATGCCCCCGGCTTCGACCCGGGCGGCCTGCGCGCCGACCTGGCCAAGCTCACCAAACTGATGTGACATGCCGCCCGCCCTCGCCAAGCCGACGACGTACCGCCACTTCCACCGCCTCGCCTGGCTCGCCTGCGCGTTCGCGTTCTGCGTGATCGTGTTCGGCGCGTTCGTGCGCCTGTCCAACGCCGGCCTCAGCTGCCCCGACTGGCCGACCTGCTACGGCCGCGCCGCGT
>JABFWF010000280.1 GCA_013362405.1 Lysobacter sp. | reverse complement strand
GCTCGAGCGGGCGGCGACGATGCTGAACACCACGATGCCGATCACGACGAGCACCGCACCCGCCAACGCGCGGCCCTGCGGCCAGGCCTCGCCGAGCCACAGCACGCCGATCAGCGTGGCGAACAGGATTTCCGCCGCCTGCATCGCCTCGGCGGCGGCGAGCGCGGTCGGGTTGCTGCGCACCATGCCGGTCGCCTGGAAGAACAGCACCGTCGCGATCACGCCCGCGCCGAGCGCGACGCCCGCGGCGAACGACACCTGCCCCAGCGGCGGCGGGCCGACCTGCGCCAGCGTGATCGCCGCGACCGCCCACCACATCGGCTGGCTCGCCAGCGTCATGCCGAACACGCGCTGCGTGGCGTTGAGCTCGACGCCGCTGCGCTCCAGGTGCAGCAGCAGGCCGCGATTGCCGAGCGGATAGGCGAACGCGGATACCGCCACCAGCACCAGCGCGATCCAGCCGTCGCGATCGAGCGAACCGCCGCCGTGACCGAACTGCAGCAACAGCACGCCGGCGACGACGAGCAGCCCCGTCGCGAGCGCCGGCATCGGCACGCGCCGGCGTTCATCGCGATAGAGGAACGGCGCGCACAGCATTCCCGCGATGACGGTGAGCTGGAACGTGCCGGCGATCAGCCACGACGGCCCGCTCGACGCGGCGTAG
Organism: Lysobacter sp.; assembly: GCA_013362405.1. GTDB lineage: Bacteria > Pseudomonadota > Gammaproteobacteria > Xanthomonadales > Xanthomonadaceae > JABFWF01. The sequence continues at coordinate 3,706 of JABFWF010000280.1, read as the reverse complement.
CTGAGGCACAGGTAGAACAGCACGAAGCCGATGCCGCTCCACAACAGCCACGGGCCGGGATGCGCGCGGATCGCCCGCCACACCGGCGCAACACCCCCCTGCCACGGCATCACGGGCAGCAGCAGCGGCAAGGTGATGAGGTAGCGCAGGCACGCCGTCCACGCCCAGTAGCCGCCCTCGGTCGCGGCGGCGCGGTTGAGCACGTAGGTGCAGGTGAAGAAGAACGCGGACGCGAGCGCGATGGCGACCGCCGCCAGCGCCGTGCTGCGCGCCTTCACGAACGCTTCCGCACCGGGATGCCGTGCGCCGGCACGCGCACTTCATCGACGCCGCCCACGCGGATCGGCGTGCCCGGCTGCGGGCCCCACGCGTGCGCGTAGATCACTTCCCACGTCGCCGGCAGCCGGCCATCGCGACGCCACGGCTCGTAGGCCTGCGCGGCGCGCGCGAAACGCGAGCGGCCGGTGAGGCTGCGGCGACGGTCGTGCATCGCGTTGGTCGCACCCAGCGTGCGCAACTCGCGCATCAGGCCGGCAAGGTCGTCATGGCCCAGCACGAACTCGTCGCGATCAAGCACCGGGTTCTTGAATCCCGCCGCGATCAGCGCATCGCCGAACTGTGCGATCGACGCGAACGGGCTCACGTGCGGCGCGTTGTCGGCCTGCGCGAACGCATCGCGCAGTTCGTGCAGCGTGTCCGGGCCGAAGGTCGACACCAGCAGCAGGCCGTCGGGCTTGAGCACGCGACGGAATCCGGCGAACACCGCCGGAAGGTCCTCGACCCATTGCAGGCACAGGTTGGAGAACAGGATGTCCACGCTCGCATCGCGCAGGGGCAGCGCGCGCGCGTCGGCGCACAGCCAGTCGGGACGGCGCGCGACGCCGGGCAGGAACGATGGCAGCCAACCGCCGGCGTGGCCGCGCGCTTCGCGCAGCATTGGCTGGGCGAGGTCGATGCCGACGACGTGCGCCTTCGGCCAGCGCTTCTGCATCGCGGCGGCCGCGTGGCCGGGCCCGCAGCCCACGTCGACGACCAGCTGCGGCGGCGCACGGTTCAGCGCCGGATCGTCGAGGTAGTCGAGCTGTTCCATCAGGCGCGAGGCCACTTCGCGCTGCAGCGCGGACGCGTCGTCGTAGTGGTGCGCGGCGCGCGAGAAGGCGCGGCGGACCTGGCGGTGGTCGAAGGTGTCGGTCATCTTTTGATTTGACCCGGGTGGTACGCGGCGGGTCGTCTGCTTTTCCTCCCTCCCCTTGAAGGGGAGGGCCGGGATGGGGATGGTGTCGCTTTCCAGGCGACACGTCACGGGCGGGGGCCATCCCCACCGAACCCTCCCCTTGAAGGGAAGGGCTCCTGCTGTCACGCCGGCGCGGTCACCGCGCGCATGAACGCATCGATCTGCGCGGCGACCTCATCGGCGGCGCCGAGGAACGGCGCGTGTCCCGCATTTCCGATGACGACGCTGCGTGCGCCCGGCGTCATCGCCGCGGCGGCGGGCATCGCGCCGGCGGGAATCAGGCGGTCGCGGCGGCCGGAAATCCACAGGCTCGGCACGCGCAACTGCGGCAGTTCGTCGCGAAGGTCGAGGCGATCGAGCAGCACGAGCCCTTCCTGCAGCGCGCGCGGGGCCGGTTCGCCGCGCTCGAAGGCCTGCGCCTTCAGGCTGCGGAGTTCCTCCTGCGCGTAGCTCGAACCCAGCGCCTCCAGCGCGAGGAAGCCTTCCAGCGTGCCGCGGAAGTCGCGGCCCAGCGCCTCGCCGAAATCGCGGAACAGGCTCGGTTTCACGCCATGCGGCCAGCCTTCGTCGGTCACGAAGCGCGGCGAGGAGGCGATCATCACCAGCCCGCGCACGTCTTCCGGGAAATCCAGCGCGGCGCGCAACGCGAACTGCCCGCCCAGCGACCAGCCGAGCCACACGGCGTCCGGCACGCGCGCGATGAGCTGCGGCGCGAGCGCTTCGGGCGACAGCGGCGTTGCGTCGTCGCGCGCGCGGCCGTGGCCGGGCAGGTCGATCAGGTGGAGCGTGTAGCGATCCTGGAGGCGTTCGACCAGCGGCGCGAACAACCCGCCGTGCATGGCCCAGCCGTGGATCAGTGCCAGCGCGGGACCCTGCCCGCGCGTTTCGATGTACATGGAGCAAGCCGTTGGGGGGATGGCCGATGGGGATGGAGTGGAGCGTGTTGCCTGCAGTGCTACCCGGCGCCGTCCCGGGCGAGGTCGGCCAGCACCGCCAGTGCGTCGTCGCGGCGATCGGCCGGGACCAGCAGGTGGTCGTGGTGGAAGCCGGCGAGCACGTTGCAGGCGATGCCTCGCCGCGCCAGCGCGGAGGCGAAGGCGGCGGTCAAGCCGACCGCGTCCAGCGCCGAATGCACGCCCAGCGTCAGCCAGGCGGCCCGGAAATCGTAAGGCAGGCCGCGCGCGTCGGCGACCTCGCAGGGCAGGACGTAGGTGACGCCCTCGTCCTCGGTGACCATGGCGAGCGCGAGCGAGGCCAGGGTCGGATCGGGTGCGGGGCGCGCGACGAAGGCGTACTGGCCCGCCCGCGCCGTGACGTTCAGCGTGGCGAGCAGGCGCGCGAGGTCGCGCTCGCCGCTCATCGCGCCAGCACGGCCTCGCGCCGGGCGGTCTCGACCAGGCCCAGGCGGATGCGTTCGCGCGATTTCGCCATCGCTTCGACGAGGCCGTCGACGTCGGCCACGCCGTGCAGCGCCGAGAGCGTCACGCGCAGGCGCGCGCGACCTTCGGGCACGGTCGGCGGACGGATCGCGGCGACCCAGTAGCCGGCCTGTTCGAGCCCGGCGGCCATCGCCCGCGCCGTGTCGTCGTCGCCGCAGACCACCGGCTGGATCGCCGTCTGCGAATCCATCAGCTCCAGGCCGGCGCGCTGCGCGCGCTCGCGGAAGCGGCCGATCAGCTCGTCGAGCTTGGTGCGGCGCCAGTGTTCGGCGCGCGCCAGCTTCACCGCCGCGAGCGATGCAGCGGCCTGCGCCGGCGGCAGCGCGGTGGTGTAGATGTAGGAACGCGCGGTTTCGGAAAGATGCTGGATGAGGTCGGCATCGCCGGCGACGACCGCGCCGTAGCCGCCCAGCGCCTTGCCCAGCGTCGCGAGCTGCAGCGGGACGTCGTTCGCGCCGAGCTTGCTGGCCGCGACGCTGCCACGCCCGTCGGGGCCGACCACGCCGATGCCGTGGGCGTCGTCGACGTACAGCAGCGCCTTCTGCACGCGCGCCACGAGCGCGAGCTCGCGCAGCGGGGCGATGTCGCCGTCCATGCTGAACACGCCGTCGGTGGCGAGCATCGCCGCTCCCTCCGGCATGCTGCGCAGCTGGCGGATCGCGCCTTCGGCATCCGCGTGCGGATAGCGGCGCAGGCGGCAGCCGGCCAGGCGCGCGGCGTCGATCAGGCTGGCGTGGTTGAGGCGGTCCTGCACGCAGACGTCCTCGTCGCCGAGCAGCGCCTGCACGACGGCGAGGTTCGCCAGGTACCCGCTGCCGAACAGCAGCGCGCGCGGCGTGCCGAGCCAGTCGGCGACTTCGCGCTCCAGCGCGTCGTGAAGCTGGTGATGGCCGCAGACCAGGTGCGAGCCGACGCCGCCGGCGCCCTCGCGCGAAGCGGCGTCCTGCAGCGCCCCGACCACGGCGAAATGCTGCGACAGGCCGAGGTAATCGTTGCCGCAGAAGTTCAGCAGGGAGCGGCCGTCGACGAGGCA
>JABFWF010000265.1 GCA_013362405.1 Lysobacter sp. | reverse complement strand
TCGTCGCGGGGGCAGGCTCGTGGCAGCCCTCAACCGGAGGAGGCCATGGACACGATCCCGCGTTCCGTGTTCGCGCTCGCCACCGCAATGTGCCTGGCGTGTCCGCGTGCCGCGGCACAGTCGACGACCAGCCAGTCCATGCAGTCACGCGGCGACAGCCAGCAGTCCGACAGCAACGACTGGCAGCAGGCCGGCAAGCTCGGCCATCGCAACACCGGCACGAACACCAGCACCGGCACGCAGGCGGATGCCGGCGCATCGATGTCGGACCAGGCGCTGACCGGCGACGACTTCGCCCGCATCGACACCGACCACGACGGCCGCATCAGCGCCGCCGAAGCCGCCAACGCCGGCCTGGGCTCGCGCTTCAAGGCGCTGGACATGGACGGCGACGGCTACATCAGCAGCGCCGAGTTCCACGCCGGCATGCGCGCCGACAAGCCCACGCCGCCCTGAGATGTCCAGCCTGCCCGGCGCCACGGTGCGCTGCCCGTATTGCGGCGAGCGCATCGAACTGCTGGTCGACATCGCGGCCGGAGCGGAGCATGCCGACGCGCAGGAGTACGTGGAGGACTGCCCGGTGTGCTGCCGGCCGATCGCGGTGGGCGTTGCCGTGGACGATGGTGGCTTCCGCGTGGCTGCGCGCGCCGATCACGAGGCGTGACGACGGTTGGCGTCAAGGTTGTGTTGGGTTCAGCGACGTGGAGCCACGCCCGATGGGCGCAACTGCGCGCCGCGCTTCGCAATTGACGCCATGTGCACGAGGCGCCTAGCGGGTTTCCGGTCGGTCGTGGTTAAGGCGGCGTGGTGGTCGTTGCCGCATGCCCCTGCGTCGTTCATCCGTCGGCGCGCAACGTGGCGCCGCGCAGTTCCCGCGCCAGTTCCCCCATCGGAGCCAATGCACATGAAGCAGCGTACTTCCCTGTCCCGCGCCATCGCCGCCACCCTGCTGGTGGGTGCGTTCGCCACCCCGCTGGCCTTCGCGCAGACGCACCATCGTCACCACAAGGCGACTTCAAGCGAGAGCACCGCCGCCGACACCAGCACCGGCACCGACACCTCCGCCAGCCAGTCGAACGACATGGGCGCGACCCCGGCCACGCCCGCCACCCCGGCGACGCCAGCCTCCGCCAGCATGGGCAGCGACCCCAGCGCGACGCAGGCCACGCCTGCGACGCCCGCCACGCCTGCGACGCCGGCTTCCGCGTCGATGGGCACCAACCCGTCCAGTTCGGCCAAGCAGGTCAACTGGTCGGACCTCGACACCGACCACGACGGCAAGCTGAGTCGCAGCGAAGCCGGCAAGCTCGACAGCCTGTCGCAGGTGTTCGACGCCGCCGATACCGACAAGGACGGGTCGCTCACGCCCGACGAATACCGCGCTTACCTGAAGACGCGCGGCAAGTAAGCGGGCCCTTTCAAGCGCACCCTTTCCCGGAATGCGCGACTGCACGACACAGGCGGCTGCGGCCGCCTGTGTCGTGTGCGGCCCGGCCGTGCCGATACACTCGGCCGATGGCCAGCGCGACCCCATCCCCCGGCATCCGCCTCGTCGGCTTCGACGGCGACGACACCCTCTGGCGCAGCGAGGACTATTACCGCGCGGCGCAGGGCGAGTTCGAGGTGATCCTCGCGCACTACGTCGACCTCGACGACGTGCACGCGGCGCTGTACGCGGTGGAGAAGCGCAACCTCGCGCTGTTCGGCTACGGCGCCAAGGGCATGACGCTGTCGATGCTGGAAGCCGCCTACGCGATCACCGGCGGCCGCATCGCCGCCGCGGAGCTGCACCGCATCGTGGAGATCGGCAAGTCGCTGCTGGAACATCCGGTCGAGCTGCTGCCCGGCATCGGCGACGCCGTCGAGGCGATCGCGCGCGAGCACTCGGTCGTGCTGGTCACCAAGGGCGACCTGTTCCACCAGGAAGCGAAGGTGCGCGCGTCGGGGCTGGCCGACCTGTTCCATCGCATCGAGATCGTCAGCGAGAAGGATCCGGTGACCTACGCGCGCGTGCTCGGCGAATTCGGCCTCGCGCCGGCGCAGTTCGTGATGGTGGGCAATTCGGTCCGCTCCGACGTCGCCCCGGTGCTCGCGCTCGGCGGCTGGGCGGTGCACATGCCCTACCACGTCACCTGGGTGCACGAGGCCGACGCGGTCGTCACGGCGCAGGACGAAGCGCGCCTGCAACGCGTCGATGCGCCCGCCGCGTTGCCGGCGGCGGTGCGCGTGCTGGCCGAACGCGCGCTGCACGCCCGCGCGGACAGTTAAAAAGCCGTTCATCGGCGCATGCGCATGGTGGCGTCGTCCGCACTCGAGCGGGCGAAGGAGACCTCCATGGCAACACCGCTCCGCTGGTTTGTTCCCGCCGCGCTCGCGGCCGGCCTCGGCCTGGCGGCGCTGGCACCGGCGCCGGCATATGCGCAGAACGATGCGCTCGCGCTGACGCGCCAGGTCGTCGATATCGCCGACGTCGTCGTCAACGGCGGCGTGCCGTATTACCGCTACGGCCATTACGGCCCCGACGACCGCCTGGTCGTCGACCGCGACTATGACGGCCGGCCGGTGTACTACCGCCTGGTACCGCGCACCGTCTACGTCACCCCGCCGCGCGTGTACTACCCCGCGCCGCGCGTGGTGTACCGCGGTTATCCGCCACCGTACGGCCATGCCTACGGCTACTGGCGCCATCACGACCGCGACTGGGACGAGGACCATGGCCGTCGCCGTCACCACGACGATGACGATGACGACGATTGACGCGCGTCCCGCGTGACCTGACGGCGCCTCCGGGCGCCGTCTTCTTTTGTGCGCCGGCGCGGCGGTAGGCTATAACCCTCACCTCCCGAGCACGCCGCCATGTCCCGACCGCTGGCCGTCCTGTCCGCCGCCCTCCTGCTCGCGCTGGCCTCCGTGCCGGCCCATGCCGGCACGATCACCTGCAAGCTCGACTACAGCCTGTCCGGGTGGTCGGTGTTCTACCGCACGGCGTCGGGCGAAGGCACCGTCCACTGCAGCAACGGCCAGCGCCTGGCGGTGCGCATCGACGCCAAGGGCGGCGGCCTGACCTTCGGCAAATCGCGCATCACCAACGGCCACGGCGAGTTCGCCGGCGTGCACGACATCCGCGACGTGCTCGGCACCTATGCCACCGCCGAAGCACACGCCGGCGCGGTCAAGTCGCGCAAGGCGCAGGCGATGACCAAGGGCGACGTGTCGCTGGCGCTCACCGGCAAGGGCGAGGGCTGGGACGTCGGCGTCGCCTTCGGCAAGTTCAGCCTCGAGGCGCGCTGAGCGCGCGGTGCGCGCATGCGCCACCTGCTGCCGCTGTTCGCCGTCGCGGCGCTCGCCGGCTGCGGGCGTGCGCCCGTGCCATCGGGTTCCACGCCGCTGTCGCCGGGCGAGGCGGGCCGCAGGATCGAGTGGCAGGGCCAGCGCGCCTGCGCGGATTGCGACGGCATCGCCACCCGCCTGGTGCTGCGCGAAGACCGGCGCGGACGCGACTACGCGCTGACCGAAACCTATGCCGCCACCGGCGGTGGCGCGCGCTTCGCCGAGCATGGCCGCTGGCAGCGCGACTCCGTGCTGCTGCGCCTGCAGGGCGATCGCGGCAGCCTGCGCTGGTATGCGCTGCTTCCGGATGGCAGCCTGCAACCACGCGATGCCCACGGCGGCCCGCTGCCGGGCGGCGACGACGACCGGCTGGTGCCCGTCGCCGGCACCGGGCCCTGACCCGCCAGCACGCAAACGATCACACCCGACAACCCTTGCACCCAACGTCGACCGGAGCCATCGCCATGCAGCGCCCCTTCGCCACCTTCGTCCTCGCCGCCGCGCTCGCCGGCGCGGTCGGCAGCGCGTCCGCGCAGGAATTCGTCTTCGGCTGGAACCCACGCAGCGGCGACGTGTGGGTGGACACCCAGCTCGCCGACATCAACCGCTACGGCGAGCGCTACCGCGATCCCTTCATCGACGAGATGACCCGCTACTACGGCGCGCCGCGCGACCTGGTCAGCGACCTGCTGCTGCGCCGCCACTGGGCGCCGGGCGACGTCTACTTCGCCTGCGCGCTGGCGCAGGCCGCAGGTCGCCCGTGCCGCTACGTGGTCGACGAATGGGAGCGCGACCATGGCCAGGGCTGGGGCGCGCTCGCCCAGCGCATGGGGATCAAGCCCGGATCGGCGGAGTTCCATCGGCTCAAGCGCGGCTTCGTGCCCAGCTTCGACCGCTGGGGCCGGCCGGTGCGGCTCGATGCTTCGCTCGCGCCGGACTTCCCCGGCCGCGGCAATCCGCACGATGACGAAGGCGGCAATCCCGGCCGGGACAAGGCGTCGAAGGCGCATGGCGGCAAGGGCCACGGGCGCGGGCATGACCGCGGCGATGACGATGACGACGCGCCGCCCGGCCTGCCGTGGCAGGGCGACGACGACACGCGTGGCAACGGCAACGGGCATGGCAACGGTGGCGGACATGGACGTGGCCACGGCTGAGCAGGTCGTCCATCGCGGGGGCTGCCACTGCGGGCGGGTGCGCTTCGAGGTCGACGCGCCGGCGGACATCGAGGCGCTCGACTGCAACTGCTCCATCTGCCGCATGGCCGGCTTCCTGCACCTGATCGTGCCGGCGTCGCGCTTCCGCCTGCTGGGCGGCGCGGAGCATCTCATCGAGTACACGTTCAACACCGGCGCGGCGAAACACCGCTTCTGCCGCCATTGCGGGATCAAGAGCTTCTACGTGCCGCGCAGCCACCCGGACGGCATCGACGTCAACGTGCGCTGCCTCGATCCCGGCAGCGTGCGCACGCTGCGCGTCGTGCCGTTCGACGACGGCGACCGCGACGCCGCCACCGCCGCGATCGCCCACCTCGCGCGGGCGTGAGGCGGCCCGGCGGCCGCTTGCGGCGCGTCGCACGCCGGAGCGCGCCGGTCAAGCGGTGCGACGGCGCAGGCGCGGGGCTAGACTGCGGCGCATGACGCTGCCACCCGCGCTGCACACGCTGCTGGTCGATTTCGAGCCCGCGATCCGCGAGATCGCGCTGCGCCTGGACGGCCTCGAGCGGCTGGAAGCGGCCAACCGCGAATACGAATTCGTGATGGCGTGGACGCCGCCGCAGCACCAGGACGAGGCGCACGACCTGATGCTGCGCGCGCTGGTGCGGCACGGCATCGTGCAGGAAGACGCGCCGCGCGCGCATTGAGCGGCATCGAGCGAGGACTCCGCGTGCAGGACCGCGACACCGTGCCGCCGGCGCAGCTGCGCCTGTCCGTCGCCCCGATGATGGACTGGACGGACACGCATTGCCGTGTGTTCCATCGCCTGCTCGCGCCGCATGCGCGGCTGTACACCGAGATGGTGCATGCGAACGCGGTGATCCACGGCGACCGGGCGAAGCTGCTGGCGATGGATCCTGTCGAGCACCCGGTCGCGCTGCAGCTGGGCGGCAGCGAGCCGGCGCTGCTGGCGCAGGCCGCGCGCATCGGCGCCGAACACGGCTTCGACGAGATCAACCTCAACTGCGGCTGCCCGTCCGACCGCGTGCAGCAGGGCCGCTTCGGCGCCTGCCTGATGCGCGAGCCACAACTGGTCGCCGACAGCGTCGCCGCGATGCGCGACGCGTGCCAGGTGCCGGTAACCGTGAAGTGCCGGCTCGGCGTCGACGACGACCACGACTTCGAGCGCTTCCTCGCGTTCATCGACACCGTGGCGCAGGCGGGCTGCCGGATGTTCGTCGTGCATGCGCGCAACGCCTGGCTCAAGGGCCTGTCGCCGAAGGAGAATCGCGAGGTGCCGCCGCTGCGCTACGACTGGGCGTACCGGCTCAAGCGCGAACGCCCCGCGTTGCAGGTCGTCGTCAACGGCGGCATCGCCACCTTCGACGAAGCGACGCAGCACCTCGCGCACCTCGATGGCGCGATGCTCGGCCGCGCCGCCTACCACGATCCCTACCTGCTGCACCGGCTCGACGTCGCCTGGTTCGATGGGCCGCCCTTCGACGACACGCTGCGCACGCGCGGCGAGCTGCTGCGCGCGCTGCGGCCCTACGTCGAGGCGCAGCTGGCGCGCGGCGTCGCGCTCAAGCACATCACCCGCCACCTGCTCGGCCTGTTCGCCGGCGAGCGCGGCGGTCGCGCGTTCCGCCAGGTGCTCAGCGAAGGCGCGCACCGGCCCGGCGCCGGCTGGTCGCTGGTCGAGCACGCCCTGTCCTTCACCGAACCGGCCCTGCGCAGCGCATGATCACCCGCGACCCCATCACCCGTGACTGCGGGGCCTTCCTCGCCCACGCGCGCACGCTCGCGCCGGACTTCGGCCCGGCCACCGCGCGCGGCGCGTTCCTGGTCTCGCCCGACGGCTTCGCGCTCGCCGTGCAGTCGGCCAGCGACAACCGCTACATGGCCGAAGCCGCCGCCTTCGATCCGCTGGCGGCGCTGCGGGAGCACCGCACCCTGCACGCCGCGCTGTCGCGCGTGCTGCCGACGGTGTGCTTCGCCGGCAGCGCCGACACGCCGGACGCGGTGTTCCCCAACAACGTGTTCGCGACCGCGCGCCCGGACGCACGCGCGCTTCCGGATGGCCGCCCGCGCTACATCGTCGGCCGCATGCGCCATGCCGTGCGCCAGCGCGAGGCGCTGCGCGCCGACATCCGCGGGTTCTTCGCCGACGTCCTCGGCCATGCGGAAATCGATCTCTCGCTGCAGCCGCATCCCTGCGAACTCACCGGCGCGCTGGTGATCGACCGCGCGCGCGGCCTCGGTTTCTGTGGCCTGTCCGAACGCTGCGACGAGGAAGGCGCGCGGCTGATGCACGAGGCGTTCGGCCTGCGCGCGACGCTGCTGTTCGACCTCGCGCCCGGCGAATACCACACCAACGTGGTGCTGGCGGTGCTGGCCGGGCGCGCGGCGATCGTGTGCCCGCTGGGTTTCGCCGATCCGGCGGTGGCCGAGGGGATCGCCGCGCTGTATGCGCCGCACGTCGTGCGCTGCTCGCCGGCCGAGCACGCGGCCTTCGTCGGCAACGCGATCGCGCTGTCCGCCGACGCGGCGTGGATGAGCGCACGCGCCGCCGCCGCGCTGGACCCGGCGCACCGCGCGCTGCTCGCCGAAGCCGGGTTCCGAAGGCGTCCCGCTCGCCGCGATCGAGGCCGCCGGCGGCTCGCTGCGCTGTTGCGTGGGCGAAATTTTTTGAGGAGCGGGCACCGGCCTGCCTGCGACGCCGGGCCCGCGGTGGACCCGGCCGCGAGCGGCAAGCGGGCTGCCTGGCCTGAATCCCGCAAAACCCCGCGGCAAAAGTTAAGGACGAGTTCACTGCCCCGTTCCAACAATCTGCCCCTCTTTTCGGGGTTCCGCGTACCGACCATGCCGCTGCATCGCCCTGCCACGCTGTTGCTGTTCTCCGCCCTGCTGCTGGGCGGTACCGCGGCGTGGGCGCGGCCACCGCAGGGCGGCCCGCCGATGCCCCCCATGCCGCGCGCGGCGCACGACATGGACCCGCTGTCCGACAGCGTGCGCCGGATCGAGCGCAGCACGCGCGGGCAGGTGCTCAGCGCCGAGCGCGTGCCGTTCGACGGACGCAACATCAACCGGATTAAGATTGTCGACGAGCGCGGGCGAGTCCGGGTCTACATGGACGATCCGCAGACCCAGCCGATGCAGGCGCCCGACCCGCGCGATCCACCTACACGCGGCGACGACGACTGAATAGGCACCCTTCCGCCAAGGCCGGGACGGCCCTGGCTCCGGAGTGATCGATGCGTATCCTGCTCGTCGAAGACGAAGCCCCGCTGCGCGAGACCCTCGCCGCCCGCCTGAAACGCGAAGGCTTCGCGGTCGACGCCGCCCAGGATGGCGAAGAGGGCCTGTACATGGGCCGCGAGGTGCCGTTCGACGTCGGCATCATCGACCTGGGCCTGCCGAAGATGTCCGGCATGGAACTGATCCGCGCGCTGCGCGACGAGGGCAAGCAGTTCCCGGTGCTGATCCTCACCGCGCGTTCGAGTTGGCAGGACAAGGTCGAAGGCCTCAAGCAGGGCGCCGACGACTACCTGGTCAAGCCCTTCCACGTCGAGGAACTGCTCGCCCGCATCAATGCGCTGGTGCGCCGCGCCGCCGGCTGGAGCAAGCCGACGCTCGAATGCGGGCCGGTGATGCTCGACCTCGCGGCGCAGACGGTGAGCGTCAACGGCCAGAACGTCGACCTGACCAGCTACGAGTACAAGGTGCTCGAGTACCTGATGATGCACGCGGGCGAGCTGGTCTCGAAGGCGGACCTCACCGAGCACATCTACCAGCAGGACTTCGACCGCGATTCCAACGTGCTCGAAGTCTTCATCGGCCGCCTGCGCAAGAAGCTCGATCCCGACGGCATGCTGAAGCCGATCGAGACCGTGCGTGGCCGCGGCTACCGCTTCGCGATCCCGCGCAGCGGCGAGTGACCGCGGCCCCGCGCCGCACGCGCCCCGCTTTCGATGCCGGCCCGCTTCGCGCGCCGGCATCGTCGTCTAGGCGGGGCTGTCCCTTCCTGTCTTCGCTTTGAGGCATCCTGCGCAGCGATGGCCGCTGATCGCGATCCCCTGTTCCGCTGGCGCCCGCGCTCGCTGCAGTCGCGGCAGCTGATGGCGGCCAGCTTCGGCCTCGTCGCCTTCCTCGCGCTGGCCGGCTACGCGCTCGACCGCGCCTTCCTGCAGACCGCCGAGAGCAACCTCCACGAGCGCCTGCGCAGCGATGCGCTGGCCTATGCCGACGGCATCGAATTCCTGCGCGACGGCAGCCTGTACGTGCCGGACACGCCGCCGGATCCGCGCCTGAAGCGCCCGGGCAGCGGCCTCTACGCGCAGGTCATGCTGCCGAACGGGCACTGGAATTCCTCGTCGGCGCAGGGCCCGCTGCTACCCGAGGGCGCGATGCTGCGGCCCACGCAGGAGCGCTTCGAAGGCCCGTTGCCGATCACCCGCAGCAACGGGGAGCCGGGCGAGATCTACCGCTACGGGCTCGGCCTGGTGTGGGCCGAAGGCGGCGCGGACGCCGAGTTCCCGTACACCATCTACGTGATGGAGGATGCGAGCACGCTGCCCGCGCAGGTGCGCGTGTTCCGCCAGGCGCTGTGGGGTTATCTCGGCAGCGCGGGCCTCGTGCTCCTGCTGCTGCAGTCGGTGGTGCTGCGCTGGAGCCTGCAGCCGCTGCGCAAGGTGATCGGCGAACTCAAGCGCGTGCAGCGCGGCCAGCTGGCGCGCATGAGCACGCAGCACCCGCGCGAACTCGAGCCGCTGACCGAAAGCATCAACGCCTTCATCGAGAGCGAGCGCGAGAACCTCGATCGCCAGCGCAACACGCTGGCCGACCTCGCGCATTCGCTGAAGACGCCGCTCGCGGTGCTGCGCGCGCGCCTGGACAACCGCGCGCCGGAGGGCGAGCTGCGCGAGGAGCTCGACGTGCAGCTGCGGCGCATGAACGAGATGGTCGGCTACCAGCTGGCGCGCGCCGCGTCGAGCGGGCACAAGCTGTTCGCCGCGCCGATCGGGATCGAACGCCATGCCGAGGAGATCGTGCGCGGGCTGGAGAAGATCTACGCCAGCAAGGGCGTGCTGTGCGAGTTCGAGGTCGAGGCCGATGCGTGCTTCCATGGCGAGCCGGGCGACCTGCAGGAACTGCTCGGCAACCTGCTGGAGAACGCCTTCAAGTGGGCGGCCTCGCGCGTGCTGCTGACGGCGAAGGCCGGCCCGTGCAGCGCGCAGCGCCGCCCCGGCCTGCTGCTGGTGGTCGAGGACGACGGCCCCGGCATCCCGTCCGAACAGGTCGGCGCGCTGCTGCAACGGGGCGTGCGCGGGGACGAGCGGGTGCAGGGCCATGGCATCGGCCTGGCCATCGTGCAGGACATCGTGCGTGGCTATCGCGGCGAGCTCGAGGTCGGCCGCTCCGAGGAACTCGGCGGCGCGCGCTTCGAGGTGCAGCTGCCGCCGGGGTTGTAGCGCTTCCTGCAGAAGATTCCTGCAGGAGCGGCTTATGGCCGCGAGCTTTTCGTCTTCCTCGACGACAGGCAAAAGCTCGCGGCTACACGCCGCTCCTGCAAAGATGTCGTCGAGGCGGTCACGTGAAAGGCGAGGGCCCGTAGAACCGCGCCAGGTGCGCCGCCACCTTCGGCATCGCGCGCTTCAGGGTGCGCGGATCGCTGAAGTGGTATTCGCTGCACACGGCGAAGAATTCCTCCGGCGCCTCGGCCGCGTAGGCATCGACCAGCGTGCGCCGGCCGCGGTCGACGTCGCGCGCGAGTGCGTCGTAGGCCTGCTGGAAATCATCCGCCCACGCGCGCTGCCACGCGGCCGGGAGCGGCGGCGTGCCGTCCAGCACGCCGTCGAGCACGTCGAGCTTGTGCGCGATCTCGTGCACCGCCACGCAGTAGCCGGCATCAGGCTCGGCCAGGTCGGCCTGGATGTCGGCCCAGGACAGGACCACCGGGCCCTGCTCCCAGGCTTCGCCGATCAGCTCGTCGTCCCATTCGTGCAGCACGCCGGCGGCGTCGACGTGGGTGCGGCCAACGCGGAAGGCGTCGGGGTACACCAGCAGCTGCGACCAGCCGTGCAGGCCTTCGGCGCCGAATTCCAGCAGCGGCAGGCAGCACAGCGCCGCGAGCTGCAGGCGCTGGAAGTCGTCGAGCACAAGCTCGCCGACCGGCGTGATCGCCTTGCGGTCGAGGAAGCGGGTGGCGAGCGCGAGCAGGCGCTGCTGGCGCGCCGGGTCGAGCGCGCGGCACCACGGCGTCGCGGCGACGACGCGCTGCCAGAGCAGGGGGTCGATGTCCGGCGGCCCGCGGCGCAGGCGGCGAAGCAGGCCCAGCACGGACGTGTCGCGTGCTTAGCGGAACATGCCCGGCAGGAAGCTGTGCCAGCGCGGGGCATGCATGCCGGTGTCGTCGCCACCACTACTACCACCGCTGCGCAGCGTGGTAGGCGCCTTCGGCCTGCCGTCGCGGTGCAGCGGTGCGGCCGGCGTTGCCCTGGTCGCCGGCAACAGGTTGGCCAGCGGCGCGCTCGAGTCGTCCGCGCAACTGCCGCCGCCATCGCCGTTCGGCCCGTGCATGCGGATGTCGCGCGCCTGCGCGCCAGCGGCGAGGCACAGCAGCAGGAGGCAGAAGGCGAAACGGATCATGACGGCAATCCCTGGGCCCGTGGGCAGGACGGCGACAGCGAACTATAGCGTGGATGCGCCGGAGGCGGGCGGGGTTGCATCCGCAATGCACAATACGGGCACAGTCCCTGCCGGCCCTCCCATGCCCGCCCTTGCAGCCCGCCATGCACGAGCGTGACCTGCTCGACCGCCTGATCGCCGGCCCGGCCAGCGGGGATGCGCTCGCGGGCGCCGGCGAGACCCGCGCGGCGGCGTGGAAGCGGATCGAGGCGCTGCGCGCGGCCGGCATCGCCATCGAGGCCCGCCCTGGCCGCGGCTATGCGCTCGCGCAGCCGCTGGAGCTGCTGGACGCCGACGCCATCCGCGGCGCGTTGCCGCCCGCGGTCCATGCCGAGTTGCGCACGCTCGAGGTCGCCTGGACGACCGATTCCACCAACACCCGCCTGCTCGAGCGCCCGGCGCCCGCCGGGGGCGTGGGCGTGCTGCTGGCCGAGCGCCAGACCGGCGGCCGTGGCCGGCGGGGACGCACCTGGGCCTCGCCGCTGGCGGCCAACATCTACCTCTCGCTCGTGCGCAGCTTCGGCGGCGGGCTGGCCCGGCTGCCGGGCCTGAGCCTGGTCGCCGGCGTCGCCACCGTCGAGGCGCTGCACGCGCTGGGCTACGCCGGCGTGCGGCTGAAGTGGCCCAACGACCTCGTCGTCGTGGAAGACGGCGGCATGCGCAAGCTCGGCGGCCTGCTGGTCGAAGGCGGCGGCGAGCACGCCGGGCCGGTGCGCGCGGTGATCGGGCTCGGCCTCAACGTGCGCATGCCCGACGCCTTCGCGGCGACCATCGGCCAGCCGTGGGTCGACCTCGCCACGCTCGCCGGCGCACCGGTGTCGCGCAACCGCGTGGTCGCCGCGCTGCTGGCGCAGTGGCTGCCGGCGCTGGCGCAGTTCGACGCCCACGGGCTCGACGGCTTCCTGCCGCGCTACGCCGCGCTCGATGCGCTGGCCGGGCGCGAGATCACGGTCGAAACGGCGGGCGACGCGCGCATCGGCACCGCACTCGGCCTCGCCGCCGATGGCGCGTTGCGGGTGCGCTTCGCCCACGGCGAGCAGCGCGTGCATTCGGGCGAAGTCAGCGTGCGCACCGCACCGGCAGGGGAGCGCGCATGAGCACCTGGTTGTTCGACCTCGGCAATTCGCGCCTGAAACACGCGCCGCTGCGCGACGTCGGCCAGGCCGCGCGCCTCGTGCACGACGGCCTGGCGCTGCCCGGGGGCTGGGATGCCGGTTTGCCGGCACGCTTCGACGAGGCGATCGTCGCCAGCGTCGCCGCGCCCGCGCTCACCACGCAGCTGGTCGACGCGCTGACCCGCCGCTGTGGGCGCATCTCCTTCGCGCGCACCGCCAGCGTCTTCGCCGGCGTGCGCATCGCGTATGCGGAGCCGCGCCGGCTTGGCGTCGACCGCTTCCTCGCCCTGCTCGCCGCGCATGCGCGCGCGACGCAACCCTGGCTGGTGGTGGGCGTGGGCACCGCGCTGACCGTCGACCTGCTGGATGCCGACGGCCTGCACCACGGCGGCCGCATCGCGCCGTCGCCAACGCTGATGCGCGAGGCCTTGCACGCACGCGCGGCGCAGTTGCCGGCCGAAGGCGGGGCGTACCTCGAGTTCGCGGCGGACACCGCCGACGGGCTCGCCTCCGGCTGCGAAGGCGCGGCGCTCGCGCTGGTCGAACGCAGCCTCGCCGAAGCCGGGGCGCTGCTCGGCGCGCGGCCCACGCTGCTGTTGCATGGTGGCGGCGCCGCGGCGCTGCGCACGCGGCTGCCGGCGTCGACCTTCGCTGCGGATCTCGTGCTCGAAGGCCTGGCCTGCTGGGCGCGCGCCGGCGCGGCGGCGAGCCCTGCTTAGAATGCGGCCATGCTCGCGCGCGCCCTGATCGTCCTGCTGGCGGTGGCCAACCTCGGCGTGGCGCTGTGGTGGGCGCTGCAACCCACGCCGTCCGCGCATTCCGTGGCCGCGACAGCCGAGGCGGATGCGGGCGTGCCACGCCTGCGCCTGCTTGGCGAACCGACTCCCGCGCCGTCGGCGACCGCGCACGCCGCGCGACAGGAAGCCCAGGCGGCGCGCTGCTTCGCCTTCGGGCCGTTCGACGCCGCAGCCTACGCGAGCGCCCGCGCCCATCTGCAACCGCTGGTGGAAGCACTGCAACTGCGTGCCGACGATCCCGCGGCGGTGCGCGGCTGGCGCGTGTGGCTGCCCTCGCAGCCCGACCACGCCGCCGCCAATGCGCTCGCCGCGCGCATCGCGGCGGCGGGCTTCAAGGATCTGTTCGTGATGCCCGACGGTGGCGAGCCGAACGCCATCGCGCTCGGCCGTTTCGGCAGCGAAGGGCCGGCGCGGCAGCGCGCGCAGGCGCTGCAGGCGGCCGGATTCCCCGCGCAGCCCGAGCCGCTGTTGCCGGCCGCCGCCCCGCGCTGGCTGGACGTCCGCGTCGGTTCGTCCTTCGACGCCGACGCGCAGCGCCTGGCCGTTTCGGCGCCGCAGGCGCAGCCGCTGGACTGCACGCGCCTGCCGGCGCCCGCGCGCTAGAATCCCGCCGCGCCACGCACGCTCGTCGTCGCCGCTTTAGCTCAGTCGGTAGAGCACTCGCCTTGTAAGCGAGCGGTCGTCCGTTCGATTCGGACAAGCGGCACCATCAAGGCATCCCCTAGGGCCGGGCGCAGCCTATCCCGATCGCGTCAACAGGTCCGAGGAGGCAGCATGCGCAACTACCCACCGGTGTCGCTGATCGGCGCGCCCACCGACATCGGCGCCGGCCACCTCGGTTCCCGCATGGGGCCGGAAGCGCTGCGCATCGCCGGCCTCGCCGACGCGCTCGCCGCGCGCGGCATCGAGGTGCTCGACCGCGGCAACCTCGACGGCCCGCGCAACCCGTGGCAGCCGCCGGTGCATGGCTATCGCCATCTCGACGAGGTCGTCGCCTGGAACCGCGCGGTGATGGAGGCGGTCGGCGCGGAACTCGCGCAGGGCCGCCTGCCGGTGCTGATGGGCGGCGACCACTGCCTCGGCATCGGCTCGATCACCGCCGTCGCGCGCCATTGCCGCGCCGCCGGCAAGCGCCTGCGCGTGCTGTGGCTGGACGCGCACGCCGACTTCAACACGTCCTCGGTCACGCCTTCGGGCAACGTGCACGGCATGCCGGTCGCCTGCCTGTGCGGCATCGGCCCGGACGCGCTCACCGGCCTCGGCGGCGAAACGCCGGCGGTGCAGCCCGCCGAAGTGCGCCAGATCGGCATCCGCTCGGTGGATCCGGGCGAGAAGCGCCTGATCAAGGAGCACGGCCTCGATGTCTACGACATGCGCTACATCGACGAGGTCGGCATGAAGCGCGTGATGGAAGAGGCGCTCTTCGGCGTCGGGCCCGACACCCACCTGCACGTGAGTTTCGACGTCGACTTCCTCGATCCCAGCATCGCGCCGGGCGTCGGCACCACCGTGCCCGGCGGCCCGAACTACCGCGAGGCGCAGCTGGTGATGGAGATGATCGCCGACTGCGGGCGCCTGGGTTCGCTCGACATCGTCGAACTCAACCCCGTGCTCGACACGCGCAACGCGACCGCGCTGCTGGCGGTGGATCTGGTCGAGAGCCTGTTCGGCAAGTCGACGCTGATGCGCGACTAGCGCCGCATTCGTCGCGAGGGCGGCCGCCGCGCGCCGGCTGTCGTCCGGTGATGCCGGGACGCGACCTGCGAATGGCGCGTGAAGCCACGGGCCTCCGCTTGCTCCCTGAGCTCCGGCCGCGCCGCGCGCTGCGTGTTTCTTCTTCGACGCCCGCTTCACGGCTCGCTGCGCTTTCATGGTCGCGCCGATCCATGGAAACCGCCACGCGAAGGAGACCCCCGATGAAGCGCCCGATCCAACGTCTCGTTGCCCTGATGCTGCTGACCGCGTTCTCGTCGGTCACGCTGACTGCCTGCAACACGATGGCCGGTGCCGGCAAGGACGTGCAGAAGGCCGGCGAGAAGGTCGAACAGAAGGCCGAGGACTGCAAGGACGCCAAGTGCTGACCGCTACCGCCTGACGCACGGAGGCGTCCGCACGGACGCAGGAAACGGGCCGGTCATCCGGCCCGTTTTTTTTGTTGGCAGATGCTGGCGAAATGTTCACCAGCGCGGCGGATCCGGCACGAACGCCTGCGGGAAGGCACGCGGCGCCTGCGGATGCTCCGGCCGCCACCGACGTGGCAGCACGCCCATCGCGATCAAGTGCGCGCGGTCGTCGTAGCGCACGCTCGTCACCTGCTCGGGCGCGTCGCTGGCGCGCTCGAAGGCCGTCTGG
>JABFWF010000131.1 GCA_013362405.1 Lysobacter sp. | reverse complement strand
GTCGACATTCCCCATGTTCGTCGCCTGGGGGCCGGAGCTACGCTTCCTCTACAACGACGCCTACGCCGAGATCCTCGGCCGCAAGCATCCGGCCGCGATGGGCAGCCGCTTCGAGGACATCTGGCCCGAGGTCTGGGCCGACGTGGAGCCGATCGCGGCGAAGGCGTTGCGGGGCGAGTCGAGCTACAACGAGAACCTGCCGTTGAGGATGAACCGGCGCGGTTTCGACGAGCAGACCTGGTTCACGTTCTCCTATTCGCCGGTACGCGACGACGCGGGTGAGATCGCGGGCCTCTATTGCGCGGTCACGGAAACCACGTCGGAGGTCCTCAACGAGCGCGCGCGCCAGGAGGAGAACGAGCGCCTGCTGGCGCTGTTCGCGCAGGCGCCCAGCGTGATGGCGGTGCTGCGCGAGCCGGGGCACGTGTTCGAACTCGCCAATGCCAGCTACCACCAGCTGGCGGGCGGGCGCGAGCTGCTCGGCAGGCCGTTCCGCGAAGCGCTCCCGGAGCTGGAAGGGCAGGGCTTCTTCGAGCTGATCGACCAGGTGGCCACGACCGGCGAGGCGTTCCGCGCGGATGCCGCGCCGGTGCAGTTCGTCCGTCCCGACGGCCGGCGCGAGCAGTACTTCTTCAACTACGTGCTGCAGCCGATCAAGAACCCGTCGGGACAGGTCGCCGGCATCTTCATGGAAGGCAACGACGTCACCGCGGCGGTGCGCGCCAACCACGCGCTGCGCGCCGCCAACCGGCGCAAGGACGAGTTCCTGGCGATGCTGGCGCACGAGCTGCGCAATCCGCTGGCGCCGATCAGCGCCGCGGCCGACCTGCTCGCGGTCACCGGCCACGATCCGGACGTGGTGCGCCAGAGCAGCGCGATCATCGCGCGCCAGGTGCGGCACATGACCGGGCTGGTCGACGACCTGCTCGACGTCTCGCGCGTCACCCGCGGGCTGATCCGGTTGCAGGAGCAGCCGTTCGACATCGTCAGCATCATCGGCGACGCGGTCGAGCAGGTGCGCGGCCTGTTCCAGGCGCGCCGCCAGCACCTGACCCTGCACCTGCCCGCGCAGGCGGCGACGGTGCTCGGCGACCGTACGCGCCTGGTCCAGATCGTCGCCAACCTGCTCAACAACGCCGCCAAGTACACGGCGGAGGAAGGCCACGTCGAGGTGCGCGCCGCGGTGCTGGGCGACGAGATCGACATCACCGTGCAGGACGACGGCGTGGGCATCGCGCCGGAACTGCTGCCGCACGTGTTCGACCTGTTCACCCAGGCGGAGCGTTCGCTCGACCGCACCCAGGGCGGGCTGGGCCTCGGCCTCGCGCTGGTGAAAAGCCTGGTGGACCTGCACGGCGGCCGCGTCGAGGCGGAGAGCGACGGCCCCGGCACCGGCAGCCGCTTCGTGGTGCGCCTGCCGCGCGCGACCGTGCCGGCGCCGAAGTCGCCCCAGGACCGCCGCGAGCGCATCGTCGGCTCGCCGCGGCCGCTGCGCCTGCTGGTGGTGGACGACAACGTCGACGCCGCGGAGTCGCTGTGCCTGCTGCTGCAGGCGCTGGGCCACCACGCGATGGTCGAGCACGATGCCATCGGCGCCCTCGAGCGCGCGCAACGCGAGCGGCCGCAGCTGCTGTTCCTGGACATCGGCCTGCCCGAAGTGGACGGGCTGGAACTCGCGCGTCGCCTGCGCGCGCTGCCGGAAACGGCGGAGGCGACGATCGTCGCGGTGACCGGCTACGGCCAGCCCGAGGACCAGGAGCGGACCCGGCAGGCCGGGTTCGACCACCACATGACCAAGCCGGTGAAGCTGCCGGAAATCCTCGCGCTGATCGAGGCGAGCGCACGCAAGGCCGTGGAATCGCCGGAGTAGAGCGCGGATCCATCCGCCAGGCGGTGCCCTTGCACGGCATGGAGCGTCCCCGCATCCTCGACCGGCCTGACCGGAAACAGGCACGGCGCGCGATCGTCGCGGGCCGCAACCGTCATCGAGAGGGAATCGCATGCGCAAGGGGATTACCGCGGCCGCGGCCGCCATCGTGTTCGTGGCCGGCGTCGGCGTCGGCTGGGCGGGCGGCCTGAAGGCGCCGTCGACGACCGCGCTGTTCCAGGGCAAGTCGAAGCAGGACGCGGCGAACGCGCTGCTGGATACCGCGCTGGTGCAGGCGGGCAAGGGCAGCTGGGAGCGCATCGCCGTCGGCCGCGCCTACTACCTCGGCGGCAACAAGGCCAAGGGCCAGCAGATCTTCGACGCCCTGCTCGGCAGCAAGCACGCGGACAGCGACACCTTCCGCATCGCCCGCGTGTACGAGGAAGCCGGCGAGTGGAACAAGGCCAGGCCGATGTTCGACGCCTACCTCGTCGCCAATCCGAAGGAGGCGAAGGACCTCGCCGAGATCGGCGCGTACTACTACCTGCACGGCGACAAGGCGACGGGCGAGCAGCTGTTCGCGCGTTCCTTCGCCGCCGACGACAACGAGGTGTGGGCGACGGTCGCCGTGGCCGGCACCTATCTCGGCATGAAGCCGCAGCCGTGATGCGGCGACGCCATCGCCGGGCTTCCGGCGATGGCGTCCGTCATGCGGCGCGTGCCGCGCTTACTGTGGAACCACCTCGTACAGCGCCCCACCGATCTTGTCGCTGCCGGGGGCGTAGTTGCGCTGGTTGGTCACGAACTGGATGTCCTTGAAGCCGCCGATGAAGATGCGCTCGCCGGCGGGGTCCGTGTTGATCGACGTGTAGAACAGCGGCTGTCCGCTGGCGAGGCCGGCGCCGGACAGGTCGACGTCGAACAGTTTCACCGCCTGCGCCTGCTGCAGGTTGCTGCGGTTGACGGCGGCATGCATCAGCAGGCCGTGCGGCCGCTTGCTCGCGAACGAGACCCAGTCGGTGAAGACCAGCTGGCCGCGCAGGCCCGGGAAGCGATAGCCGCGATACAACGCCGAGCCGGTGTTCGCGTTCGGCGCGAGCACCGGATCCAGGTGCGTGTATTCCACCAGCGGCCGGTAGAAGTTGGGCAAGCGCGAGGCTTCCAGCCCGTAGGCGATCGTGCGCGAGCCGTCGCTTTCCTCGAACGAGTTCGGGAAGATGCCTTCCCACGGGCGGAAGCCGAAGTTCAGCCCGTAATGATCGAAGCCGTGGATGAACTCGATCGTGTCCTGGCCGGTGTTGGCGAGGTACTTGATCCAGCGGGTGCCGGTGTTGCCGTTGGTGCTGGCGGGGTCGCCATCCGCGACCAGCTCGTAGTGCACCTTGCTCGGGTTGCGCAGGCCCTTCAGCAGGGGCACGAAGGCGCCGGCAGGCACGTGCTGCGCGGCGAGGTCGGCGAACGTGGCGACCGGCGGGCTGTTGTGGAAATCCATGCCCGCGAGCTTGGCGAGGTCGATGCGCAGCAGCTTGCCGGACAGCTGCCGGTTGTCCTGGGCGATGTTGTTCGGGTCGTACTCGCTGCCGCCGTCGCCGAGGCCGAGCACCAGCGTGTCCAACTCGGGCGACCACGCCAGCGACTGGAAGCCCGTGTGGTTGAAGTACGGCCGCTTGATCTTCAGCAGCGTGCGCTGGAAGCGCGGCTTGCCGCCGATGACGCGGTATTCGTCGAGGTAGCTGATGTTGTCGTACTGCGTGGTGTTCCAGGGCGCGGTGGTCGAGACCTTCCACTGGAAGAAGCCCGGCGGCGACGCGCTGTGCTCGTTGATGTCGGTGTACCAGACCCAGAAGCGGCCGTTGCTGCGGAAATCCGGATCGGCGGCGAAACCGAGCAGGCCGCGCTCGTCGTAGGTACCCGGAGTGGGATAACCGAGGTCGGGCAGCGCCGGGACGCGCGCGCCGAGCATGCCGATCCTCGAGCGCAGGTCGAGGAACACGGTGGCGTCGGTCGTCGAGAGCGATGCGAGGTTCTTGCGCAGCAGCAGGCCGGGTTGCGTGCACAGGTACAGCGAGCCGTCCACGACGTTGATGTCGGTGACGAGGTCGATCTTCTCGACCACCGGCCGCAACTTCGCGTGCATGTCGGTGGTGATGGCCTGCGCGAGCGGCGTCGTGCCGGCGAGCAGGGCGAGGCTGAACAGGGAGCCCAGCGCGGTGAGCGGCTTCATGGCGGATCCTCCATGGGGAAAGGCGCCGCAGCCGCGAGTGCGGCGCGGCGCTGGTGGAATCCGCGCGAGCCACGAATGGTTCACTGCGCAGACAGGCTGGCGCCGCGCCAGCGGCCGTGCGCGCCGGCTGCGGCTGCTATGCGTCGTCGCCGAGCGCGCGTTGCAGCGCCTCGGCGTGCGCGGACGCCTCGTCGCGCCAGGTTTCGTAACGGGCGATCCAGCTGTCGGCGAGCGCCGGGGGCGATTCGGCGAACAGGCGTGCTCCGTCGGAGAACGCCTGCACTTCCAGCACGTCCTGCAGGCTGCGGGTGAGCCCGGCGAGCACTTCGGCGTCGGCATCCGTGCCGAAGGCATCCGGCCGCTGCGCCAGCGCGGCGAGGAACACCGTCAGGTCGTGGTGGTCGCCGAGCAGGCTGCCGAGGTCGTGCGCGGCCTTGACGTGCGCCTCCATCGGCTCCTTCCACACCGGCGAGAACAGGCGCGCGTGGTACCAGTGGTCCTTCGCGCGCTTGCGCCACGCGTGCAGGTGCTCCGCCGTGGGCGTGTTGCGTGCGTCGAGCATCGCGTAGCGCGCCTTGCGGTATGCCTTGCGCAACCCGGGGCGCAAGGCGTCGGCGCCGTCCTTCTCGAGCTTCCAGTCGCAGCTGCGCCACTCCAGCGCCAGCAGGTCCGCGCGGCAGGCGGCGAGCCCCGCGGCGATGTCGGCGGCCGCCAGCATCGTGTCGCGCTGGTGCAGCAGCCGGGTGCGGATCGCGTCCGCCGCCTGGCGGTCGAGCTGCGTACCGTAGGCCGCCAGCACGCGGTCGAAGCTGCCGACGAGCGTGGTGGCATCGCGCACCATCGACACGCTGCGCGCGATGTCGCGCAGCGCGGCGTTCTCCTTGCGGGCGTCCGGGAATACCGGCCGCACCAGACGCAGCAGCGCGCGCAGCTTCTTGCAGGTCTTGCGGATCTCGTGGATGGTTTCTTCCCGGTTCGCGGATGGATCGTCGATCCGGCGCACCACGTCGTGGATCTGCTGGCGGACGATCCGCCGCACCGCGTCCTGTACCGAATCGTCCTTGTGCGACAAGCGATAGGCCATGGGAGCGGTCCCGTCGTGAGGCGGGAACCGTAGTGTCCCGGGGGTTATCGCAATGAGAGGACGGCGCTCCCTCGCCATGCGCCGCCTGTCGCCGCCCCGCGGCAGGGATCGGACGCTCGCGTGGCGGGGCGGTAGAGTGCGGCGATGACGCTCCGCGAGATGCTCGGTGTCGAACTTCCCGTCCTGCAGGCGCCAATGGCCGGCGTGCAGGACCACGCGCTCGCGGCCGCGGTGTGCGAGGCGGGCGGGCTCGGCGCGCTGCCGTGCGCGCTGCTCGCGCCGGAGGCGATGCGTGCCGAGTTGACCGCGCTGCGCGCACGGACCGACCGGCCGTTCAACGTCAACGTGTTCTGTCACGCGCCGCCGGAACCCGATGCCGCGCGCGACGCCGCCTGGCGAGCGGCGCTCGCGCCGTACTACGTCGCGTTCGGATTCGATCCGGCGTGGGGGGCCGCCGGCGCCGGCCGCCAGCCGTTCACGCATGCGATGGCCGACATCATCGAGCCCTTCCGGCCGCCGGTGATGAGCTTCCACTTCGGCCTGCCGGACGCGGACCTGCTGGCACGCGTGCACGGCTGGGGCACGCGCGTGCTCGCGAGCGCGACATCGGTCGAGGAGGGGCGGTGGCTCGAGGCGCGTGGCGTCGACGCGGTGATCGCGCAGGGCCACGAGGCCGGCGGGCATCGCGGCCACTTCCTGTCCGACACGCTCGATGGGGCGCTCGGCACCTTCGCGCTCGTGCCGCAGCTCGTGCGCGCGCTGCGCGTGCCGGTGATCGCCGCCGGTGGCGTCGCCGACGCGCGTGGCGTGGAAGCCGCGTTGGCACTGGGCGCATCGGCCGTGCAGGTCGGTACCGCATACCTGCTGTGTCCCGAAGCGACTACCGGCGCGCTGCACCGCGCGGCGTTGCAGGGCGAGGAGGCGCGGCACACCGCCTACACCAACCTCTTCACCGGGCGACCCGCGCGCGGCATCGTCAACCGCCTGATGCGCGAGCTCGGCCCGATGAGCCCACTGGCGCCGGCGTTCCCGCTGGCGGCAGCGGCGATCGCCCCGTTGCGGATCGAAGCCGAGCGCCGTGGTCGTGGCGATTTTTCGCCGTTGTGGGCAGGGCAGAACGTCACCGGCTGCAAGTCCATCCCGGCGGCGCGCCTGACCCGCGAGCTTGCCGGCAAGCCAAGTCAAGGAAGGCGGGCATGGCGGTGCTAGCGTGAGTGCGGGCCTCAGGGAACCGCCGCATGCGCCGTCCGATGCTGTCCGCATTGCTGCTCGTGCTCGCCGGCACTGTCTTCGCCGCAGCGCCGTCGCGCGACGAACGGGACCTCCTGCGCGAGGAGGCCGCCGTCTGCCATGCCGTCGAAGCCGGTGATGCGGCCTACGTGCGCAAGGTGCTCGATCCACGCTTCACCCTGACCAGTTCGACCGGCGTCGTCACCGACCTGCGACAGAACCTCGCCGAAGTGGCCGCGCGCGAACCGCGCTACAGCGAATTCCGCAACCACGACCAGCGCGCGCGCCTGTACGGCGATGCCGCGATCATCACCGGCATCACGTCGATCAGGGGCACCTCGGCCGGGCAACCCATCGCGGCCGATTACCAGTACACCGACACGTGGATCCGGCGCGGGCGCGCATGGCGGCTCGCGGCCAGCCACGCGAGCCGGTTGGCGCATTGACGCTGCGATCTCGCGCGCGATTGGCGCGGGAGCCGCCGCGCGCCTGGCCATCCGCCCTTCATGCGCCGGGCGGACGGCCACGCGGCGTCGCGCGACGCTCAGCCCTTCAGTTCGACCACCGGCGCGAAGCCGCCGAAGATCATCCGCTTGCCGTCGAAGGGGAAGGCATTCTTCTGCGGATCCATCCGCGGGTCGTCCATCATCTTCTTCATGCCGGCATCGCGCGTGGCCTTGTCCGGCCATTCGATCCACGAGAACACCACGGTCTCGTCGGGTTGCGCCTGCACCGCGCGGCGGAAGTCGGTGACCTTGCCGTCGGGCACGTCGTCGCCCCAGCACTCGAGCACGCGGGTGGCGCCGAGTTCGACGAAGAGCAAATCGGTGCCCTTGGCATGGTCGACGAAGCGGTTCTTGTTGGTGGTCGGCACGGCCATCACGAAGCCGTCGATATAGGACATGGCAGTTCTCCGGTGGGGTGGATGGAGGTCGCATCGCGGCCTCCTGGAGCGACGAACGGGCTGGGGCGGAATCGACAGGCCACCCCTCACCCGGGTGTCCGCGCCGGCCTGCGATGATCCGGCGATGGTTCTTCCCACGCCCGGACCCCTGGTCGAGTCGCCCGACTACGCGCTCGCCTTCCGCCTGATCGAGCCGGTGCCGCCGGTCCCGCGGCGCCTGCTGCTGTTGCTGCATGGCGTCGGCGGCCAGGAAGGGCAGCTGGCGTCGCTGGGCGCGGAGGTGGCGCGGGACACGCTGGTGGTGCTGCCGCGCGCGCCGCGGTCGGTGGGCGAGGGCATGTTCGGCTGGTTCCGCGTCGCGTTCACCGCGCAGGGGCCGCGGATCGTGCCGGAGGAGGCGGAGGAGAGCCGGCAGGCGCTGGTCGACTTCATCGGCCAGCTGCAGGCGCACCACGACGTGCCGCCCGCGCGCACCGTGGTCGCCGGCTTCAGCCAGGGCGGCATCCTCAGCGCGAGCGTGGCGCTGACCGCGCCGCGGGCGGTGGCGGGTTTCGCGGTGCTGTGCGGCCGCATCCTGCCGGAGATCGCGCCGCGGCTCGGCCCGCGCGAGGCGCTCGCGCGCCTGCATGCACTGGTCGTCCACGGCCGCGGCGACGACAAGCTGCCGGTCGCCTGGGCGGAGCGCGCCGACGCCTGGCTGGCCGACCTCGGCGTACCGCACGTGCTGCGCCTGCACGATGCGGGACATGCGCTGACAGCGGCCATGCGCGCCGACTTCCTCGACTGGTTCGCCGCGCCCAAGCAGCCGTGGATGGACACGGAAGGCGCGTGAAAGAGCAAACCGGTTCAAACTCCGCGTGTGCGCGCCGCGCCAGAACGCGCCTCGGTGCGCGGTGACGGCGACCCGCGGGGTAAGGTCGCCGGCCCGTCCAGGAAACCACACCAGGTGCAGGCAGCCGAACTCGACAACCCCTTCTGGTCCTCGCTGACCACCCGTCATCGCGCGGTCGCGCGGCAGATGGGCGACGTGGCGCGGTATCCCGCCGAGCACGCGCCGTTCCTCGGCATCGCCCATGCGGGCGTCGACGTGCGCGATGCCCTGGAAACGATGGTCGCGCCGGGCGAAAGCGTGTACCTGCTCGGCGTGGCGCCGCACCTGGTGCCCGACGGCTGGCGGCTCGAAGCCATGCCCGACCTCGCTCAGATGGAATGCACGGTGCCGCTGGAGGTGGCGGGCGGCCCCGACCAGATCATGCTCGACGCACGCCATCGCGATGACGTGCTCGCGCTCACCGCGCGGGTGTACCCGCATTACTTCCGCGTGCGCACGATGGAGCTCGGCCGCTATTTCGGCATCTACGTGGACGGACGGCTGGCGGCGATGATCGGCGAGCGGCTCGGCACCGATGGCCATACCGAGATGAGCGCGATCTGCACCCATCCGGACTTCACCGGCCGCGGCTACGCCCGCCGGCTGACCGCGCTGCTGACCAACGACACCTTGGCGCAGGGGCGGCTGCCGTTCCTGCACGTGAGCTACGCCAACACGCGCGCCCGCGCCTTGTACGAGGTGCTGGGTTACCGCCTGCGCCGCAACATCGGCTTCTGGGCACTGCAGCGCGCCTGAGCCTACGCCGCAGTGCAACACGCCTCCATCGCGAAGGCCCGCTACACTCCGGCGGGTCCGGCCACCGCCGGGCTCACCACGACGGAACAGGGGCTGTCATGGCGGTCACGATCGAACGTCGCTCGTCGGTGAAAGCCGCTTCGAGCATGCTCAAGCGCGAACTCAACGCCGAGCAGGTGCACACGTTGCACACGCTCGAGCGCTTCGGCTGGGAACTGAAGTTCATCCGCCGCTCCGAGAGCGGCGGCAAGCTGGCGGTGCTGTTCGACCCGGACGCGCGCCGCTACGCGGTCCTGGGCGAAGACGGCGAGCTGGACGAGAACCCGGTCTTCCACCAGTTCCGCTGAGCGCTCACGCCGCGCGCACGTCGTCGTCGCCGGCGTCCGGCGCGAACGGCAGGCGCCGGCGCGGCAGCGGATACACGCCCGGCCGCGGCATCAGCCCGTGGCGGATCAGCATGCGGTCGATCTGCGCCGCGGCGTACCAGATCTCGCCATCCGCCTCGCGCTGGATGTGCCGCGCGTTGCGGTCGAACGCGCTCCAGAACGCGTCCATGTCGGCCGCGTGCGCGCGCAGCGGGTCGATGTCGCGATCGAGGGTGCGCAGCGCTTCGTCGAGTTGTGCGCGGGTCCAGGCCATGCGGTCTCCTTCGTGCCGGCGGAGCGTGTAGTGCCGGATGGCAGGATTGCAGGCACGGGCTCGTGCCGCCGTGAAGCGGCCGGCGCCTGGCTGAACGAGTCGGCGGCGTTGCGTGTGAAGCCCGGTGTCGGCGGGCATGCTCCGCAGGCCCGTCGCACCATCGATGCAGCCGACCGGCGCCGAGGCCGTAGCGAAAACGCGCGCGGTGCCGGGCCGCCGCCGGGTTTCAGCTCTCCGGCGGTTCGCCGGGTTCGAAGCAGCGGACCCACGCGTGCCGCGCGCCCGCGACCGGTTCGGCGTGCAGCGGCTGGTGGACGACGCGGGTGGCGAGCGTTTCGCGCAGCTCCGTGGGACTCAACCCGGGCGCCGACACCGGCGTGGGTGCGAGTGTCGCGGCGCCGAGCTGGCGTGCGACCGCGTTGAGCAGGTCGGCGGTCGCCTCGCGCAGCGCGTCGCGCTCGGCCTCGCTGCGCCAGGCGCGCGCCTGCAGCGCGTGCGCGCGTTCCTCGCACACCTGGGCCAGATGTTCCGCGTCCAGGTCGATGCAGGGGAGGTTCGACTTGTCCATCGCGTCATTGCAGCGGCGCGGCGCGCATGCCGACAGGGGCGAAAGTCATGCGCTGCAAGGAAGAGTGACGCGGATCACCCGCATCGCTCCCGCCGGCGGCACATCACGCGGTCGCATTGCGTCCACATGACGGCGACGCTTGCCTGCCAGGGCCGGCCTTCACGCGAGCGCGCGATCGCCATCAGGGCATCCCGGCGCCCAGTCGTGTCACTGAATCGAAGCGGGATCCGCTGGTATGCACCCGCGACGAACGCCTGCGGCCCGCTGCTTCGCCCGCGCGCACGGCCGGTGCCCGATGTCGACGGCCTGCTGAATACGCGCTCGCGCGGCCAGCACGGGATGCGCCAAAGAGGCGTGAAGGCCGGCGCATCGTGCGATCATGCGATGCAGTCTGCGGATCGGCACCAGGGCGCGACAGAGGCGCGCAATCCTGTGACCGGCATCGCGGACATTCACGCGAACGGGGGCGTCTCATAGCCTCCAGTCAAGGGGGTCCACCATGAACGCCGACGTCCGCAGCATCCAGGCCTCGTTCACCGCCCGTCGGATCGACTGGAGCGAACGCCTCGCCAAGGGACTGCTCGCGCTCGCGCTGATCGGCGGCGTGGCCTGGGCGCTGGCGCAGGGCGGCCTGTTCTCGCCGGTCGACCTGGCCCACCTGCTGCGCTGACTCCAGGGACGCACGGCAGGCTGCTCCGCCTGCCGACGCGCTTGAAGACGCCGCAAGGCGTCTTTTTTTGTGGGTCAGCCGGCGGCGACGTGGATTTCGAGGCCATCGACCCGTACGCGCTGTCCCGCGCGGATCTTGCAGGTCTTGCGCAGTTCGACCACGCCGTCCACGCGCACCGCGCCGCTGGCGACCAGCGCCTTCGCCGCGCCGCCGCTGTCGCTGGCGCCGGTGAGCTTGAGCAGGTCGTTGAGCGCGACGTGCTCGCGATCGAGGTGGAAGGTGAGCTGGCGCACCGGCGTGGTCCGGAAAATTCGGCGCGACGTTAGCACGCGGACTCTCGCACCGTAGCAGCGGCTTGTAGCCGCGAGCCGTCGTGTTGCAGGAGCGACGCCGGTCGCGACCGAAGCGATGCAGTCGCGCCCGCTGCACGACGGTCTGACAAACGCTCGTGGCTGACAGCCGCTCCTGCAACGAAGCGGCCGCCGGCGCCGGATGGGGGCGCCCTTCGATCAACCCTTGTAGAGCTTCGGGAACAGCTGCTTCAACGCCACCAGCTTGGGCGCGTCGTTGTAGACGATGTAGGGCTGGTCCGGGTGATGTTCGAGGTAGTCCTGATGGTAGGCCTCGGCCGGGTAGAACCCGCGCAGCGGCTCGACGCGGGTGGCGATCGGCGCGGAGAACACCTTCGCCGCATCGAGCTGGGCGATGTAGGCCTTCGCGATGCGCGCCTGTTCCGGCGTCGTGGCGAAGATCTCCGAGCGGTACTGCGTGCCGACGTCGGGCGACTGGCGGTCGAGCTGGGTCGGATCGTGCGCGACCGAGAAGTACACCTTGAGCAACTGGCCGTAGCTCACCTGCGCCGGGTCGTACACGACTTTCACCGACTCCGCATGACCGGTGCTGCCGGTGCTGACGGTCTCGTACTCGGCGGTGCCGGCCTGGCCGCCGGCGTAGCCCGAGATCGCGTCCTGCACGCCGCGCACGTGGTCGAACACCGCTTCCACGCCCCAGAAGCAGCCGCCGGCGAACACGGCGACGGCCTGGTGCTGTCCGGCGGCCTGCGTGGTGTCGGCCTTCGGATCCGGCAGCGCGACGGGCTTGCTGCGTGCGCCGGCGAGGTTGCACGCGGTGAGCGCGGCGAACACGCCGAGCGCGAGCAGGGTGGTGCGTGGTGTGCGGAACATGGTCGGTCCTCGGATCAGGCGGCGACGAAGCGCAGCGAGGCGGAGTTCATGCAGTAGCGCAGGCCGGTCGGCTGCGGACCATCGTCGAAGACGTGGCCCAGATGCGCATCGCAGCGCGTGCACGAGATGGCGGTGCGGTGCATGCCGAAGCTGCGGTCGTCGCTTTCGGTGACGTTCTCGCGCGCGATCGGTTGCCAGAAGCTCGGCCAGCCGGTGCCGGATTCGAACTTGGTCTTCGAATCGAACAGCGCGGTGCCGCAGCACACGCAGCGATACAGGCCGGGCTTGTGGTTGTTCCAGTAGCGGCCGGTGAACGGGCGCTCGGTGCCCGCGTGGCGGGCGATCTCGTACTCGTCGGGCGTGAGCTGCGCGCGCCACTGCGCGTCGGTCTTCACCACGCGGTCGACATGCACGGTGCGCAGCCTGCGGCCGTCGTCGGCGAACTCGACGATCGTGACCTGGGCGGAGCGCGGCGCGCCGGCGGCGGCCGCGCTCCGGCGGCTGCAGCCGAGGGCGATGCCGGCGAGCGCAGCGGTGGCGAGGAAGTCGCGGCGGGAGAGCGTGGAAATTTTCATGTCGGCAAGTACGTGACCGGCGAGCGGAAGGATGCGACCCGCGCGACTGCCTTCAGCGCGGAGCAGGCGGATTCGTTGGACCGTGCCGGGCCGTGCGGGTTCTGTCGCCTCCGGTCGCTGGCCAGCCGGCAGTCAGCGTGGCGGTTGCGCCGGATCGCTGGTCAGGCGCTGCTGCAGGTCGCGGATTTCCTCCCGGAGCGCGCCGCGCTCCCCGCGCGCGCCGGGCGCATCGGGTGCGATGGCCTGCAGCCGGCGCTCGGCGGCGGTGAGCCGGTCGCGCAGCGCGGCGAGCGCTTCCGTGCCGAGGCTGCCCGTGGGCTGGCCGCGCGGGAGCGTCGGCGCGGTCGGCAATGGCTCGGCCATGTCGGGATGCTGCTGGCGGGTGAAGGTGCGGGTCATCGTGGCCACCTCGCACCAAGACTACGACCCGGTGTGTTGCGCACGGGTATAGGCGCGGCGCTTTCCCCGCGGAAGCCGCGCCGCCACCAGAAAAAACGGAACGCCTCGCCGGAGCGAGGCTCTTCCGTCGGAGCGATCAGCGTCCGTTGATGCTGTAGCGCCCCGGCCCGAGCAGGGCGAGCGCGACCGCGGCGGCGAAGTACATCGCCTGCAGTTCCAGCGCCCAGCCGCCCTGGCTGGTGAGCTGGCCGAGCTGGCCCATGTGCACCAGCGCCAGCGCGAACACCATGTCGATCGCGATCAGCAATGCGCCGAGGCGCGAGAAGAAGCCCAGCAGCACCATCAGCGGCCCGACGACTTCGCCGAGCAGCACGCCGTAGGCCAGCCACGCTGGCCAGTGGTGCGCCACCACCATGCCCTGGATGCCGGCCAGGCCGCCGCGCAGCTTGGCGATGCCGTGCAGCAGGATCAATGCACCGAGCGCAATGCGCAGCAGGAAGCGCGCGGCGTCGTTCTGGGCGTTCTGGTTCATGCACGTTCCCCTTGTCGATGGCGCGGCGCGCGGGTGCGGCCGCCGGATGCAACCCCCGCGCGAGGATAGTCGGCCCGCGCGCGGCTGTCGCCTGCATGGCGCGTTGACGCGGGCCGCGCGAGGCTCCGCCGGTCGGAGGAGATGCGCATGCGCCACGAAAGCCTCGATTTCGCGCCCGGGTTCCGCGTCGTTTTCAGCGTGCGCGAGGCGCAGGCGGCGGTGATGACGATTCCGCCCGGCGACGGCGAAGGCGGACCGGGCAACCGCCATCGCGGCGCCGATCAGTGGCTGTACGTGGTCGAGGGCGAGGGTTTAGCCATCCTCGACGGCCGCGAGCAGCCGTTGCATCCGGGGGACCTGCTGGTGATCGAACACGGCGAGCGCCACGAAGTCCGCGCGACCGGCGACGCGCCGCTGCGCACGCTGAATTTCTATTACCCGCCGGCGTTCGACCGGGAAGGCGACGCAATCGGGCCAGGGAAGGGGTAGGCGTCACGCGATGTCGTGCAGGAGCGGCTTATAACCGCGAGCTCTTCCGCACGCGGCGGCCGCATCGGACATGACGACGTGAAACCGCTCAGCGGAGAGGCACCTTCAACGCGCGACCGTTCCAGTCGAGCAGCACGCCGTCGCGCACGATGGCGGTGACGACGAGGTCGCCGATGCGATCGCCTTCGCCGAGGCGGTTGCCATCGAGGATGACGAAGCGGCGCGCGGGATCGTCGTTCCACAGGTGCATGCTCAGCCGCAGCGGCGGCAGCGCCTTGCGCTCGCCGGGCGCGAGGTCGGAGAGCTGCAGCGGGGCGTTTCCGCTACCCGTCGATTGCAGCGGCGGCGAAGGCGGCGCGATATCCGGCAATGCCGCCGGGCCAGTCGCATTGCCGGTGGCAGGCGTGGTTGCGGCTGCGGTTGCACGCGGGGGTGCTGCAGCCGATGCGACGTGGATCGCGATGTCGCGCCCCCCCTCGCCGCGCGAAGGCGACCCATGGCCAGCGGCCGTGACGGAAACGGGAGGGCCTGCGTCGAAGGCTGGCGGCGCCGCCGGCCGTACGCCGCGCGCTTCCGATGACGCTGTCTTTTCCGCGATCGTCCGCGATGGCATCTGCCGCTCCGCGTGCGCGCGCGGCGGCGCCGCCGCCATCGGCTGCAGGTGCGGGACGCGCGGCAGCGCAGTGGCGTGCCGTTCGTCCGCATCCGACGCGGGGGTGGCGGGATGTGATCGCCAGGGGGACGTCGCCAGCCACGCGGCGAGCGCGAGCAACGCGAGGCCGGCCGCGATGTTGCGCCATGGCCACGCCGTGGCCGCCACGCGCGTCGGTGCCGGCGGCAGCTCCGCGCGCAGGTCGGGCATCAGGCCACGACGGCGCTCGGCTTCGGACTTGCGCAAGGCCTCGAGGATGAGCGACATCAGTCGAGCCCCTGTCGCAGGTGCGGGCCAGGGCCCTGCGCCGCGAGCGCGAAGCGCGTTTCCGGACCGACCACGCCATCGGCGGCAAGGCCATGCATCGCCTGGAAGCGACGCACGTCGGCCGGCGCGGCCACATTGGGCGGATCGCGCCAGATCGCCCAGTAGTCGCCGCGCCATGCGGTCGCCAGCGCGAGCCGCGACACGTCGACCAGCGCATCACCGAGCTGCAGGCGCACGCGCAGGGCATCGCTGCCGCGCAGCAATGCCCACGTCTCGCGGCCGCCCGCGCGCAGGCGCAGCAGGGCCGGGCGGCCGATCGCGAGCAGCGTATCCAGGCTCGCGCGGCCGCGCAGGCACGACACGCCGGGCGCGAGCGATGGCGCGCAGGCGGTGGCGATGGCGAGGTCGCTTTCCGCGTGCGGCAGCTGCCATGCGACGAGCAGCGCGGGCAGGGCGGCGGGTGCGTCGGTGATGCGCGCGGCGAGTGCGTCCGCGTCCAGCACGGGGATGGGTGATGCGGACGCTGTTTGTACGCGCGGTGCGGGCGATACGCGCGCTGCAACCGGATGCGCCGGTGCGGCATCCGCCACCGACGGTGCATGCGGCGTGCGCCACCACGCCAGCGCGGCGAGCGATGCGATGACCACCAGCGCCGCGGCCATCGCCAGCGCGGGCCTGCGG
>JABFWF010000213.1 GCA_013362405.1 Lysobacter sp. | reverse complement strand
CCTGGGAGGAACTCGGCCACGGCTACTCGCGGGCCGGCGACGAATCGCGCGCGCGCCTCGCCTACGCGAACGCACTGCGCGCCGCGCGCGACGAACCGGTGGTGGCGATGCCACCGCCCGCCGACGCGGCCGAGCCGATCGCGCTCGAACGACGCGATGCGCACGGCGTGCCGCAGCTGCGCGAGTAGGCGGTGCGCCAGCGCGCGCGGGTGCCACGTTCGCTCGATGCCGCCGCGCTCGCGCGCGTGCCGGGTTTCCGGCACTGGTTCCGCTATCCCCTGCACGCCCACGACTTCCGCGCCTTGCGCGAGGACGGGCGGTTGCTCGGCTACTACGCGGCCAAGCCACTGTACGGGCGGCTCGACGCGCAAGGCCGGGTGGACCGCAACACGGGCTTCGATGGTCGCATCGCCGCGCTGTTCGTGCCCTCGCCGGCGCGCTCGTGGCGGCGGGCGCGGGTGGTCTTCGCACGGGCGCCACGAGCGCGGTTGCGCCGCGCGCACGGACAACGCAACTGGCCGCTGATCCATTCGACGGTGGAGCGCGCCCTGCGCCGACAGCTGCAGCGCGAGCAGGCCACTCCTCTCTAGGAGCAGCTTACAGCCGCGAGCCTGTCTTCAAGGATCGATGCACCACGTGGCGACACGTTCGCGTCGAGCGTTGCATGCATCGCGTCGCTCCGCCGGGTTGCAGCAGGAAGAGCTCGCGGCTGTAAGCCGCTCCTACGGTGACACGCCGCTGTACAGGCGTGTGCGGAATCAACGCTCCAAAATGGCGACGACGCCCATGCCGCCGGCGGTGCAGATGCTGACGAGGCAACGCCCGCCGCCGCGCTGCGCCAGCTCCTTCGCCGCGGTGGCGACGACGCGCGCGCCGGTCGCGGCGAACGGATGGCCGGTGGCGAGCGAGGAGCCGTTCGGGTTGATCTTCGCCGGGTCGATGCGGCCGAGCGGGGCATCGAGGCCGAGCCGCGTGCGGCAGTAGTCCTCGCTTTCCCATGCCCTCAAAGTGCACAGCACCTGCGCGGCGAAGGCCTCGTGGATCTCGTAGAGGTCGAAATCCTGCAGCGCGAGGTTGTTGCGGCGGAGCATCTCGGCGACGGCGATGGTCGGCGCCATCAGCAGGCCTTCGCCGTGCACGAAGTCCACCGCGGCGACGTGCGCGTCGCGGATCCAGCACTGCGGCTCGAGGCCATGCGCGCGCGCCCACTCGTCGGAGGCGACCAGGCAGGCGGCCGCGCCGTCGGTGAGCGGCGTCGAGTTGCCCGCGGTCAGCGTGCCGTGGCCGGAGGTCCTGTCGAACGCCGGCTTGAGCGTGGCGAGCTTTTCGATCGAAGTATCGGGGCGCATCACGTTGTCGCGCGAGACGCCGCGGAAGCTGACGACGAGGTCGTCGAAGAATCCGCGCTCGTACGCCGCGGCGAGCTTGTGGTGCGAGCCGGCCGCCCATTCGTCCTGCGAATCACGCGAGATCGCCCATTGCCGCGCCATGTCCTCGCAGTGGTCGCCCATCGACTTGCCGGTGCGCGGCTCGGCGACGCCGGGGAATTCCGGCTTGAGCTCGCGCGGATGGAAGCCCTTGAACGCCGCCAGGCGATCGCCGAAGGCCTTCGCGCGCGCCGCCTGCAGCAGCCGACGACGGAAGGTCTGGCCGTACACGATCGGTACGTCGGACGTGGTGTCCGAGCCGCCGCCGACGCCGGCCTCGACCTGGCCGGTGGCGACCTTGTTGGCGATGAGCACGATCGAATCGAGCGAGGTGCCGCACGCGCGCTGCAGGGTGATGCCCGGCGTCAACGGCGACAGGCCCGAGGAGAGCGTGGCCTCGCGGCCGAGGTTCCAGTCGCCGGGGTGCTTGATCACCGCGCCCATCGCGACTTCGCCGAGGTGCTGGCCGTGCAGGCCGAACTTCTCGACCAGCGCGCCGAGCGTGCGCACCGACATCCCGAGGTTGCCGACGTCGGCATAGGCGGTGTTCTGCCTGCAGAAGGGAATGCGGACGCCGCCGAGCACGGCGACGGGTCGGCCTTGCAGCATCGGGAATCCTCGCAGCGGCCAGCCGCGCGCGGCGCGACGGGCATAATGCGGCGCAGTGTAAACCCGCCCCGATGCAGGGCCAATCACGCATGGCCGACAACGCGCACGCTCCGGTTCATCTTCTCGGCGCCCTCGCGCTGGAACTCGCGCCGGGCAGCACCACGGGGCGCGCCACGCTGGCGCAGGCCGACGCCGGCGCCCTCGCCACGCTGATCGCGCAGGACCTTGCCGCCTTCGCGCCGGAGGCGGCGACGCTGGAGCTGGCGCTGGTGGGCGCGCACTACGACGCGGTCGAGCTGCTGCGTCCCGGCTGGCCATTGCACGGGCAGCTGTCGCAGCTGGCCGCGCGCGCACCCGGCGGCGGCGAAGGCGGGCGGGTCATCGCCTTCGGCGCATACGCCGACGCATTGCCCGATGCGTTCGCGCCATCGTCCGACCACCTCGGTAGCCCGCTGCGGCTGCTGCCGTTCGTGCTCCGCGCCGACGACGAGGCATTGGCCGCGCAGGTCGGCGAGCGCTTCGAGCGCGACCTGCTCGAGCGCGGCATGGCCGGCGCCGCCACCGCGCTCGCCGCGCAGACGCTGTTCGGCCTGCAGGTCGAACATGCGCGCTACCTCACCGTGCACGACCTCGCCGCGATGATGGCGCTGCAGTACGAACACGCCGGCCTCGCCCCGCTGTGGCCCCTACTCGAAGTCGCGTTGCTCGCGCCCGCGCAAGAGGAATGGCTCGACGCCGCGCCAGAACCGCTGGTGCACTACACCGACGGCGAAGCGCGCATCGCCCTGTTCTCCCCGGCGGCGTGGCAGGCGCGCTACGCGCCCGAACTCATCGACTTCGACCAGCTCGAACGCCGCTTCGCCCACTTCCAGAGCCGCCAGCGCCAGTTCGCCGCCGTGCTCGGCGCACACGGAGTGCCGGTGACGTTCGTGCATTGCGGGAAGGGCGAGACGGCGGATGTCTGACCCGGGATTCACCCAGGATCAGCAAGCAACGCGCGGCGCGGGCCAACCAGGCAGGCCTGGGTGCTTGTTCAACAGCTTTGCACTGAACGCAGCAAACACGCGGGCTGACCGGACAAAAAAGCCCCGCTCGCGCGGGGCTTTTCGTGTACGGCGCCCTCAGCGCCCGTCGCGATCGAAATCGCCCGGCAACGCGCGCTCGATGTGGTGCCAGCCGTCGCGGACGGCGTCGCGGGCGTCGTTCCAGGTGAGGTGGGACTTGCCGCGCGTGCTGTCCCAGTCGCGCTGCAGCTGATCCTCCACGTCGTCGAAGCGCTGGCCACGGTACGCGCTGTAGGTGTCGTACCCGTACTGGTAGGCGGGCTGGTAGTCGCTCCAGTCGCGGCCGGCGGCGTAATACGGGCGGTCGCGGAAGGTGCTTTCGAAATGCCGGCTGTAGTCGGTCGGGTTGACCGCCTCGGCGATGCGGTCGCCGGCCTTCGCGCCGAGCGCGCCACCGGTGACCGCGCCGATCACCGTGCCGGGCGGGCCCGCGACGGAGCCGATCGCCGCGCCCGCCACCGCACCACCGACCGCTCCCGTGCCTTCGCCGATGCTGTGGTCCTTCTTGATGTCGCTCATCGCTGTCTCCCGTGAACGCGCCTTCGTTGCGTTGGCGCCGTCCTCGCACCGTAGCGAGCGCGCGGTTGGTGGGCGGTGAAGCGATGCGTGTTCAGCGACGCGTGCCGCGCGGCGAATCAGAACGGTTCATCCAGTCGCCAGCGCAATCCGGACACGCGCTCGACGCGACGCGCGAGCGCGGCGCGCAGCACGTCCTCCGCGGCGCACACGTGCAGGGCGCGGCGCGCGCGGGTCAGGCCGGTGTAGACGAGCTCGCGGGTGAGCGGGCGCGCGTCCACGCGCGGCAGCACCAGCCAGGCGGTGTCGTATTCGGAACCTTGCGCCTTGTGCACCGTCATCGCGAACGCGCCGCCGTGCGCGGGCAACGCGGCCGGATGGAAGCCGCGCGGACCGTCGCTGCCGGCGAACCACGCAACCATCGCGCCATCGTCGTCGCGCAGGCACACGCCGATGTCGCCGTTGGACAGGCCATGGCGCGCGCTGTTCTCGCTGACCATTAGCAGGCGGCCATGGAAGTAGGGCGCGCGCTGCACGCCGGCGAGTGCGTCTTCGATCCGCGCATTGAGCGGGCCGGCGCCCTGTGGGCCTTCGCGCAGTGCGGTGAGCACGCGCGCGCGGTCGGCGAGGGCGAGCGCGGCGGCGGGATCGGCCGCCTGCA
Organism: Lysobacter sp.; assembly: GCA_013362405.1. GTDB lineage: Bacteria > Pseudomonadota > Gammaproteobacteria > Xanthomonadales > Xanthomonadaceae > JABFWF01. The sequence continues at coordinate 196 of JABFWF010000213.1, read as the reverse complement.
GCAGCGCGCGCCAGGGCGCGAGCAGCGTTTCGCGCAGGGCAGGCACGAGTGGGTCGGGCGCGTCCGGGTGAAAGCCGACGCCACCGAGCGTGCCGGCCTGCAGCAGGGCCAGCGCGCGCGCGTCGTCGCCGGCGCGCTCGTGCAGATGTGCGCGCACGGCGTCGAGCCGGTGATGACCGGCGATGCGCGCGTCGGC
>JABFWF010000111.1 GCA_013362405.1 Lysobacter sp. | reverse complement strand
GGCGGCGGCACGGCGCTCGGCCTCGGCACGCGCGGCGGCGGCGCGCAGCTCGGCGAGCACCTGCTCCAGCCCCTTCACGTCGCGGCCGAGCACCTGCTCGCGGCCGGCGCGGTCGCGGTAGCGCGCGTCGAGCGTGGCGACGGAATGCGCGTGCACTTCGCGATCGTGCGCGAGCTGGCCGATCTCGTTGCGCTGTCGGGCGCGGGTGGCGTCGAGCTGGCGCTGCTGCACGGCCAGTTGCTCCTCCAGCGTCGCCAGCCCCTGCAACTGCGCGGTAAGCGCGGCGATGCGCGTCGCGCGGTCGCGCTGCAGGTAGCGGTGGTAGCCAAGCAGGCGGTTCGCATCGGCCACGCTGTCCTGCGCCAGCATCAGCTTGAGCGGCGCCGCGTTGTCCACGGTGTAGGCGGCGCGCAGCAGCCGCGCGAGCTCCTGCCGCTGCGCCGTCAGCGTGACGCGCAGCGCACCGCGCCGCCGCTGCAGGTCGGCGACCTGTCCCTGCTGCTGCTTGAGCTGGCTTTCGGTGTCGTGCAGCGCGCGGCTGGAGCGGCCGAGCTTCTCGTCGACCGCGCGCAGCGCGCGCGACGCCTCGCCGCGCTCGCCTTCGATCTCGCGGCGCTCGGCGGCGACGGCCTTGAGTTCCTTCTTCGCCGCGTCGAGCTTGCGCTGCGTGTCGCGTCCGCTCTGTGCGCCCGCCGGCAGGGCGCAGGCGAGCAGCAGCGCCGCGACGAGGACGCGATGGCCCGCGGTCGTCGACAACGAAGCGGGGCGCATCAGGCGCAGGACGGCGCGCTCCCGAACAGGGTGGTTCCCGTCATCTCGGCCGGTTCGGGCAGGTCGAGCAGGTCGAGGATGGTCGGCGCGACGTCGCGCAGCGCGCCGCCGTCGCGCAGCGCCGCGTGCCCGCGCGTGCCGACGTAGACGAACGGCACCGGCCCGACGGTGTGCGCGGTGTGCGGCTGCCCGGTCTGCGGGTCGCGCATCATCTCGAGGTTGCCGTGGTCGGCGGTGACGAGCAGCGCGCCGCCGACCGTGCGCACCGCGTCGACGACCCGGCCGAGCGCCTCGTCCACGGCTTCCGCGGCCTTGATCGCGGCCTGCAGGTTGCCGGTGTGGCCGACCATGTCGGGATTGGCGATGTTGCACACGATCACGTCGAAGCGCTGGTGGCGGATCGCGTCGACCAGCTGCGCGGTGACTTCCGGGCAGCTCATCTCCGGCTGCTGGTCGTAGGTGGCGACCTTCGGACTCGGCACGAGGATGCGCGTCTCGCCCGGATAGGCCTCCTCGCGCCCGCCGCTGAAGAAGAAGGTGACGTGCGCGTACTTCTCGGTCTCGGCGATGCGCAGCTGGCTCAGGCCGTGTTCGGCGAGCAGCTCGCCGAGGCCGTGGCGCAGGTTGTCCGGCGGGAAGGCGACCGGCGCAGGCAGCCTGGCGTCGTACTCGGCCAGGCAGACGAACCGCGACAGGCGCGGGCGATGCGCCTCGAAGCCGGCGAAGTCCGGCGCGACGAAGGCGGCGGTGAGCTGCCGCGCGCGGTCGGCACGGAAGTTCATGAAGACGACGGCGTCGCCATCGGCCATGGGCGGCGCTTCGCCCTCCGGTGGTGCGATCACCGTCGGCGCGACGAACTCGTCGGTCTCGCCGCGCGCGTACGCCGCGGCGAGCGCGGCCTGCGCGTCGAGCGCGTGATAGTCGGCCTGCGCGTTGACGATCGCGTCCCACGCACGGTGCACGCGTTCCCAGCGCTGGTCGCGATCCATCGCATAGTAGCGACCGCCGATCGTGGCGATGCGCGCGTTGCCGGCCTCGTCGCACGCGGCCTGCAACCTCTCGAGGCTGGGCTCGGCGGACTTGGGCGGCGTGTCGCGGCCGTCGAGGAAGGCGTGCACCAGCACGCGCGGCACATCCATGCGCCGGGCGAGCTCCAGCATCGCGAAGACATGCCGCTCGTGGCTGTGCACGCCACCCGGCGAGAGCAGGCCCATCAGGTGCAGCGTGCCGCCGTCGGCAGTGACCGCCGCGCAGGCGCCGCGCAGCCCGGGGTTGTCGAAGAAGCTGCCGTCATCGATCGCCGCGTCGATGCGCGTCAGGTCCTGGTGGACGATGCGGCCGGCGCCGAGGTTCATGTGGCCGACCTCGGAGTTGCCCATCTGTCCTTCCGGCAGGCCGACGTGGCGGCCCTCGGTGTGGATCAGCGTGTGCGGGCATTCGGCCCAGAGGCGGCGCCAGTGGGGAATGTCGGCCTGCGCGAGCGCGTTGTCCTGCGGTTCGTCGCGGTGGCCCCAGCCATCCAGGATCATCAGCACGACGGGTTTCGGACGCGGATGCTCGGCTGGCACGACAGGCCCCGTGACTTCGGACAGGGGCGGATTGTAGCGAAGCGGCCGAGCATGCCCTGCACGCCGCACCCGCACGGGCCGCGTAAACCGATCGCCCGCTGGCCGCATCCCAGTCCCCATCCAACCGACAGGACACCGCCATGCCCCGCCCCAGCCTGCTCGCCGCCACCCTCGCGCTCGCACTCGCCCTGCCGGTCGCCCACGCGGCCGACGTCAACAGCATCGACAAGGTCAACGGCAGCATCACCGCCTCGGCCGGCCAGACCTATGGCGCGCTCACCACCGTCAACGGCAGCATCCACGTCGAGGACGGCGTCACCACCGGCAACGCCGAAACCGTCAACGGCAGCATCAAGGTCGGCGACAACGCGCGCACCGGCACGCTGGAGACGGTCAACGGCAGCATCCGCCTCGGCCACGACGTGCAGGGCGGCAACGTCACCACCGTCAACGGCAGCGTCTTCGCCGACCACGGCGACCGCCTGTCGAAGGACATCGAAACCGTCAACGGTTCGATCGGCCTGGTGCACGCCGAACTCGCCGGTGGCATCCGCACGGTCAACGGCGACGTCACGGTCGGCGTGAACTCGCACGTGCACGGCGGCATCCACGTCGAGAAGAACAACAACCACGGCTGGAGCATCCACTTCGGCAGGCAGCGTCCGCCGCGCATCGTGGTCGGCCCGGGCGCGACGGTGGACGGCCCGCTGGTGTTCGAGCGCGAGGTGGTGCTGTACGTGCACGACAGCGCGAAGATCGGCCCGGTGACCGGCGCCAAGGTGCTGCACTTCTCGGGCGAGCACGCGCCCACGGAGTGAGCGGCGGCGGGCACCGCGGACGCGCGACGGCGGCCACGGCGCCCGGGCTTTTTCCCGCTCGTCCGTCCTGCCCTGTCGAGGGACCGTGTCCCAGCCGGCACGGGGGTAAGCTGCGTCCACCCTCCGACGGAGAACGCGCATGGCCCTGGCCTACTGGTGCATCCTGATCGTCGCGCTGCTGCCTTACCTGTGGGTGTCGATCGCCAAGGCGAGCGGCGAGCGATTCGACAACCGCGAGCCGCGGGCCTGGCAGTCCCGCCAGACCAGCCCGCGCAGCCAGCGCGCGAATGCGGCCCAGCTCAACGCCTTCGAGGCGTTCGCGCCGTTCGCCGCCGCGGTGCTGATGACGCAGGCGGCCGGCGTGGATCCGCTGCGCATCGGCTATCTCGCGGTCGCCTTCGCCGCGCTGCGCGTGCTGCACGGCGCGTTCTACGTGCTCGGCATCGCCCCGCTGCGCAGCCTGAGCTGGGCCGGCGGCATCGCCATCGTCACCTGGCTGATGCTGCTGGCGGCCTGGCACGTGGCCTGAGATCGCACGCGGCTTTTCTTAGGAGCGAAAAGGCAAGGGCTCGCGGCTGCAAGCCGCTCCTACAAAACGCGGCTGGCGGCTACGCCACCACCAGACGCACGCGCGCGAAGGTGCGCTTGCCGACCGCGAGCACGCCTTCGAAGCCCGGCGCGAATACGCGCGCCGCATCCTCCACCACCGCGCCGTCGACGCGCACCGCGCGCTCCTTGAGCTTGCGGTTGGCCTCGGAATTGCTCGGCGTGAGTCCCGCGGCGGTGAGCAGCGCGGCGATGCGCAGGCCGTCGGCCGGCACCGGCACGTCCTGCAGTGGGAGGTTGGCGAGGTCGCCCTCGCCGCGGACCGCGGCGTTCCAGCCTGCCACCGCCTGTTCGGCCGCGGCGACGCCGTGGAAGCGCGCGGCGAGCTCGCGCGCGAGGCGCAGCTTGACGTCGCGCGGATTGAGCGCGCCGCCGGCGACGTCGCGCCGGAGCGTCGCCGCCTCGGCCATCGGGATGTCGAAGCTGAGCAGCTCGATCCAGCGCCACATCAGGTCGTCGCCGATCTTCAGCGTCTTGGTCACGATGTCGATGGCAGGTTCGGCGATGCCGATGTAGTTGCCGAGCGACTTGGACATCTTCTGCACGCCGTCCAGGCCTTCCAGCAGCGGCATGGTCAGCACGATCTGCGGCTTCTGGCCGAAGTGCTCCTGCAGGCCGCGACCCATCAGCAGGTTGAACTTCTGGTCGGTGCCGCCGAGCTCGACGTCGGCCTCCAGCGCGACCGAGTCGTAACCCTGCACCAGCGGATACAGGAACTCGTGGATCGCGATCGGCTGCTGCGCGGCGTAACGCTTGGCGAAGTCGTCGCGCTCGAGCATGCGCGCGACGGTGTGCTGCGCGGCGAGCCGGACCATGTCGGCCGCCGACATCTGCCCGAACCATTCGCTGTTGAAGCGCACCTCGGTGCGCTCGCGGTCGAGCACCTTGAACACCTGTTCGGCGTAGGTCTGCGCGTTCGCCAGCACGTCCTCGCGGGTGAGCGGCTTGCGGGTGACGTTCTTGCCGGTCGGGTCGCCGATCATCCCGGTGAAGTCGCCGATCAGGAAGATCGCGGTGTGGCCGAGGTCCTGGAACTGGCGCAGCTTGTTGAGCAGCACCGTGTGGCCGAGGTGCAGGTCGGGGGCGGTCGGGTCGAAGCCGGCCTTGATCCGCAACGGGCGGCCACCATCGCTCATGGAAGCCGACAGCCGGGCCTCCAGCTCGTCGCGCTTGAGGATTTCGTCGGCGCCGCGGCCGATCAGTTCGAGGGCGTCCTGCACGCCTGGGTCTCCGCTGGGCTGGGGAAAGCGTGCCCGCGCTCCGGGTTCTGGCCGGATCCGTGAAGCCCGCGTTAAACCGAAGTTAATCTGAATGCGCCGGAAAATCCCAATCCGCTCAAGGGTTTGACGCGTCCAGTTCGCGCGACTATGGTACCCCCTCGACGCGGCCATCACACCGGCCGCAGGGGAGAGGGGCATGGGCAAATCCGACCTGCAGGGAGAGAGCCGCAGCAGCCGGCGCGAACGCCTGGCCAAGCTACGCGAAGCCACCCTGCACCGGAAGGTGCTGGCCCACCCCGCCTTCAACGGCCGCTGGACGCGTCGCCACTGGGCGCACGCCAGCGTGTTCGCCACCCTCGGCATGCTGGTCGCCGCGCTGGTGCCGGGGTTCTCGGCGCCGACCACCCCGGTGGTCGCGCATCCCGGCACCACCACCCTCGCGCTGGCGCTGCCGGCGCTGCCGCTCGCCCGGCATCCGCGCGCCAGCGACAGCTGGCAGATGGTGACCGTGCAGCGCGGGCAGAACCTCGCAGCGCTGTTCGACGAACTCGGCATCCCCGCCACCACCCTGCACCGCCTGCTGCAGCAGCCGGACACCAAGCAGGCGCTGACCCACCTCAAGCCCGGCGCCGAGCTTGCCTTCGACCTGCCCACCGACGGCCAGCTGCGCACCCTGCGCTACGACCGCGACGACACCCATCGCGTCGAGCTCTCGCTCGCCGGCGACCAGGTCCAGCAGAAGGTCATCGAGCGCCCGACCGAGACCCGCACCGTCGTCCTCAGCGGCACCGTCGGCCGCTCGCTGTACCGCTCGGCGCGCAAGCTCGGGCTGCCGGCCAAGGCGATCGACACGCTGACCGACGAGATCTTCAAGTACGACATCGACTTCAACGACGACGTCGGCGCCAACGACCGCTTCAGCGTGGTCGTCGACCAGTACTGGCGCGACGGCGAGCTGGTCGGCACCGGCCCCGTGCAGGCTGCGACGTTCACCGTGCACGGCAAGCTGTATTCGGGCTTCCGCTTCGAGCACGACGGCAAGACCGAGTACTACACCGCCGACGGCCGGCCGCTGAAGCGCAGCTTCATCCGCATGCCGATCCCGTACGCGCGCCTGACCTCGACGTTCGGCAACCGCTTCCACCCGATCCTCGGCCGCATGCGCATGCACGAGGGCGTCGACTTCGCCGCCTCCACCGGCACGCCGATCCAGGCCGCGGGCGACGCGCGCGTGCAGTTCGTCGGCGACAAGGGCGGTTACGGCCACGTCGTCATCCTCGACCACGGCCGTGGCTACACCACGCTGTACGGGCACATGTCGCGCTTCGCCAAGATCCATGTCGGCGAGCGCATCGCGCAGGGCACGGTGATCGGCTATGTCGGCATGACCGGCCTCGCCACCGGCCCGCACCTGCACTACGAATTCCGCGTCAATGGCGTGCACCGCAACCCGCTGTCGGTGACGATGCCGCCGCCGGAGCCGCTGCAAGGCACCGCGCTGGTCGCCTTCCGCGCGCAGACCACCACCGCGCTGGCGAAGATCCGCCGCGTGGAGGACGTGATCTACGCCGACGCGGGCACGCCGCCGAAGGCCAACAAGAAGGCCTGAGCGGCCTCGTCCTGACGCGCCCGTCCGGGCGCGTCGTCGTTTCCGGTGACCGCATGGCCGACGCGCCCGCGCTCTACCTCGGACTGATGTCCGGCACCAGCGCCGACGGCATCGACGTCGCGCTGGTCGCGTTCGACGAAACGCACGGCCGCACGCACGCGACGCTGCGCGCCGCACGCACCTGTGCGTGGGCGCCGGCGCTGCGCACGCGGCTGGTCGCGCTCGGGCAGGGCGGTGACTGCCATTCGCTCGACGAATTCGGCACGCTCGACGTGCAGGTCGCCGACGCCTTCGCCGACGCCGCGCTTGCGCTGCTGGACGAAGCGGGCGTCGCGCCCGGGCAGGTGCGCGCGCTCGGCTCGCACGGGCAGACCGTGCGTCATCGACCGGCCGGCGCCGCGCTCGACGGCCGCCATCCCTTCACCATGCAGATCGGCGACGCGCACCGCATCGCCGAACGCACCGGCATCGCGACGGTCGCCGACTTCCGCCGCCGCGACGTCGCCGCCGGCGGCCACGGCGCACCGCTGCTGCCGGCGCTGCATGCGGCGCTGCTGCACGACGCGCGCGAAGCACGCGCGGTGCTCAACCTCGGCGGCATCGCCAACGTCACGCTGTTGCCCGCGCACGGCCCGGTGCGTGGCTTCGACACCGGCCCGGCGAATGCATTGCTGGACGCCTGGTGCGAGCGTCATACCGGCGCGGCGTTCGATGCCAGCGGCGCGTTCGCCGCCAGCGGCATGGTCGACGCGGCACTGCTGGCGCGCCTGCTCGACGAACCGTGGTTCGCGCTGCCGCCGCCGAAGAGCACCGGCCGCGAGCATTTCCACCTCGACTGGCTGCAACCGCGCCTGGATGCCGCGCACGCACCGCGCGACGTGCAGGCCGCGCTGCTCGAACTCACCGCGCGCACCGTCGCCGACGCGCTGCGCGCGCAGCAGCCGGGCACGCGCCGCGTGCTGGCCTGCGGTGGCGGCGTGCACAACCCGGTGTTGCTGGCGCGCCTCGCCGCGCACCTGCCGGGCGTGGCGGTGGAATCGACCGCGGCGCACGGCGTCGATCCCGACTTCGTCGAGGCGATGGGTTTCGCCTGGCTCGCGCGGCAGACGCTGCTCGGCCTGCCGGGCAACCTGCCCGAGGTCACCGGCGCGCGCGGACCGCGCGTGCTCGGGGCGATCCACCACGCCTGAGTCGCCCTCTCGTCGGCACCTGTCGTTCCGAGCACAGCGAGGAACCTGCTTTTCACCCGGAGCGCGGGGACCCTACTCCAGCGAGAACTCTGGCCGGATGCTCTGGTCGGGTCCTTCGGGCGCCGCATCCACCGGCCCCGCGCGGCCGATCAGGGCGAAGCCCGGATCGTCCGGCACGCTCTCCAGCGCCTGGATGGCCGAACCGAGGATGTCGCGCTCGGCCGCGTCCAGCCGCGCCTTGCCGTCCCCCTCGCAGGCATCCAGGCCGTGCTCGAGCAGGTGCAGCAGGGTGTCCGGCGGACTCCAGCCGAAAGCCTCGCCGATGCGGCGGATGCGGTCGGCCAGCGTCGCATCGATGTCGCGCAGGATGATGTCGGTCATCGCGCCTCCTCGCCTCGCTGGACGCAGCGCCGGGGGTCGGGCGGCCAGCACCGGGCGATCATGCCCCGGCGCGGGTCAAGGGGGAAGCGACCGGATCAGGCCGGGCCGGACTGCGCCAGCCCGCGCTCCCGCCGCCACAGCCACAGCACCAGGACCAGCGCCGGCAGCCCCATGGCGGCGGTGTAGGCGAAGAACGACGGATAGCCCCACGCATCCACGATCCGCCCCCACTGGCTGGCGAGGCTCTTGGCAGGCAGGCTCCATAGCGTGCCGAACAGCGCGTACTGCGTCGCGGTGTAGCGCTTGCTGGTGAGCGACGACATGTAGGCGATGAACGCAGTGCCGGCGATGCCGTTCGCGATGTTGTCCAGGCTGATCGCGGCGGCGAGCCAGGAAATGCCGGGACTCGGTGCCTTCGGCAACGTCGCGACGTGGCCATACAGCAGGTTGGCCGCGCTCAACAGCACCAAGCCGAGCAGCAGGCTGCGCATGAAGCCCAGTCGCCGCACGAGCCAGCCCGCGTACACCGCGCCGAACAGCGTCAGCAGCACGCCATACGCCTTCGACACCGCCGCCACCTGGTCGAGCGTGTAACCCATGTCGAGGTAGAAGGTGTTCGCCGCCACCCCCATCGTCATGTAGTTGAGGCGATAGGTGATGATGAGCAGCAGCATCGGGACCACCAGCCGCCAGCCATAACGATCGACGAGGTCCAGCACCGGCAGCAGCACCGAGGCTATCAGGCGCTCGCGCGGGCGGCGCAGCGCACGCAGCTGGAGCACCGCGAACAATGCAAGCTCGAAGCACACGAGCGCCGCAGCGGTCGCATCGAGCGCCAGCGTGGAATCCTTCGCCGACAGCAGGCCACGCAACCCCCACCACGCCAGCACGGTCACAAGCACTGCGCCGAGCAGCGCAGCTGGACGCAACCGCGCTGCGGCCGCTTCGACGAGGGCGGAGCCCGGCAGCTCGCAAACGATCGTCGTTGCCGGCTCGTGGATGCGCAGTGTGGTCGCGATGCCGAGCAACATCAGCGCGGCGATGAGGAAGTACGCCGTCGGCCATCCGCCGTGGCTGGCGGTCAGCAGCGCGAGCGCGCCGCTGCAGATCAGCGCGACTTGGTAGCCGATCTGATACGACGCCGATGCGCTGCCCTGCAGGCTCGGGTCGCTTGCCTCGATGCGATATGCGTCGATGCTGATGTCCTGCGTCGCCGAGCAGAACGCGGTGAGCGCGGCGAGCAACGCGACGCGTTCGGCGTTAGCGGCCGGGTCTGCGAGCGCCAATGCGACAAGCCCGGCGACCACGCCGACCTGCGCGAGCAGCATCCAGCCGCGCCGCTGCCCGAGCGCGCCGAAGCCGGGCAGGCGCCAGCGATCTACGATCGGCGACCACACGAACTTCAGCGAGTACGCCAGCCCGACCAAGCTGAAGAGGCCGATCGTTGTGCGGTCGATGCCGGCCAGGCGCAGCCGCGCCGACAATGTGGTCAGCACCATCGGGAAAGGCAGCCCCGAGGCGAAGCCGAGGAACAGCATCTCGCGCACGCCCGGTCGCCAGTAGTCGCGCAGGGAGGCCAGGAAACCAGGCCGGCTTTCGCTCCCCGCCTGCAGGTCAAGGCTGGACGTCATAATCCACCGTGAATGGCGCGTGGTCCGAGAAGCGCGGCGCGGGCGTGATCGCGCACGCACGCAGCTTGTCGCGCAGCGACGGCGTCACGAACTGGTAGTCGATGCGCCAGCCGACGTTCTTCGCGCGGGCGGCGCCACGGTTGCTCCACCAGGTGTAGTCCTGGCCTTCGGCGTGCAGCGCGCGGTAGGCATCCACCCAGCCCGTGCCTTCGCGGCACAGGCCGTTGAGCCAGTCGCGCTCCTGCGGCAGGCAGCCGGAATTCTTCTGGTTGGACTTCCAGTTCCGGATGTCGAGTTCGCTGCGCACGATGTTCCAGTCGCCGCACAGCACGTAGTCGCGGCCGCTGTGCAGCCACTGCTGCAGGATCGGTTCGAGCCAGCGCATCACGTCGAACTTGAAGCCCTGGCGCAGCTCGCCCGACGACCCGGACGGCACGTACATCGACACCACGCTGAGGTTGCCGAAGCGCGCTTCGAGGTAGCGCCCCTCCTCGTCGAACGCGTCCCAGCCGAGCGCGGTGCGCAGCGCGTCGGGCTCGCGCCGCGCGTAGATGGCCACGCCGCTGTAGCCCTTCTTGGTCGTCGCGTCGCGGAACCAGGCCTTGTAGCCGGCCGGGAGGAAGGCCGCATCCGCCAGCTGGTGCTCCTGCGCCTTGGTTTCCTGCACGCACAGCACGTCGGCGCCGTGGCCGGCGAACCAGTCGAAAAACCCCTTGCTGGCCGCCGAGCGCAGCCCGTTCGCGTTGAAGCTGACGATGCGCATGCGCGCTCCGGCGAAGACCTCGAAGGATCATAGCAATGGCGCTCGCACCCCCACACGACCGGATGCCGGACCCCCTCGCGCCATGCAGCGTGCGCGTGGAGCCGGTGACGCCCGCGCTGCGCGCCGCGGTGGAACGCCTGCGGGTCGCGCCGGCGCAGCGCGCGCAGGTCGGTGACGTCCCGGTGCACCTCGCGCAGGCGGCGCGGGATCCGTGCAGCGAGCCGATGGCGATCCTTGCCGATGGGATCGTGGTCGGTTTCTATCGGCTCGACTTCGCCACGCGCACGGTGGGTGGGCGCGACTTCGGCGCTGCCTGCGTGGCGCTGCGGCCGTTCCTGGTCGATGCGCGCTGGCAGGGACGCGGGCTCGGCAGGCGCGCGCTGAGGGCGCTGCTCGACGACCTCGCGGCGCGCCATCCGCAACGACGCCTGCTGCTGCTCGCGGTCGACTGCGGCAACCACGCGGCGCGCGCGCTGTACCGGCGCGCCGGCTTCGTCGACAGCGGCGCGTTGCTGCCGGGCGGGCGCGGCGGCCCGCAGCACCTGCTCCTGCGCGCGCTCGGTGGCGTGGGAGAATGCCCGGCATGGACGATTTCCGCCGCCGTTTCCTGACCCTCGCGCTCCAGGCCGATGCGCTGCGCTTCGGCGAGTTCACCCTGAAGTCCGGGCGCCAGAGTCCCTACTTCTTCAATGCCGGGCGCTTCGACTCCGGTGCCGCGCTCGCGGGGCTGGCCGAGTGCTACGCCGACGCGCTCGCCGCGCACGGCGCGCAGTTCGACCTCCTGTTCGGTCCCGCCTACAAGGGCATCCCGCTCGCCACCGCGCTGGCCTGCGCCTACGCGCGCCGCGGGCGCGACCTGCCGCTCGCGTTCAACCGCAAGGAGGCGAAGGCGCACGGCGAGGGCGGCATGCTGATCGGCGCGCCGCTGCAGGGCCGGCGCGCGTTGATCGTCGATGACGTGATCACCGCCGGCACCGCGATCCGCGAGGCGCTCGGGCTGATCGCCGAGGCGGGCGGTACGCCGGCGGCGATCGTGATCGCCCTCGACCGCCAGGAAGTCGTCGACGCGGATGCATCGGTGCGCCAGTCGGCCGCGCAGGCGGTCGCCGCACGGCACGGCATCCCGGTGATCGCGGTGGCGCGGCTGGCCGACCTGCTTGCGTTCGCCGGCGAAAGCGCGGAACTTGTCGTCGAGCGCGAGCGCCTGCTCGCCTACCGCGCGCGTTACGGCTGCGAACCGGCCTAGCGCGCGCATACAACGGTCTTCGTGCAGAAAGGGGCTGCCACCATGACCCGCATCCATGCTCCGAGCGTCCGCGCTCTCGCCGCCGGCATGCTGCTGGCATCCGCCACCATCGCCCACGCCCAGTCGACCACCGGCAAGAAGCTCTACTGCTGGACCGACAACGGCCACAAGGTCTGCGGCGACGCGCTGCCCGCGAGCGCGGCCAACAACGCACGGGTGGAATTCAACGCGAAGAGCGGCCGGCAGACCGGCGAAGTCGCGCGCGCACTCACCGCCGAGGAACAGGCCGCCGCCGCCACCGCCGCCGAGCAGGCGGAGGCCGCCTCCGCGGCGGAGGAGGCACGCAAGCGCCGCGACCTGGCGATGGTGGAGTCCTACGCCAGCGAGTCCGACCTGCGCCGCGCCTTCGGCGAACGCATCGCCCTGCTCGACGACACCCTCAAGGCCTCGCAGCTCGGCGAGTCCAACCTGCGCCGCAGCCTGATCAGCCTGCTCGGCGAGGCCAGCGACCTTGAGCTGTCCGGCAAGCCGGTGCCACCGGCATTGCTGGCGAGCATCCGCGCCCAGCACGACGACCTGCAGAAGCAGCTGCGCATCCTCGGCGAACAGCGCCTCGACCGCGCCGGCCTGGACGACGAATTCAAGGAGGCGGTCGACCGCTACCGCGCGCTCCGCCAGCCCGAGGGGGCCGCTGCCGTCCCGCCGCAGCAGCCCTCCGGCGGCTGATCGCGCATCGGCCAGCCAGGCGTCGCCAAACACCCAGCCTGACAGCGCCGGAATCGCAGGCGACTTCACACCAGAGATCCTCCGCTCGGCCCGGCGCAACAGCGCGGTAGGCGACGGCCACCGGCGTCGTGTCCTGCCGTCGTTGCGGATGCGGCATCGACCTGCCGGTTCGCCCACGCACACCGGCCCCCACCCCGCTAACGCCCGCCCAGCAACCGCTCGCCGACCCCGGCGAACTTCAGGCCGACCTGCGCCACGCGCTCGTCCTTGAGGCCGCGCACCACCAGGATCGCCTTGTTGCCCAGCGCGAGGCGATCGCCGACCTGGGGCTGCTCGTCGAAGCGCTCGTCGAACAGTTGCGCGGCGGTGCGCGCGGCGAAGCGCGGCGGTACCGCGAGCCCGTAGAACGTCGCCAGTTCCCCCAGCGGCACGTCGCCCGGCAGGGTGAACACGCCGAAGGTGTCCTGTTCGGCCTCCCGCGCGTCCGGGCCTTCGGCGAACAGCCAGTCCAGCCGCGCGGCCAGTCCGCCGGGCGCGAGGTAGTAGGCGTAGTCGTTGGCGGCGAGCGTGCGCGCCTCCTCCGCGTCCGGCAGCAGGATGCGGCCTTCGCGCACCACCATCGCCAGGCGCACGCGGCCGGGCAGCGTCGCGCCACGCAACATCGCGCTGCCGGGGGCGACGCGGTAGCCGACGAGTTCGTATTCCAACTGGCCGGGCAGGTCGAGCTGGATGCGCCGCGTGTTGGGATCGGCGCGCGGCACCGCCACGCCGAACGCGTGCGCCGCGGGCCGCAGCGTCCAGCCCTGCACCAGCAGCGACACCAGCACCACCACGAAGGCGACGTTGAAGTACAGGCCGGCGTGCGGCAACCCGGCGAGCAGCGGGATCGACGCGAGGAAGATGCCGACCGCGCCGCGCAGCCCGACCCAGCTGATGAAACCGAGCTCCTGCACCCGATACCCGAACGGCCACAGGCACGCGAACACCGCCACCGGCCGCGCCACCAGCATCAGGAAGGCGGCGATGCCGAGCGCCGGCCACAGCACCTTCAGCAGCGCGCTCGGCGAAGCCAGCAGGCCGAGCAGCAGGAACATCACCAACTGCGCGAACCAGGTCGCTGCGTCCTGCACCGCGAGCACGTCGCCGCGCGCGCGCATCGGCCGGTTGGCGATCACGATGCCGGCGAGGTAGACCGCGAGATAGCCGCTGCCGCCGAGCCGGTTGGTCAGCGCGAACAGCGCCACCGCGCCGGACAACGCCAGCCACGGATGCAGGCCCGCCGGCAGGTTGAGCCGGTTGAGCGCGGCCACGATGGCGCGGCCGCCGGCGTAGCCAAGGCCCAGCCCCAGCGCGACCACCCACACCAGCTCGATCGCGATTGCTGCGATGCCGCCTTCCTGGTGTCCCGAAATCCAGGTCGTCAACCCGATCGCGAGGAAGATCGCGGTGGGATCGTTGCTGCCGGATTCGAGCTCGAGCGTCGCGCCGCTGCGCCGCTCCAGATGCAGGCCGCCGGTGCGCAGCAGGAAGAACACCGCCGCCGCATCGGTCGAGGACACGATCGTGCCGAGCAGCAGCGCCTCCAGAGGCGGCAGGCCGAGCAGCCTGGAGGCCGCGAGCGCGGTGAGTCCCGCGGTGAGCGCGACGCCGATGCTGGCGAGCACGAGCGACGGCGCGACCGCACCACGCACGTGGGACGCGCGCGTGCGCAAGCCACCGTCGAACAGGATCACCGCCAGCGCGAGCGAGCCGACCAGGAAGGTGAAGCGGGTGTCGTCGTAGCGGATGCCGCCCGGGCCGTCCTCGCCGAGCAGCAGGCCGAGCAGCAGGAACACCAGCAGCAATGGCGCGCCGAAGCGCCGCGCAAGCAGGGAGGAGGCGATGCCGGCGAGGATCAGCAGCGCGCCGCCGAGCAGGGTCAGGTCGATGGCATGCAGGCTGTCCAGTCGCGGCCTCCGGCGGAATACCCGGATGCTAGCAAGCGGGTGTGGCCACGACAGTCGGGAGATGCCGGCGGGAACGGCCTGCATGGACTCGCCCCGTGCAGGACACGTGTGTTGCAGGGAGTGCGTGTCGCCCGCGTCACCGCTTGCACGTTGCTGGAGCGAACGGTTCGGAACCGGGCGGTTCAGGTCGCGATTTACGTCGCTCTGCAGACGAGCGGGGCTCGCGGCGCGTGCCGCCCTGCAGAAGACGAGCGCCGCGTGCCAGGCCATGAACGCCTGCAACACGGCCGCACGATGGATCAGGCGGCCAGGGCCGCCCGCCGATCCATGCGCCGGTAGCCCAGCGCCTCGGTGAGGTGCGCGGTGGCGATCGCCTCGCCGCCGGCGAGGTCGGCGATGGTGCGGGCGACGCGCAGGATGCGGTGCAGCGAGCGCGCGGACAGCTGCAGGCTGTCGATCGCGCGTTCGAGCAGGGCCTGGTCGTGGGGCGAGAGCCTGCAATGCGCCATCGTGCCGGCCTGGCCGAGTTGCGCGTTCACGCAGCCGGCGCGTGCGTGCTGCACGGCGCGAGCGGCGATGACGCGCGCGCGCACCGTTGCGCTGTCCTCGCCGGCCGGCGCGTCGGGACGCAGTTCGGCAGGCGGCAGGCGCGGCACGTCGACATGCAGGTCGATGCGATCCATCAGCGGGCCGGAAATGCGCGCGCGATAGCGCTGGATGACATCGGGGCTGCAGCGGCAACGCCCGGACGGGTCGCCTGCCCAGCCGCACGGGCAGGGATTCATTGCCGCGACCAGCTGGAAGCGTGCGGGAAATTCGCTCTGGCGCGCCGCGCGCGAGATGGTGACCACGCCGGATTCGAGCGGTTCGCGCAGCACTTCCAGCGCCTGCCGCGACCATTCCGGCAGCTCGTCGAGGAACAGCACGCCGTTGTGCGCGAGCGAGATCTCGCCCGGCCTCGGCTGCGTGCCACCCCCCACGAGCGCGACCGCGCTGGCGGTGTGGTGCGGCGCGCGGTAGGGCCGTGCGCGCCAGCGCGACAGGTCGAGCCCGCGTCCGCTGACCGACGCAACCGCGGCGCTTTCCAGCGCCTCCGCCTCGCTGGCCGCCGGCAGCAGGCCGGGCAGGCGCGAGGCCAGCAGCGTCTTGCCGCAACCAGGCGGGCCAACCAGCAACAGGTGGTGCGATCCGGCCGCCGCGATCTCCAGCG
>JABFWF010000082.1 GCA_013362405.1 Lysobacter sp. | reverse complement strand
ACCAGCGACCTGTTCCAGCCGGGCCCGGAGACGCCGAAGGAGGTCTACGCCGAGAAGCCCATTTCGCTGCGCATGGTGGGGACCTACCACCAGTTCGGCGCGTTCGTCAGCGGCGTGGCGTCGCTGCCGCGCGTGGTCATCCTGACCATGCACGACATCGCGTTGCGCCCGAAGAACCCGGGCAAGGACGTCGGCATCAAGGATTCGATCCCGCTCGAGCTGTCCGGCACGGTCAAGACCTACCGCTACCTCGACGAGGAAGAGGCCG
Organism: Lysobacter sp.; assembly: GCA_013362405.1. GTDB lineage: Bacteria > Pseudomonadota > Gammaproteobacteria > Xanthomonadales > Xanthomonadaceae > JABFWF01. The sequence continues at coordinate 4,218 of JABFWF010000082.1, read as the reverse complement.
CCGAGCAGGAAAAGCAGGCTGCCGCCGCGAACGGAGGCAAGGGCTGACATGCGCAAGCAACCTTCCATCCACGCCGCCCGCGCCCTGCGCATCGCCGCGTTGCTCGTGCTGGGGCTCGTGCTGGCCGGCTGCGGCCGCAGCGTGACCAGCACGCCGGGCGATGCGCCCAACCTCGAGAAGTGGATCGCCGAGGTCAAGAACCGTCCCGCGCCGCCGCTGGAACCGCTGCCGGTGATGCAGCAGTTCGAAACGTTCGAATACGCCGCGCAGAACCTGCGCGATCCCTTCAGCAAGGCTTTCAGCGACGAGAGCGGGGGCAGCGGCCCGCGTCCTGATCCAAACCGCCGCAAGCAGGTGCTCGAGCAGTTCCCGCTCGACAGCCTCAACATGGTCGGCACCATCGGCAAGGGACCGGGGCTGGTCGCCCTGGTGATGGCGCCCGACAAGGTGACCTACCGGGTGCATCCGGGGGACTACATGGGTCAGAACGACGGCCGGGTGACCGGCGTGTTCGAGGACCACATCGAGCTGGTCGAGCTGGTGCCGGACGGCGCGGGCGGGTGGCTGGAGCGCCCGGCGCAGGTCGCACTCGAAGATCAATGATTGGGGGATAAGGACGATGACCGTACTCAACGCGAACAGCACGCGGCCTGCCCGGCGCCCCCTGCCCATGCGGGCGACCCTCTGCGGCCTGGCGGCCGGCCTGCTGGCGGCCATCGGTGGCGCCAACGCGGCCCAACCGCCGGCGCTCACGCCGACCCGGGCCCAGATCGCTGCCAACCCGGGCAAGGACCCGGCCAAGCAGCTGCCGGGTGCGGTCAGCGTGTCCAACATCGACTTCAAGCGCGGCGACGGCGGCGCAGGCCGGCTGATCGTGCACTTCAGCGGCGACGGCGCGATGCCCGACCTGAAGACGCAGGGCGCGTCGGTGGTCGTCGACGTGGGCAACGCCAACCTGCCGGCGACGCTGCAGAAGCCGCTCGACGTCAGTGACTTCGCGACGCCGGTGAAGCGTGTCGATGCCAGCCAGGTCGGCACCGGCACACGGCTGGTCCTGTCCACCAACGGTCCGTTCGAGCCGCTGGCCTACCAGACGGGTCGCGATTACATCGTCGAGATCGTGCCGCGCGCGGCCACGGCCAAGGCCGGCACGCCGTCGGCCGCACCCGCGATGGGCGCGACGTCGGCGATGGGCGGAAGCGCATCGTCCCTGACGCCGCCCAAGTACAGCGGCAAGCCGGTGACGTTCAACTTCCAGGACGTGCCGGTGCGCACCGTCCTGCAGCTGATCGCCGAGGAATCCAACCTCAACATCGTCGCCTCCGATACCGTTACCGGCAACGTGACGCTGCGGCTCGTGAACGTGCCGTGGGACCAGGCGCTCGACCTCGTCCTGCAGGCCAAGGGCCTGGACAAGCGTCGCAACGGCAACGTCGTCTGGGTGGCGCCGCAGGTTGAGATCGCGAAGTACGAGCAGGAACGGGAAGACGCGCGCATCGCCATCGAGAACCGCGCGGAGATGGTGACGCAGTACATCCCGATCAGCTACGGCAGCGCGGAGGACCTGGCCAAGCTGCTGACCGAAGAAAGCAAGAACAGTTCCGGTGGTGGTGGCGCTACCGGCAACCAGAGCCGCGGGTTCCTCTCGCCGCGCGGCAGCATCAGCTTCGACCGCCGCACCAACACGTTGCTGGTCATCGACATCCCGCAGCGCGTGCAGGCGATCAAGGATCTCGTCCAGTTGCTCGACAAGCCGGTCGACCAGGTGGTGATCGAGGCGCGCATCGTGATCGCCAATGAATCGTTCGCGCGCGAGCTCGGGGCGAAGTTCGGCGTGCGCGGCAACCAGCAGAACACGACCTTCGGCGGTGCCCTGCCGCCGACCACGCCGGCGGTCACCAACGGCACCGCGCCGGCGCCCACCACGATCTCCGGCCTCAACCTCAGCCTCCCCAGCACGCTGCCCGGTGCCGGTTCGGTCGCGCTATCGATCCTCAACGGCGGCTACGCGCTCGACATGGAGCTGTCGGCGCTGCAGAACGACGGCCGCGGCGAGGTCATCTCGAACCCGCGCGTGGTCACCAGCAACCAGAAGGAAGCGCTGATCAAGCAGGGCCAGGAAGTCGGTTACCTGACCCTGACGGGGGCCGGCACGGGCGGCGGTACCCAGGTGCCGCAGGTGCAGTTCAAGGAGGCCGTCCTGCTGCTGAAGGTCACGCCGACGATCACCGCCGACGGCCGCGTGTTCCTCAACATGGACGTGGTCAAGGACGAGGTCGCCGGCTTCGTCAACACCGGCGTCGGCCAGGTGCCGACGATCGCCAAGCGCGAGGTCAACACCGCGGTGCTGATGGAGGATGGGCAGACGGTCGTGGTGGGCGGCGTGTACGAGTTCAAGGACAGCGAAGCGATTGCCAAGGTCCCCTTCCTGGGCGACATCCCGGTGCTCGGCAACCTGTTCAAGAACCACAACAACAGCAAGAGCAAGGCCGAGCTGCTGATCTTCGTCACTCCGAAGGTCATCCGCGTCGCGCAGCGCTGAGCACGCCGACAGGATGCGAAGGGGCCGCAAGGCCCCTTCGTCGTTTCGGGACGGCAAAAGCGCGCGTGCAGGAAGACTGAACGACGGGCCGGTCGTCCGAACCATCCGGCCACCGACCGGTCAAACTCCGCCCTGGCGCCTTCCGCGCCGCAACGGAACCCGCATGGACAGCCGCAGCGACGCCACCCCGCGCCTCGCCGAAGCCTTCCTCGGACTGCGCGAAGCGCTTTCTTCCGAAATCGTCGGCCAGGCCGCACTGGTCGAGCGCCTGCTGATCGCGCTGCTCGCCGATGGCCACCTGCTGGTCGAAGGCGCGCCGGGACTGGCCAAGACCAGCGCGATCCGCGCCCTCGCCGCGCGGCTGGACGCCGGCTTCGCGCGCGTGCAGTTCACGCCCGACCTGTTGCCCGCCGACCTCACCGGCACCGAAGTGTGGCGCCCGCAGGAAGGCCGCTTCGAATTCCAGCCTGGTCCGATCTTCCACCCGCTGCTGCTCGCCGACGAGATCAACCGTGCGCCGGCGAAGGTGCAATCGGCGCTGCTCGAGGCAATGGGCGAGCGCCAGGTCACCGTCGGCCGGCACACCTACCCGCTGCCGCCGCTGTTCCTGGTCATGGCGACGCAGAATCCGATCGAACAGGAAGGCACCTTCCCGCTGCCGGAAGCGCAGCTCGACCGCTTCCTGATGTACGTGCGCATCGGCTATCCCGACGCGCAGGTCGAGGGCGAGATCCTGCGGCTCGCCCGCGAACGTGCCCGCGCCGCGATGGCGGCGACTGCGCAGGCTGCGATGCGGCTGCCGGTCGAGGACGTGTTCGCCGCGCGCGCGCAGGTGCTCGACCTGCATGTCGCGCCGGCGCTCGAGCGCTACATCGTCGAACTGGTGCTGGCCTCGCGTGATCCCGCGCGCTACGACGCCACGCTCGCGCGCCGCATCGCCTGGGGCGCGAGCCCGCGCGGGTCGATCGCGCTGGAGCGCTGCGCGCGTGCGCGGGCGTGGCTGGCCGGGCGCGACTTCGTGACTCCCGAGGACGTGCGCGCGATCGCGCCGGACGTGTTGCGCCACCGCGTGCTGCCCAGTAACGAGGCGACCGCCGAAGGCTGGGACGGCGACCGCCTGGTGACCGCGCTGCTGGACCTCGTGCCGGTGCCGTGAGGCCGTGAACGGGGAGTCGCCATCCGTGGTCGAACGAAGCGCTGCCACTGGCCGGCGTTCGCAGGAGGGGTCGTCGTCGCGCGCATCGTCGGGAGAAGACGGCGACGCGCGCGCCGAAGATTCCGGAGTCCGGCCCACCCTCGCCGAACTGGTGGCGCTGCGCGCGCTGGTGCAGGGCCGCCGTGCCGCGACGCGCGGACGCTTCGGCACCGCCGGCCATGCGCTGTCGCCCTTGCGCGGACGCGGCATGGAATACGCCGAGTCGCGCGAATACGCGCACGGCGACGACGCCCGCCACATCGATTGGCGGCTCACCGCGCGCAGCGGACGCCCGCACACCAAGCTGTTCCAGGCCGAGCGCGAGCGGCTCACGCTGCTCGTCGCCGATACCGCTCCCACGCTCTACTTCGGCACGCGCGTGCGCTTCAAGTCGGTGCAGGCGGCGCGTGCCGGCGCGCTCGCCGCATGGGCGGGGGTGCGCGACGGCGACCGCATCGCGGCGCTGCGCGGCAGCGTCCGC
>JABFWF010000293.1 GCA_013362405.1 Lysobacter sp. | reverse complement strand
CGCCAGCCGGCTCAAGGTGCCCGTGTTCCTCGCCGCCGGCGGCCAGGACGAAACGGCGCCCATCGAGCACACCGAACGCATGGAGAAGGCGCTGCGTACCGCCGGCGTGCCGGTGGAAACGCTCTACTACCGCACCGAGGGGCACGGCTTCTTCGTCGATGCCCACCGCCAGGCGTTCTACGCCCAACTGCTGGCTTTCCTCGCGCGCAACATCGGCGCGACGACGGTGGCCGCCGGCGCGGCAGCCAGCGGCGGTGCAGCCCATTGAACCCGGCGCTGCGCGGACATCGCCGATGAGGACGGCGTCGCGGCGGGCAGTCCACGAGGCTGTCCCGCCGCCCGTGCTCTGCAATACTGCCGCCAACATTCCGTCAGGGCAGGCCTCGTGAACCGATCTCCTTCCGCCGCCGCACCGCGCACCGAACTGACCTTGCGCGGCCTGGTCCTCGGCGTCGTCATCACCGTCCTGTTCACCGCGGCCAACGTGTTCTTCGGCCTCAAGGCCGGCCTGACCTTCGCGACGTCGATTCCTGCCGCGGTCATCTCGATGGCGCTGCTGCGCGGCTTCCGCGACTCGACCATCCAGGAGAACAACATCGTGCAGACCGTCGCTTCGGCGGCGGGCACGCTGTCCTCGATCATCTTCGTGCTGCCGGGCCTGGTGATGGTGGGCTGGTGGACGGGCTTCCCTTATTGGGAGTCGTTCCTGATCTGCGCGCTCGGCGGCATCCTCGGCGTGATGTACTCGATCCCGCTGCGGCGCGCGCTGGTCACGGGCTCCGACCTGCCGTACCCCGAAGGCGTCGCCTGTGCGGAGGTGCTCAAGGTCGGCAGCGGCGATGTCGACGACGCAGGCGTCGAGGAAAGCCGTGCCGGGTTGCGCGCGGTGGTCTGGGGCTCGATCGTGTCGGCCGCATTCGCGGTGGTGGTTGCCACGAAGCTGTTCGCCAGCGACGTCGCCAGCTACTTCCGCGTCAACGACCGCGGCGGCGTCAGCGGCTTCGACTTCAACCTGTCGATGGCGCTGTTCGCGGTCGGCCACCTGGTCGGCCTGTGGGTCGGTGTCGCGATGCTGCTCGGCGCGGTGATCGGCTGGGGCTGGGGCGTGCCGCACTTCTCGGCGCTCGCGGGCACGCTCACCGGTAACGCAGCCGACATCGCGCAGTCGACCTGGAGCCACCAGGTGCGATTCCTCGGCGCCGGCACGATTGGCGTCGCCGCGATCTGGACGCTGCTCAAGCTGGTCAGGCCGGTGGCGAGCGGCCTCGCCTCGGCGATGGCGGCTTCGAAGGTGCGCAAGGCCGGGCGCGGCGCGACGTTGCCGCGGGTGGAGCAGGACATCCCGATCGGCCTGGTGGCGATCATCACCGTCGCCAGCTTCGTGCCGATCGCCTGGCTGTTCGGCCACTTCAGCATCGCCAGCGGGCTCGGCGACCACATGGCGCTGCTGATCGTCGGCGGCCTCGTCTACTGCGTGGTGATGAGCTTCTTCGTGTCGGCGGTGTGCGGCTACATGGCCGGCCTGATCGGCTCGTCGAACAGCCCGCTGTCGGGCATCGGCATCCTGGTGGTGATCGGCGCGGCGCTGCTGCTGGTGTTCGGCATCAAGCCGATGCTGGCGACCAACAACGACAAGGGGCTCGTCGCCTTCGCGCTGTTCGTGACCTCGGTGGTGTTCACCGTCGCGGCGATCGCCAACAACAACCTGCAGGACCTGAAGACCGGCCAGCTGGTCGACGCGACGCCGTCGAAGCAGCAGTGGGCGCTGGTGGTCGGCGTGCTCGCCGGCGCGGCGGTGATTCCGCCGGTGCTCGACCTGCTCAACCACGCGTACGGTTTCGCGGGCGCGCCCGGCGCGGATCCGTCGAAGGCGCTGGCGGCCCCCCAGGCCGGCCTGATTTCCGCGCTGGCGCAGGGTGTGATCCAGCACAACATCGACTGGAGCCTGATCGAGATCGGCGCCGGCATCGGCGTCGCCCTGATCGTCATCGACGCGGTGCTGCGCAGGGCGACCGGCGACAAGGCGCACCTGTCGCCGCTCGCGGTCGGCCTTGGCATCTACCTGCCGACGTCGGCGACGCTGATGGTGGTCGTCGGCGCGCTCGCCGGCGCGGTCTACGACAGGCGCGCCGAGCGCAGCGCGCGGCCGGAATCGGCGAAGCAGCTCGGTGTGCTGCTGGCCTCGGGCATGATCGTCGGCGAGGGCCTGATCGGCGTGCTGATCGCGGCGATCGTGGCGTTCTCCGGCAAGGACGCGCCCTTGGCGCTGGTCGGAGGCGACTTCGCCCATGCCGCGGTGTGGATCGGCGGTGTCGCGTTCATCGCGGTGGTGTTCGCGATGTACCGCTGGATCGAGCGCACCGGGCGTCGCACCTTCGGCTGAGCCACCCGTTGAGCGGCTTATCGCCGCGAGCCGTTCCCCCTGGCAGGAACGTGAGTCGCGGCCATGTCACCGGGTCGCGGCCCATGCCGCTCCTGCGTGGTGGTGTCGGAAAATCGCGGCGATAGGCCGCTCCTCAGGGAACCCGCACCGCTTTTGCAGTGGGCCGCCGCGACGCCCTACCATCTGCGGCTTCATCGCCAAGCGGATGCCGCCATGCCCCTGCGCCACGCCCTCCTGCCGTTGCTGCTCGCGGCCGCCCTGCCGTCCCTCGCCGACGCCGCGCCGCGCGGCTTCGCGGTGCGCGACCTCGCGGCGCTCGACCGCGTGTCCTCGCCGACGCTGTCGCCCGACGGCCGCAAGCTGGTGTTCGCGAAGCGCGTGGTCGATCTCGCCGCCAACAAGTCCTCCACCGCGCTGTGGATCGAGGACCTCGTCGCGCGCGACGCGGCGCCGCCGGTGCGCCTGACGCCGGACGGCTGGAACGTCAACTCGCCCGCGTTCTCGCCCGACGGCCGCACCGTGTACTTCCTCAGCGGCAAGTCCGGCAGCTCGCAGCTGTACGCAATTCCCGCATCCGGCGGCACGCCACGCCAGGTGACCGGCCTGCCGGTCGACGTCGACGCCTTCCTGCTCTCGCCCGACGGCAGCCGCGTCGCCCTCGCGGCGGGCGCGTTCCCCGACTGCGGCGGCGACCTCGCCTGCACGAAGCAGAAGCTCGATGCGAAACCCGCGTCGAGCGGACAGCTGTTCGACCACCTCTTCATCCGTCACTGGGATGCGTGGGCCGACGGCCGCATCAACCGCGTGTTCGTCGCAGCGCTCGCTGGCGAGAGCATGGCGAAGTCGGCGACGCTCGTCGGCAAGGACCTCATCGCCGACGTTCCGTCCAAGCCCTTCGGCGACATGTCGGACGTGGCGTGGGCGCCCGACGGCCGCAGCCTGGTCGTGAGCGCGCGCCTGTCGAACGGCGCGGAGCCGACCTCGACCAACTTCGACCTCTACCGCCTGCAGGCCGATGGCGGCGGCACCGCGCAGAACCTGACCGCCGCCAACCAGGCCTGGGATGCCGGCCCGGTGTTCAGCGCCGACGGCAGGACGCTGTACTACCGCGCCATGAAGCGCCCCGGCTTCGAGGCCGACCGCTTCGCGCTGATGGCGATGGACGTGGCGAGCGGCGCGACGCGCGAACTCGCTCCGCAATGGGATCGCTCGGCCAACGGCATCGCGCTGTCGACCGACGGCAGGACGCTCTATACGACCGCGGAGGACGTCGGCGAGGCGCCGCTGTTCGCGGTAGACATCGCCACCGGCAAGGCAACGAAGCTCGTCGGCGACGGCACCGTCTCCGCGTTCGTGCTCGCCGGGAAGACGCTCGCCTTCACCCGCAACAGCCTGAAGACCGGCGACCAGCTGTTCGCCGCCGCGCCGGATGGCAGCCATCCGCGCGCAGTCACGAAGAGCGCCGGCGAGATGCTGCCCGACGTGCGCTTCGGCGACTTCGAGCAGTTCACCTTCAAGGGATGGAACGACGAGACCGTGCACGGTTACGTGGTCAAGCCGTGGAACTGGCAGAAGGGCAAGCGCTATCCGGTCGCGTTCCTCATCCACGGTGGCCCGCAGGGGAGCTTCGGCAACGGCTGGAGCTACCGCTGGAACCCGCAGACGTACGCGGGCCAGGGCTACGCGGTGGTGATGATCGACTTCCACGGTTCGACCGGTTACGGCCAGGCCTTCACCGACGCGATCAGCCAGCACTGGGGCGACCGCCCGCTCGAGGACCTGCAGAAGGGCTGGACGGCGGCGCAGCAGAAGTACGCCTTCCTCAATGGCGACAAGGCCTGCGCGCTCGGCGCGAGCTACGGCGGCTACATGGTGTACTGGATCGCCGGCAACTGGTTCAACGCCGACGGCAGCTCGCCGTGGAAGTGCCTGGTCGACCACGACGGCGTGTTCGACAACCGCATGATGGGCTACAGCACCGAGGAACTCTGGTTCAGCCGCTGGGAGAACGGCGGCACGCCATGGGAGCACCCGGAGCTCTACGAGAAGTTCAACCCGATCAACCACGTCAAGGACTGGCGCGCGCCGATGCTGGTGGTCCACAGCCAGCAGGATTTCCGCATCCCGGTGGAGCAGGGCATCGCGGCGTTCAGCGCACTGCAGCAGCGGGGCATCGAGTCGCAGTACCTGTACTTCCCCGACGAGAACCACTGGGTGCTGAAGCCGCAGAACAGTATCCTCTGGCACGACACCGTCAACGCCTGGCTGCGCAAGCACATCGGCCAGTAGGGTCTGGCGCTGCCCGGGAAATCCCGTGACCGCCCCCGAAAACGCCCCGCATGTGGGGCGTTTTCTTTTCGGTGGCGCGCGATCGGCAGATGGCGAACGTCCGCCTGCAGCAGGCCCGTCGGGATCACCGGCGCGTCGTCGGAGACGGTATCCCAGTCCTGCCTACGCCAGCCGCACCTGAGGCCCGGGGCACGCGGTTGCCTTGGCGCGCGTCCCGCTGGAAGCGAAAAAGATGACGCGTCCGTCACGATGCCGGCGTATGCTCGCGGCGGGCAGCGCAGGGGGCCACACATGAACAGTGAGGATGGCAGTCCGTCCGGGACCCACCGCGGGCCGGAGCGCCGCAGGAACCTGGACCGGCGGCAGGGGCACGACCGCCGCGAGGAAATCCGCTTCGATCTGCACAAGGACGATCGCCGCAGCGGCCGGGACCGGCGCAAGCAGACGGGGTGGGACCGTATCCGCTGACGTCGCAGCGTGCAGGCTCGGGGTGGTGGGCGCCGCCGAGCGATGCCTCAGCAGCAGCGTGAACGTCCCTTCGCGTAACGCGCGTTGAGCCGTTCGGCGAAGAAGGCGGTGCGGTCCATCGGGGGTCGCTCCGGATGGCACTCGCGCATGTGGGCGAGGTAGGCCTCGTAATCGGGCAGCCCGATCGCCAGGCGCGCCATGCGCGCCGCCAGCCGCCATCCGCGTCGCGCGACCCTAGCGGACACCCGCATCCAGCGCCACATAGCCTGTCTCCCTGGCCGTCGAGTCCGTCGCATCCCTGTTCCGCCACGCCGCGCGCCCGGCGCGCAGGCCGAACGCCACCGTCGCCAGCACCACCACCAGCAGCAGCACGCACAGCGCCACGTCGATCCGGTTGTTGAGCAGCACCTGACGCATCTGCGCCAGCGACGTGGCCGGCGCCAGCACCTCGCCGCGCGCCAGCGCATCACCGAAACGGCGTGCGTTGGCGAGGAAGCCGATCTTCGGGTTGCCGTCGAACAGCTTCTGCCAGCCCGCGGTGAGCGTGCAGGCGAGCAGCCATGCCGTCGGCAGCAGCGCAATCAACAGGTGCCGTGCGCGCTTCGTCCTGAGCAGCACCACGCAGCAGAACACCAGCGCGATCGCCGCCAGCATCTGGTTGGCGATGCCGAACAGCGGCCACAGCGTGTTGATGCCGCCGAGCGGATCGGTCACGCCCTGCACCAGGAACCAGCCCCAGCCGGCGACGGCGAGCGCGGTGCAGACGACGTTGCCCACCCAGCTTTCGGTGCGCCCGAGCGAGGGAATCGCCAGTCCGACGAACTCCTGGATCATGAAGCGCGCCACCCGCGTGCCCGCGTCGATCGTCGTGAGGATGAACAGCGCCTCGAACAGGATCGCGTAGTGGTACCAGAACGCGAGCATGCCGCTCCCGCCGAAGATGCCGTGCAGGATCTGCGCCATGCCGACCGCGAGCGTCGGCGCGCCGCCGGTGCGCGAGAGGATCGTCGTCTCGCCGATCTGCTGCGCGGTGGCGGTGAGCATGTCCGGCGTGACCACGAAGCCCCAGCCTGCGATCGCATGCGCGGCGGACACGGCCGTGGTGCCGATCGCCGCGGCGGGCGCGTTCATCGCGAAATACACGCCGGGCTCCAGCACGCACGCCGCCACCAGCGCCATCACCGCGACCAGCGCCTCCATCAGCATGCCGCCATAACCGATCGCGCGGGCGTCGGTCTCGTTCGCGAGCATCTTCGGCGTGGTGCCGGAGCTGATCAGCGCGTGGAAGCCGGACACCGCACCGCAGGCGATGGTGATGAACAGGAACGGGAAGAGGTTGCCGGCGAACACCGGCCCGCTGCCGTCGATGAAGCGGGTCACCGCCGGCATGCGCAGGTCGGGCATGGCGACGAGGATCGCGACGGCGAGCAGCGCCACCGTGCCGAGCTTGAGGAAGGTCGACAGGTAATCGCGCGGCGCCAGCAGCAGCCACACCGGCAGCACCGCGGCGATGAAGCCGTAGCCGATGAGCATCCATGCGAGCGTCGGCGCGTCGAAACTGAAGCGCGCGGCCCACGCCGGCGACGCGGCGACGTGGCCGCCGAGCCAGATCGACAGCAGCAGCAGCGCAAAGCCGACGAGCGAGGCCTCGAGGATGCGTCCCGGCCGCAGCACGCGCAGGTGCACGCCCATGAGCAGCGCGATCGGGATGGTCATCGCGACGGTGAAGGTGCCCCAGGGGCTGATCGCCAGCGCCTTCACCACCACCAGCGCGAGCACGGCCAGCAGGATCACCATGATCGCGAGGATGCCGGTCATCGCAACCGCGCCCGCGGCCGGCCCGACTTCGGTACGCACCATCTCGCCGAGCGAGCGGCCGTCGCGGCGCGTGGAGAACACCAGCACGAGGAAGTCCTGCACCGCGCCGGCGAGCAGCACGCCGAACAGGATCCACAGCAGGCCCGGCAGGTAGCCCATCTGCGCCGCCAGCACCGGCCCGACCAGCGGGCCCGCGCCGGCGATGGCCGCGAAGTGGTGGCCGAACAGCACGGGCTTTTCGGTCGGCACGTAGTCGAGGCCGTCGTTGCGTCGCACGGCCGGCGTGGTGCGCGCGGGATCCAGGGCGAGCACCCGGTCGGCGATGTAGCGCGCATAGAAGCGGTAGCCGATCGCGAATACCGACAGCGCCGCCGTGACCACCCAGGCCGCGCTGACGGTCTCCCCGCGCCGCAGCGCCAGCACGCCGAGGCTGGCGGCCGCCAACAGCGACAGCAACACCCAACCGCATGCGCGCAGCAGCTTCATTCCCACCTCCGGGTCAGCGCGAAGGGTCGCCGCTCGTGCCGACGATTGCAAACCGCGGCGCAGCATCGCACTGGACAACGCGGGAACCGGACGCTACCTTGCGCGCCCCTTCACCTGGATTCCTGCCGTGGACAGCGACTGTAGCTGCCGATCCATCGCGCAGCTGTCGACCAGGTAGCAGGACTTCGTGCCGCTGCCTGGCCAATCTGGCCGGTAGCGGTGTCGGGCAAGCGGCCCGACGCGCTCCCAGCATTTTTTTCCGGCTCGCCGCCATCCCGCGGCGGCTTCGCACTGGGAGTTCGACATGACCCGGAAGGACGGCACCTTCCCCCTGCACCGGTTCTGGCGCGCCCTCGGCCCCGGCGTCACCACCGGCGCGGCCGACGACGATCCGTCCGGCATCGCGACCTATTCGATCGCCGGGGCGCAGCTCGGCACGTCGCTGCTGTGGACCGCGTGGCTGACGTGGCCGCTGATGGGCGCCGTGCAGATGATGTGCGCGCGCGTCGGCATGGTCACCGGGATGGGCCTGGCGGGCGCGTTCCGGGCGAAGTTCCCGCGCTGGCTGGTGGCGCTGGCGTGCTTCGCGCTGCTGGTCGCGAACACCATCAACATCGGCTCCGACCTCGCCGGCATGGCCGACGCCGCGGAGATGCTCGGCGCGGGCTCCTCGCACTTCTACGTGGTGCTGTTCGGCGTCGGCATCTCGCTGGCCAGCGTGCGCCTGCGCTACCACCAGATCGCGCGGGTGCTGAAGTGGCTCGCGCTCGCGTTGTTCGCGTATCCCATCACGGCCTTCATCGTCACCTCCGACTGGCACGCGGTGCTCGCTGCGGCGCTGCGCCCGGAATGGCCGCGCAGCCACGAGGCCTGGGCGACGATCGTCGCGATCCTCGGCACCACCATCAGCCCGTACCTGTTCTTCTGGCAGGCGGCGCAGGAAGTCGAGGAAGAGAAGGCGAAGGGCCGCCGGATGCTGGTGCAGCGCGAAGGCGCGACGCGGCGCGAGATCGTCGACCGGCGCATCGACGTCGGCGTGGGCACGTTCATGTCGAACATGGTGATGTTCTTCATCATCCTCGCCACGGCGGTAACCCTGCACGGCGCGGGCATGACCTCGGTGGCGACAACCCGGCAGGCGGCGGAGGCATTGCGCCCGCTCGCCGGCGACCTCGCCTACTGGCTGTACGCGCTGGGCATCGTCGGCACCGGCCTGCTCGCGATCCCGACGCTTGCCGGCTCGGCCGCCTACGCCTTCGCCGAGACCTTCGACTGGGTGTGGGGCCTGGACCAGCGCTTCCGCCACGCGGTGTCGTTCTACGCGGTGTTCCTGCTCGCGGTGTGCGCGGGCATCGGCATCGACTTCCTCGACATCGACCCGATGAAGGCACTTTTCGGCACCGCGGTGATCAACGGCCTGCTCGCGCCGTTCCTGCTGGTCGGGATGCTGCTGGTCGCGCGAGACGCGAAGATCATGAACGGCCAGCCGAGCACGCGGCTCTCGCGCACCACCGTGCTGGTCACCACCGTGCTGATGTTCGCCGCGGCGATCGGGATGTTCGTGTTCTGACGCGCTAGAGCCAGCCTACCTTCTTCAGGTATCGGTACAGCACGATGCACACGACGAGCACGACCCCGATCAGCACGAAGTAGCTGTGCTGGCCATGCAGCTCCGGCATGTCGCGGAAGTTCATGCCGTACCAGCTGGCGATCAGGGTGGGCGCGGCGAGCAGCGCGGCCCAGCCGGCGAGCTTCTTCACGATCTCGCCCTGGTTGATGGTCACCAGCGACAGGTTGACGCCCATCGCCGCGGTGATCATCTCGCGCATGGTGTCGGTGGCGTCGTTGACGCGCTGCACGTGGTCGAGCACGTCGCGGAAGTAGGGTCGCACTTCGCGCGGCACCAGGTTTTCCTGGGCGCGCGCCAGCTGCGCGAGGATGTCCTGCAGCGGCGCGATCGACAGCCGCAGCTGGGTCAGTTCCTTCTTGAGCTCGTACAGGCGCTGGATCGTGTCGCGCTTGTAGGTCTCGGCGAACACGTCCTGCTCGAGCGCGTCCAGGGCCGCCTGGAACTCGTCGACGATCGGCTGGTAGTTGTCGACGACGAAGTCGAGGATGCCGTACAGGCCGTAGGTCGGGCCGAGCGCCAGCAGTTCCGGCTCGCGCTCCACCCGCGCGCGCACCGGCGCATAGGACAGCGACGCGCCGTGGCGCACCGTCACGAGATAGCGCTGGCCGAGGAAGATGTGCGTCTCGCCGAAGCGGATGTGGCCTTCGACCACCTGCGCGGTGTGCGCGACGATGAACAGCGAGTTGCCGTAGGCCTCGATCTTCGGCCGCTGGTGCGCATGCTGCGCGTCCTCGATCGCGAGGTCGTGCAGGCCGAATTCCTCCTGCAGCTTGTCGAGCAGGCTGTCGTCCGGATCGTAGAGGCCGACCCAGACAAAGCTGCCGTCGTCGGCCGCGAGTACGTCGCTGATGGCGTCGAGGGTGATGTCGCGGCGATGGCCCTCGCGGTCATAGGCCGCGCAGTTGACCACGCAGGCGGGCAGGGGTGCTTCGTTGTCCATGCCGCATCCTGCCCCCGCGCGCCGGGTGGCGGCAAGCTCAGCGGCGCAGGCGCGCGAACAGTGCGGCGTGCACGGGCAGCAGCAGCGCGATCCAGCGCGCGTTGTCCTGGTAGGGGAAGGCCGGCAGCCAGCGCATGAACCACGCGAGGCACGCCGCCGCCAGCACCAGCAGGAGGATGCGTCCGAACCAGGCCCCCACCATGCGGCCGCGCGCGCGCCGCCAGCCGCCGGGCAGCAACAGCAGGCAAAGCGGATCGAGCAGCAGCAGGTTCTGGTTGGCCCATGCCGCGCGGTGGGCAGTGTCGAGCCAGAGGAACAGCAGCAGTGCGCCGAACAGGCCTGCGAAAGTCCAGAACGCCAGCGCGAAGGCCGCCAGCGTGCGTGGCGCGCGTGCGCCGAGTGCGAGCAGCGCCAGTGCGATCGCCATGCCCGCGAGCAGCCACGGCCACCATGGCCGCGCGGCCTCGGCGGGCTCCGGCGCGAGCCGATGCGGCAGCAGCCGCGTCTCCGCGACCACCAGCGGGTGGCCGTCGGCCAGTCGCGCCTCGCGCAGGCTGTCGGCCAGGCGCATCGGAACGAACGCTTCCTCCCAGCGCGACAGCGGCGTGTCGGCGAAGGGGCCCAGCCCGATGTCGAAGCCGAGCCACATCCACGGCGCGGGCGAGGCGAGCCGCACGGCCTCGCTGCGGTAGGTGTTGCCGCGCGAGCGTCCCGCGAGCTGCTCGTGCAGCTGGCCACCGAGTGCACGATCGAGCGCGTCGCGCACGCGCGTGGCGCAGTTGTCGGTGAAGTAGTCGTAGCTGTAGCGCGCGTTCTGCGGCAGCGCGTTCTCCGCGAGCGCCGCGGCCAGCGACTGCGCCTGCGCGGGCGTGAAGTCCAGCCATTGGATCGACACGCCGCGCCCGACATGGCGGTAGTAGGCGAGGTCGTCGGCCAGCGGCAGCGCGACCAGGCGGTAGCGCATCTGGCCGTGCACGAAGCGCGACACGAAGTCGGGTTCGCTCGGGTCGAAGAAGCCGAAGTTGTACGAGACGGGGAAGCCAAGCGCGGGATCGTCGACCACGATCGCGTCGTGGCCGAAGCGCTCCCAGAAGATCTCGCCCGGCTGCATGGTCATCACGCCGATGCGCGGGGCGGCCTGCGCGACGTGCGCCAACAGCAGGACGACGAGGGCGAACAGCGCCAGCAACGGATGTCGCACGGGTGGGTCCTTGGGGGCGGAGCGGACAGGGCGGGCCGGCACGCAGCCTTCGCGCGCGACGCAATCAGTGGTCCGCATGCACGCTCACGTGCAGCGCATGCAGGCGGCGCGCATCGGCGCTGGCCACGCGGAAGCCGAAGCGGCCGAGGGTGAGTTCCTCGCCCGCCTCCGGCAGGTGGCCGATGGCGGCCGCCACGAGCCCGCCGATGGTGTCGTACTCGTCGTCGTCGAAGTCGGCGCCGAAGCGCTCGTTGAAGTCGGCGATCGGCGTCAGCGCGTCGACCACGTAATGGCCGTCCGCCTGCGCGGCGATCAGCGCGTCGGGGTTTTCGGCCTCGTCGTGCTCGTCGTCGATCTCGCCGACGATCTGCTCGAGCACGTCCTCGATGGTGACGAGACCGGCGACGCCGCCGTACTCGTCGATCACGATCGCCATGTGGTTGCGCGACTGGCGGAACTCGCGCAGCAGCACGTTGAGCTTCTTCGATTCCGGGATCAGCACCGCCGGGCGCAGCAGCTCGCGCACGCTGGCAGGGCCGTGATCGGCGACCACGCCGCGCAGCAGGTCCTTGGCGAGCAGGATGCCGAGGATCTCGTCGCGATCCTCGCCATGCACCGGGAAGCGCGAATGGCCGGATTCGACCACGCGCTTCATCAGGTCGAGCAGCCCCGCGTCGGCCGGCAGGTCGACCATCTGCGCGCGCGGGATCATCACGTCGCCCACGGTCATGTCGGACACCGCGATCGCGCCTTCCATCATGCGCAGGGTGTCGGCGGCGATCAGGCCATCGGATTGCGCGTCGCGCAGCAGCTCGACGAGGTCCTCGCGGGTGCTCGGCTCGCCGGACAGCATGGCGCCGATGCGGTCGAGCCAGGAGCGGCGTTCGGGCTGGGTACTACTGTCGTCCTCGGACATGGTGTTCACGGCGGCGCCCGGGGTGGGCGGCGGGCAGGGGATTCTAGCGCGGCGGGCGCGAAGGCCCGGATGGTGGGCCGGTCCGCTGCGAAACGGACGCCCGCACGGCACACACTCCGCTCACTCGTCGCGGTACGGATCCGCGATATCGAGCCCGGCGAGGATCCCGCGCTCCAGCTGCTCCATGCATTCGGCCTCGCGCGTGTCCTCGTGGTCCCAGCCGAGGAGGTGCAGGGCGCCGTGCACGGTCAGGTGCGCGTAGTGGTCGGCGAGCGGCTTGCGCTGTTCCTTCGCCTCGCGGGCGACGACCGGCGCGCACAGCACGAGGTCGCCGAGGAGCGGCATCTTCACGCCCTTCGGCAGCTTCACGCCCTCGGCCATGTCGGCCGGGAAGCTCAGCACGTTGGTCGCATAGTCCTTGCCGCGGTAGTGGCGGTTGAGCGCGCGGCCCTCGCGCGCGCCGACGATGCGGATGGCGAGGTCGGCCTCGCGGATGCGGCCTTCGAGCGCGGCCGCCACCCATTTGCGGAAACTCACCGCGGACGGAATGCCGGCACGCGGCACGGCGTAGCCGACGGACACTTCGAGGCGGACGGGACCTTTCGTCATCGGGATTCCTGCGTCAGGCCGGGCCGGTGGAGGCGTTCTGCTGGTCGCGCGCATCGTAGGCATCGACGATGTGCGCGACCAGCGGGTGGCGCACCACATCGCGCGCCTCGAAGAAGGTGAAGCTGATGCCGTCGACGCCGTGCAGCACCTCCAGCGCGTCCTTCAGTCCCGACTTCTGGTGCCGCGGCAGGTCCACCTGGGTGAGGTCGCCGGTGACCACCGCGGTCGAGCCGAAGCCGATGCGCGTCAGGAACATCTTCATCTGCTCGATGCTGGTGTTCTGCGCCTCGTCGAGGATCACGAAGGCGTCGTTGAGCGTGCGCCCGCGCATGTAAGCCAGCGGCGCGATCTCGATGACGTTCTTCTCGAGCAGCTTGACCACCTTTTCCATGCCGAGCATTTCGTACAGCGCGTCGTAGAGCGGGCGCAGGTACGGATCCACCTTCTGGGTCAGGTCGCCGGGCAGGAAGCCGAGCTTCTCGCCGGCTTCCACCGCCGGGCGCACCAGCACGAGGCGCTGCACGCGCGATTCGTTCAGCGCCTCGACGGCCATCGCCACGGCGAGGAAGGTCTTGCCGGTGCCCGCGGGGCCGATGCCGAAGTTGATGTCGTGGGTGGCGATCGCGTGCAGGTACTTCGCCTGGTTGTTGCCGCGCCCGCGGATCGTGCCGCGCTTGACGCGGACCGCGACTTCCTGCGGTTCGATGTCGTCGGTGGCGAGCCGGTCGGCCTGCGCCTCGGCCAGGCGCAGGTGGATCTCGGATTCGGTCAGGGTGCCGTTCTCCGCGTCGGCCCAGAGCTGGCGAAGCAGCTTTTCCGCGCCCTGCACGGCGGGTTCCGCGCCGCTGACGCGGAAGATGTTGCCGCGGTTGGCGATCTCCACGCCCGTGCGCAGCTCGATCATGCGCAGGTGGCTGTCGAAGGCGCCGGTGAGGTTGGCCAGGCGCTCGGCGTCGGCAGGTTCGAGCGCGAATTCCGAACTGTGGCGTGCAGGCATCGGGGAAGCGGGCTGCGGGGCGGGCGCCAGCTTGCGCCGCGCGGGCGCATTACGCAAAGTCGCGGCGATCTGCCCGGTGGAGGACGCGCGATGCGTGGATGGCTGGCGACAGTGTGGTGCATCGGGATGACGATCGCATCAACGCCGGTGGCCGCAGCGCAGGTCACGGTGGCGAGCGCGGCGCGCATCGACACCATGGATCCCGCGCAGCCACGCGCCACCGCGCTGGCGTTCGACGCAGGCGGGCGCATCCTCGCGGTCGGCGCGCGCGACGCGCTGCTCGCGAACTATCCTGGCGCGCGCCGGCTCGACTTCGGCGATGCGACGCTGGTGCCCGGCCTGATCGACGCGCACGGGCACGTCGAGGAGCAGGGGCTCGCCCACCTGCGCGCCGACCTCGAAGGGACGCGCAGCCAGGACGACGTGCTGGCGCGGCTGCGCGCATTCGCGCGCACGCTGCCGGCGGGCGCGTGGCTCGTCGGCCGTGGTTGGGACCAGAACCACTGGCCCGACAGGCGCTTCCCCACCGCGGCCGACCTCGACGCCGCTTTCCCCGATCGCCCGGTGTGGCTGGGCCGCATCGACGGCCATGCCAGCTGGGCCAACAGCGCGGCGATGCGTGCGGTGAAGCGCGACCTCGCCGGTGACTGGCACCCCGAGGGCGGCCGCATCGAGCGCGTGGCGGGCCAGCCGACCGGCATCTTCGTGGACGGCGCGATGGCGCTGGTGGACGCCGTCGTGCCGCCGCCGGACGAGGCGACGGAAGTACATGCGCCTCGGCCCGGCGCGCATCGGCGGCGCCTACGCCTGGCGCAAGCTGCGCGACAGCGGCGCGCGCCTGGCGCTGGGTTCGGACTTCCCGGTCGAATCGGTGGACCCGCGCCTGGGCCTGTATGCGGCTACGACCCGCGCCGATGCCAGCGGGCATCCGCCGGGCGGCTGGCATCCGGAGGACCGGCTGACCGCGTTCGAGGCGCTGCGCGGCTTCACCCTCGATGCCGCCCATGCCGGCTTCGCCGAGGACGAGCTCGGCAGCCTGGCGATGGGCAAGCGTGCCGACTTCGCGGTGCTGGCGGAGGATCCGCTGGCGATCGATCCGGGCCGCCTGCGCGCGCTGACCGTGCGCGCGACCTACGTCGACGGCCGGCCGGGCTACGAGCGTCCGCGCTAGGGGCGGCGGAGCCCCTGCGTGCGGTGCTCGGCTTGCAATTAAATTAACCAATGAATTAAATAGACACATGGCACGCCAAGGCCCCGCCGCCGGTAGCGAGTCCCCGCGCAGTCCCTCGCGACGCGCGGGGCGTCCCGCCGGTGCCACGCCCGACCTGCGCGAGCGCCTGCTCGATGCCGCCATCGCCTGCTACGTGCGCCAGGGCATCGCCGCGACGCCGCTGCGCGCGATCGCCGCCGAGGCCTCGGTGACGCCGGCGATGCTGCATTACTACTTCGGCGACAAGGCGCAGCTGCAGCAGGCCGTGGTCGAGGAGCGGCTGATGCCGGCCTTCGCGGGCCTGCGCGAGCCGCTGCTGCGCGCCGGCGACGACGTTGCCGCGCTGGTCGCCGCCTTCGTGCGCGGGATGGGCGAGCTGGTCGCGCGCCATCCGTGGCTGCCGGCGCTGTGGGTGCGCGAGGTGCTGTGCGAAGGCGGCGCGCTGCGCGAGCTGCTGCTGGCGCGGGTGGCGCCGCAGTTGCCGCGCATGCTGGCCGAGCGCTTCGCGCAGGCGCAGCAGCGCGGCGAACTCGATCCCGGCCTCGATCCGCGCCTGCTGGTGGTCTCGCTGGGCGGCCTGACGCTGTTCCCGGCGGCGGGCGCGCCGCGCTGGCGGCCGTTCTTCGCTACCGACGACCTCGACGCCGACGTCCTGCGCGACCACACCATCGCGCTCCTCGACCGCGGCATCGGCGCCGGCTGATACACACCACACGGAGCACGCATGCGCACCTCCTCCATCGCACTGCTGCTCCTTCCGCTCGCCGGGCTGGCTGGCTGCGCACGGCAGGCGCCGCAGGCGCTCGGCACGCTCGAATACGACCGCATCACGC
>JABFWF010000060.1 GCA_013362405.1 Lysobacter sp. | reverse complement strand
CTGCCGACCACGCGCGGCCTTCTCTAGCCGGAGACCTCTGTGAAGCTCAACCTGGCCGACCGCGTCAAAGAAACGACCACCACCACCGGTACGGGCGCCTACGCCCTTGCGGGCGCAGCGCCCGGGCACCGCGCGTTCACCGACGTGCTCGCCAATGCCGACGTCTGCTGCTACGCGGTGAGCGATGGCACCGCCTGGGAGGTCGGCGTCGGGACCTTCACCGCCGTGGGCACGAGCCTATCGCGCGATCGGATCCTCGCCTCGAGCAACGGGAACGCCGCGGTCAACTGGGGCGCCGGCTCGCGCGACATCTGGATCGATTATCCAGCCGCGCTGGCGCGCGTCCTAGCGGTCAACTTCGACCCGCTCTATGGCGTCGCGAACAACGCCGGCGTCCCGAACCTCGGGCCCACGGCCGCACTGGCGCTGTGCGCGCTGGCCTCAGCGGTCGGCAACTACGCGATCGCGATCGGCCTGCGCGCGAACGCCAACGGCGCCAGTGCACTGGCGATCGGCGGCGACGGCCCCAGCGCGGTCGGCGACTTCGCAGTCGCCGTCGGCGGTGGCAGCCAGTGCCAGGCGAGCGCGCTGCGCGCAGTGGCGATCGGCGGCGACGACACCAGCGACACCGGCGCCTTCGCGATGGGCGACAGCTCGGTGGCGGTCGGCGCGCGAACCAAGTCGACGGGCATCGGCGCCGCCTGCATTGGCGGCGGCTCGTTGGACAACGTCGGCAACGTGGCCACCGGACGCGACGCTGCCTGCCTTGGCGGCTCGCGCAACACAGCCGCGGCCGTGTGTTCTGCGGTGGTCGGTGGTCGCAGCGGCAAGTCCCACTTCTTCGGCAGCCAGACGCTCGCCGGCGGCGACGCCGCCAGCACGACCGGGGGTGGCGCCTGCCAGTCCGAGCGGACGATCCAGCGAAAGACCACGACCGACGCCACGGTCACCGCGCTCGAGTTCGATGCCAGCGCTGCGACGCTCGGCTACCTGACCTTGCCGGCCAACTTCGCGGCCGCGATCATCGTGCACGTCGTCGGCCGCGAAACCGCGACTGGCGATGCCGTGGCGCTGCGCCTTGAAGGCCTGGTGCACACCGACGGCACCGGCGCGCCATCCCTGATCGGTACCACCCCCGCGGCCGTGGATCTTGGCCGCAGTGCCGGCGCGGTGGGCTGGGCCGCCGCGCTCGCGGTGGACGGCGTCACCAACAAGTGCCTGCTGGTCAACGTCACCGGCCAGACCGCCAAGACCATCAAGTGGGTGGCCCGCATCGAGCTCGTCGAGGTCGGCGCGTAATGCTGGGCTTTGCGCCACTCGCGAGGGCGCCGATCAGCTCCCTCGCGAATCCCAGCGTCCCGATCGTGCACCTCACCGACAGCGTCGCAGTGGGCGCCGCGGGATCGTCGCTGCCGATTCACCTGCTGCCGGCACAGCTCACGCTGGCCGACAGCGTGCCGCACACCGCGCTGGACGGCATCAGCGCGCTGCGCGATGGCCTCGCGCTCGAGGCCGGCCTGGCGCTGGTGTACCGCGAGCTGCTGCAGGTCTCTGTGGCGTTGGGCCATAGCCAGACGCTCAGTTACACCGCGATCGCGCGGGTGGTGGATGCGTTGCTGCTGTCCGAGGCCGTCGGTAGCGTGCTCGAGGCGCATGCGGTCATCGCTGAGGCTCTCACGCTCGGCGCGATGGCCAGCGGCACGCCAGTGTCCAGCCTGGCCGATTCGGTGACGCTGACGACGACTGCCGCCAGCCACTACACCGCGATCGCGCAGCTGATCGACGCGCTGGCCCTGCAGGCAGCGCAGACCCACACGGCGACGCTGGCCATTGCCCTGAAGGATGGGATCACGTTCGGCGCCACCCAGAACACCAGCCTCGACGCGATCGCCGCGCTGCGCGATCGCCTCGAGTTCGTCCTGCAGGTGGCCATCGACAACGAGCAGTACGTCGCGTGGTCGATGAACGCGGCGAGCAAGGGCGCCACCCGTTACACCAATTACCCGTTCAACAGCTTCATGCGCATCGGCGGACGCTACTACGGCGTCTCCGACACGGGCCGGTACCGCCTCGACGGGGACAACGACGCCGGCTCGCCAATCGCGGCGAAACTGCGCCTGGGCATGTCCTCGCTCGGCACACGCCTGCTCAAGCGCATGGCGTCGGCCTACCTCGGCTTCACCGCCAGCGGCGACCTGCGCCTGAAGGTGATCGTGGCCAACGAGGTCACCGGCGCGCGCGAGGCCCACGTGTATCGCCTGTACGCGCGGGGCGCGCAGTCGATGCGCGAGAGCCGCGTGCAGATCGGCAAGGGTCTGAAGTCCGTCTACTGGGACTTCCAGATCGAGAACGTCGCCGGCGGCGACTTCGAAATCGACGTGGTCGAAATCCTGCCGCTCATGCTCGAGCGGCGCATCCGGGGCAATGCAGGGGGCAAGGCATGACCGACTTCGGCAAGGGCGCAGCAGCCGCCGTCCAATTCGTCTCGGAGGCGCAGGAAAAATTTGGGTCGCGCGGCGATCAGTTGCTCGTGCAGGCGCAGGCGCAGCTCGATTCGCTGGCGCATTTCACCGTCTCGCCGACCACCTTCAGCGTCAACTTCGACTTCGCCAACCAGCTCACCCCCTTTCAGCGCCCGGTCGCGCCGACGCTCAACAGCGACGACTTCGCGCTGCAGCCGCAGGAGCAGCCGGGATTGCCGCCGGCGTTCGAAGCGCAGACGCCGGACCTCGATCCACTTCCGGTGTTCGACATCCAAGAGCCGACGTTCGCCTATGGCCCGCGTCCGACGCGACCCGACATGGCGCGCCCGACCGCTCCGGCGCGCCCAGCGCCGCTCGCGCCGCCCGCCGAACCCGACTACACCCAGTACGCGCCGGCGCCCATCACGCTGCTGGATCTCCGCCTGCCGGTGTTGCCCGACCTGCAGCTCCCGACCTTTACCAGCGCGCGCCCCACGATCGCCCCGTTCGCGATCAACGACAACTTCACCTTCACACCGGAGGCGTACGTCTCCGCGTTGCTCGACAAGATCCGCGGCCGGGTGTCGTCGTGGATGGATGGCGAGGATCCGCTGCCGCCGGCGATCCGCCGCGCCCTGTTCGAGCGTGGGCGCCAGCGCATCGTGGTGGAGCAGGCCGCGGCCGAGGACCAGGCGTTCGATGATTTCGCCGCGCGGGGGTTCAGTCAGCCACCCGGCATGCTGGTGGCGCGCGTCGACGCGATCCGCCAGAAGGCGCAGGACCAGGTCGGCGATCTCAACCGCGAGCTGACCATCAAGGACTATGAAACGGTCCTCGAGAACATGCGCCTCGCGGTGCAGTCTGGCATCCAGCTCGAAGGCATCACGATCAACCTGCACCTCGAGAGGCAGCGCTTGCTGCTGGCGTCGGCGCAGTTCCTGCGTGAGACCTCGATTGCGATCCTCAATGCCCGCATCACCCAGTTCAACGCGGAGATGCAGGGCTACGGGATCGATGCTCAGGTGCTGGAAACGCGTCTGAAGGCCGAGCTGGCAAAGCTCGACCAGTACCGGGCCCAGATAGAAGCGGAGAAGCTCAAGGGCGACGTCAACGAGCAGAGCGTCCGCCTCTACCAAGCCCAGTGGGAGGCGGTGCGCACGCTCGCCGACTTCTACCGCTCGCGCGTGGAGGCCGTGAAGGTCCAGGCCGACGCGAATCGCATCCCGATCGAGATCTTCAGCGAGGAGGTCAAGGCTTACGACACGCTGTTCTCGGCCTACGGGAAGGAGTGGGACGGATACCGCGCCAGCATCGAGGGCGAGGGAGCGAAGGCGACGCTGTATCGCGCGATGGTCGACGCCTTCGGCACGCGCACTGACGGCATCGTGAAGTACGGCGGCCTGAAGAACGACCTCGAACGCCTTCGCCTGGCCGAGCACCAGCAGAACCTGTCGGTTTACGACGCAGGTCTCCGCCGCCTCGGGCAGCTGCTCGACACCGAACGTACGCGCCTCACGGCAGCCGGGACCCGCGCCGCGGCCGAGGCGACGATCTACCGCGCCCGAGCCGACGTCGAACAGGCGGCCAGCGCGGCGACGGACCGCACCTTCCAGCTCGGGTTGGAGGCATCGAAGGCGCGCGTCGACACGCAGATCGAAGCCGCGCGCATCCGCAGCAGCGAAAACATCGCGTTGCAGAACCTGCTCGCGGAGATCGCCAAGGCCCTCGCGCAGATCCACGCCCAGCTCGCCGCTTCCAGCATGTCCGCCATCAACTACGGGGCCAACGTCTCGGCCAGCGACAGCTACGGCCACAGCCTCAGCGCGTCGTGGAGCGGCGACGCGCCCGACTACACCGGCCTCACCACCACCGGCTAACCCCGCAGGAGCCCACGATGCCTCTGGATCCGACGAAGCAGCAGCAAGCGACGCCCGACTCGGCATATTCCGCCGGCCGAACCCTGCGGACAGCCGGCACCGTCATGCGCGGGTTGGCAGGCCTTGCCGCCGATCGCGTGGTGCAGGCGCCCGCGCGCGCGGTCGCCGGCGGCGTGG